>JAATGG010000209.1 GCA_015654835.1 Terriglobales bacterium
AGGGCAGAAGTGCACCCACGAATTTCCCAATTCGACTGAACTGACGTTCAACCCGTTTTTGTGCGGACCTCGGGTAAATGAAAGGAAGTTCTCTGTGCCGACTAAACAACTCCCCGCAAATCCTGGCCTCGACCATCTTAAGAACCAGGGAAAAGAATTGAAATCAAAGAATTGAAATCAAGGAGGGGAAGGCAGTTTAGGTTCTGATTTTTCTATATTTAGCGGTTATTTCGACACCGGCTTTGTCTTCGTCCCACGCCTCTTGGGGTTCACTTTGGATTGTTTCTCGTGCTCCGCGAGCCGCTGGTCTAGAACATCCTTTGGGACAGACAAAACCTTGCCCACGAGTGCGTTGAACCTGTCGAACTAGGGAGACATTTTTGCGCTGGAACCCATGCCTGTATCGTAACGCCATTAGCGCGTATAGTGGGAGCGAATCGGACGCGGAGTCCGGCGGCTGCGAATAAATCAAGATAGTCTTCGCCGAACCAAAGGGGATCGACCACCGGCCTTACATCCATCACATCCTTCATCACGATCCGGACAGATTCTCCACAATGGCGATGGCTTGGTTGGGCGAAACTTTGAGCCACGCGTGAGATGCACTTCGTCCTATCGATCATATTGGCAATGAGCGAATGAAGGTCCGGGGCCCAATAGCATTCTGAGCACGGCTGTTCGTCTGGCCCTGCCTGGCTAGCGAGTTTACTCCAACTGTCCACGGCCAGACATAACTCCTCAGTCGATACTCGCCAGCGTTCCTCTTGGGGAGGGCATTATAGGCCCGATGCTGTTATATTCTGCATCCGCGCTTTTAGTTTCAATCAGCTGCGCTCCCTGGACGGGGTTTCATACTGATAATGCAGGCTTTATCCCGCTGAGATCGATATAGCCCAGCGGACGTTGAATATCTCGACTAAAATGCTATTCCTAAGGAGAAGGAGTCTATGCGTGTTCCCCCCTTCTTGCCCAATGAGGACGCCCGGCTGGCCGCGCTAGGTGAATATGGCGTAGACAGCCATAACATGGAGGTCGAACTCGAAACAATTGTCGAGTTAACGTCCAATCTCTTTGACGCCCCTATCGTACTCGTCTCTCTGCTTGAACGAGAGAAGCAGTTCTTCACTGCGAAAGTGGGCACCGATATCTGCGAAACCGACCGCAACATATCGTTCTGCGCTCATGCGATTGCGCAAAAAGATGTCTTCGTGGTTCTGGACGCTACGCTGGACTCGCGATTCTTCGACAATCCTGTAGTAACGGGGGGACCGAAGATTCGTTTCTACGCAGGCGCGCCCCTTATTACTCCGTCAGGCTATGGCCTGGGCACTCTTTGCATTATCGACACGAAACCGCGGAATAGTTTTTCTGACAGCGATAGGAGGAACCTCAAGGATATTGCTTCTCTTGTACTGGACAAGATGGAACTTCACCGCCTGGACAAAGCACGCCGTACCAGCCAAGTCCGTTTTGAGCAGATTGCCGCTACTTCTCCGGATGGGATTATCTGCGCGAACCAGCAAGGAATGATTTCTTTCTGGAATCAGGCCGCGGTATCTCTCTTCGGCTATACGGAAGAGCAGATTCTAGGGCAATCCATCGATCTTGTATTGCCAGACCAGATGCGCCACCGCCGTGCCGACGATCTGGGGGTGCGGACGGATAACAGCACCTCTCAATGGATCGGCAAGACTGTCGAACTGGAGGCCCGGCGCAAGGATGGGTCCGAGTTCCTGGTCGAATTGTCGCTGTCGATGTGGCGCGACGGCGACATAGTGAGCTTTGGCTCAATTGTTCGAGACATCACCGAGCGGCGCGCGAACGAAGATCGGCTCTTCCGCCTGGCGCATCTCGACTCACTGACGGAGCTGCCGAACCGCATGGTGTTGCGAAACCGCATTGTCCAGGGTGCAATATCCTCCACGCCGATGTCGGTCATTGTTCTCGATCTTGACGGATTCAAAGATGTGAACGACTCTCTCGGTCATTCCGCAGGCGATATGTTGCTCAAGCAGGTAGCCGCTCGCCTGCTCAATTGTGTTCGACCGATAGATACCGTCGCCCGCATGGGCGGTGACGAGTTCGCATTGTTGTTACCTGAGGTAGAAGATACGGTGTTTGCCTCCGCCATTGCCGATACTGCAATCAAGGTAATTTCCGAGCCATTCATTCTTGACGGACAGTTCGTAAACGTAGGGGCAAGCGCCGGTGTGGCGGCATGGCCGCTGAATAGCGCCAATGCGCATGAATTGCTCTCGAATGCTGACCTTGCCCTGTATCAGGCGAAGGCGGAAGGAAAGCATTGCAGACGTATTTTTGCGCAGCCCCTGCGGCAGGCCGCCCTCCATAGACGCGCCTACGGAGGCGAGTTGCGGCAGGCCTACGAGTTGAATGAATTCGAACTCTTCTACCAGCCGCAAGTACGTCTATCGGATGAAGTGCTGGTCGGAGCCGAGGCTCTCCTCCGCTGGCGGCATCCCACGCAAGGTTTACTCTTGCCTGCGGATTTCATGCCAGCATTGGAGATGGGACTTCTTGCCGCCCAGGTTGGCGACTGGGTCCTTCAGCAGGCATGTGCACAGACCGCATTGTGGCGCACCTCTGTCGCGCCGGACTTTCGCATCGGAGTCAATCTCTTCGGGGCTCAATTCAGAGCTGGCGATCTGGCGGAAAAGGTACGGGCGATCCTGGTAAAGGAAAACCTTGCCCCATCCGCATTGGAGCTGGAGATCACAGAGAACATCATTCTGCGGCATGACGAAGCCATGCTTGGTCCTCTACGCGAGCTTCGCGCGGACGGCGTAGGCATCACATTCGATGATTACGGAACCGGCTATGCCTCGCTCAGTCTGCTCAAGCGTTATCCTCTAACGCGCCTCAAGATCGACCGCAGCTTTATTCAGGGCATCTGCACTTCGCCGGAAGATGCGGCAATCGTGCGCGCCATTCTTCATCTCGGGCGCAGCTTCGGCCTTGCGGTAATCGCCGAAGGCGTGGAGACCGAAGAACAGCGCGACCGCCTGCGCAAAAAAGGATGCGAAGAAGCGCAGGGATTTCTGTTCGGAAAGCCAATGCCCGTATTGGAGTTCGAAGAGCGCTTCTGGATAAAGGAAGCCACCCTCGACCCCGATACGAAAGATATGGGAACACAAAAATCCGTATAGTTCGACTCTATAAATCGTTCCTGCTCTTGCGCCTCCGCTTGATTGCGGACACAGATGACTTGGCTTTCTTGTACGCTTCCTAGGATGCCACGTCACCGAGCGAAGGCATTCTTGTTGTGCAGCCCTAATAGGACTGGCAAAAACAAAACCGGTCATTGCCGCATTCATCAAATGCCAGCATCGCAAACGGAATTAATTCCGGCTTTGTCGCAGAGCTTCTGCCAGCCGTTTGCGCTCATCGATGTCCTCCACGCTGCCATACCAACGAAGAATCTCTCCCAAGGGTCCAAAACGCGGCGACCCACGAGACCGCATCCACCGCCACGCCCCATCCTCGCCCTGCACCCGGTACTCGACATCGATGGGAGTCCCAGTCTTCAGGGCCTCCCGTAATACCTTCATTGTGGACACGATATCCTCCGGATGAAGGGTATCCATCCACCCCAGCTTGCGCGTTTGCTCGCTTGTCAATCCCGCCCTCTGTACCCACTGGGAGCTTAGGTCCGGGTTGTTGCCATCGGCATCCATGACCCACGGAGTTTCCGGATTGATCTCTACAATATGCCGGAGGTGATCTTCGCTTTCACGGAGCGCTTCTTCAGTGCGCTTGCGTTCCGTGATATCTACAACTGCCACTGAGACGCCGATCACTTCTCCGGCTTCGTCAAACGCCGGCTGATAGGAAATCAGATCGGTCCTCGTCGGTTCGTTGTGTTTGCCCGCTGGCCAGGATATTTCCACCTCCTTAATCGACTCGCCCTCCAAGGCGCGAAGAAGGTACGGTTCAACAGACGGATATATCTCTGAAATGATCTCCTTGACTGTTCGTCCCAGGTGGTACGCCACCGAGGAGCCCTCGATATCGGCGAGACGACGGTTGATACTCACGTAGCGAAGATTGCGGTCGAGGAAACACAAACCCACGGGAGCGCCATCATAGATGGCCTGCAACTGGGCCAAGCGCTGCGCAGGCCGCGCTTCGAGGCTGGAGTCGGAGGCTATTCCTCCGTCGCCGTTGGGGGGAAATGGGCGGGCGGGAAAATTCCTTGGCGCAGCCGCAACAATATCGGAGATTCGGTCCGCTGGCACAGCTCGCCCATAGAGCCAGCCCTGCGCCATTTCACAGCCGAGGCAGAGGAGCGTGTCCGCCTGCTCTTCGGTCTCCACACCTTCCCCCACGGTAATCAAGCCAAGACTGTGTCCAAGTCCGATGATCGCCGCCACGATTTTGCGGCTTTCACGTGTCTCAGTCATGGATTGGACGAAGCTTTTGTCTACTTTCAGCGCATCGAATGGCAGCGCCTGCAGGTGCCGGAGGCTGGAATATCCGGTTCCAAAGTCATCGAGCGCCAGCTTGCAACCACTCTCCTTCAAACTGTGAGCAATCTTCCGCGCCATCTCCAGATCCTGCGCGAGCGCGCTTTCCGTGATTTCGATTGTCAGCCGGTTCAGTGGAAAACCGGAAGCGTCCGCTGCATCGCGAATCTGATCGGGCAGACTTAGATCGAGCAACTGGGTTGGCGAAACGTTCACGGCTAATACCATGGGGGCCGGTAGAATTGGAGCCGATACGAACGCTTTCCGCAAGATCTGTTGCATGAGCTGTTCAATCAGTCCCCCCTTCTCTGCCAGAGAAATAAAACTCTCCGGCAAGACCGGACCACGCTGTGGATGGACCCATCGCGCCAGAACTTCGAACCCCATCAACCGCCCAGTGTGGAGTTCAACCAGCGGCTGGAAGTAAGGCACTACCTCCTCTCGATCAAGGGCTCTGCGTACTTCGGCAATCTTCGCAATCATGGCAAACCTTCCATCACCCAGTCGGCATAATCTCGCCGCTCAGAATCTGTTGTTCAGCGTAGCGCTCGAACTTGAACGATAAAGGAATGTAGCTGTAACTAACTGAAGATTTTTCCCAGCATAAATCATGTCAAGAAAAGAATGGAAAAATCCCGACGATGTCCCCGGATCTTTATAGCGAACAAATTTCTCATGACGTATGATCCAAACCGCGCGCCCATGAAAGACAATGAGACGGATTAGCACGTAGACAGTCATCCCCGACCTGATGTCCGTACTGATCGTTGAACTCCTTGAAATGATCAATGTAAACCGACGGGGGAGATACATAATGGATCACACGATCCAGGCCAACGCCACAGATGATATCAACGCTGTTCTCTGTAAGGAACCGGAAATCGACATCATGCTCGCTGGACATCCGAGCCTCCGCATTCACTGCCTCGCTATTGTACGCACGCTCGCTCTTGGGAACTGTTCGCAATTGACCATCTGTCGATTACTGAGAGCTGCCTGATCCCGGCCAAGGAAGCTTCTTCGATTCAAAATCAACCCTTCCCGGTGCATGGCGATACTAAACATCTTCCACTTATCCGGTTGTTTCAGTGAGATGGCAGGTATTGAGGTATTCCAGGCAGTTGCTGAGTAACTGCTTATGGCTAGCTGAGGCAACCGGATAAGCAGAAAGCAGCTAGCTGAGAGGAAGAGGGCAAGGAGCGGAAAGCAGTGATGTACGCCGCCGTCGTCTCTGCCGTGGCGGCCCATGATCGGGCTGATAAACACCGACGATGAGGGCAACGTGAGCAAAGAACGGAGCATTGAATTGCTGAACAAGGCAGTTGCAGCTCTGAAGTAGTTGTGAAAGATGAGGAAGAGCACTCCAACGAATTTGATAAACAGCAGGGACACATTCAGCAATTTGGCCCCGTTTATTTGGCACTGCAGTCCTTCGGCAGAGAAACAGTCGCAAAGCCTATCGTGTAAATAGTGCGCGACTCTGAGACTGCAGGCCTGGGAACTGTGAACGGAAACACATGCCTGGATATTTCCGCTTTCTCGAACCAGCCTATCTATAACCACTTAGTCGCTACGATATGACGCAGCCTGACCGCGACCAGCTTGAGTGCAGAGTGGCCATCCGGGAATTGGAAGCTGGGAGCGTGCTAGCTTGTTTTCCCAATAATTAGTTGGTGAACCGACCAGATGAGGAACTGAGTGCCGGAGACAAGCCGGAAGCCGTAGTTATCGACTCATTGCGCTTTAGATACTGTTCCGCGGACTGCCGCAAAAGCGCTGCTGTTTTCAGAAAGGCCTCAGGATCTAAATGAAGCGTAACGAGACCAATGTTCAGATTGAGAGAGCCGCATTCACAGATGCGAACGCTGCCCAATCCGTGGTGCTCCGCCAAAATCATATTCGTGCTTTTCATCGGTTCTCCTCCAGCAATAGCCGCACTCATGACGGAAAACTACGGTCAATACGCACTTCAGGCTGGCCCTTCGGCCGTCATTGAGTCGCTGTTCGGGTTGGTTTCAGAGTGAAGCATCAACTTACGACTTTCACCGGAACGAGTTTCCGTGTGAGGGCAGCCGGAAACGCATAGGCCAGGTTTGCTTTCCCCGTTCCCGAGCAGTTGCTTTGCGGCTGCTGCCATCAGGCGAGTCGCGCAAATACTTGCCCAGCTTTTGCGCGAGATTCCGCTCTCTTCCGTTTTGGAAGCCTCAATTTGCCGGAGGATCGACACTCGTTGGCTCAGAAGCGTGCTCAGATCCTCATCAATCTCGCCAACCTGCCTCCAGAGATTGCCAAGTTCCCGATTGTTGCCTGCCATGGCTGATTCGGAATTGCGTATAACCTGCCCTATCAACTCTCCGAACTGCGCAGGCGACAATTGTTGCCCTGGATCACTCAAAGCCGATTCGGGGCGCCAGTGGCTTTCGATCATCAATCCGTCGAGCCCTATTTCCAACGCGGCCTGTGCAACTGAAGCAATGTACTGTTGTCTACCGCAAATATGACTGGGATCGCACAGAATAGGGACTTCAGGCATCCGGTGCCGGAGTTCCAGAGGGATGTTCCACAGAGGCTGATTGCGGTATTTGTGTTTGATGTGCGTTGAGAAACCCCGATGTACCGCAATAACCCTCTTGATGCCCGTGCGACGGATTCTCTCGATCGCTCCAATCCACAATCCCAGATCGGGATTCATGGGATTCTTGATCATGACTGGAATGTCTATTCCCGCCAGGGAGTCCGCAATTGCCTGCACGGCAATCGGACTCGTCGTTGTCCTGGCGCCGATCCAGAGGACATCGATCTTCTCCTTCAGGCATTGCTCAACATGAGCCGGAATTGCGACCTCTGTGGCAACCGGTAATCCGGTTGCGCGTCCAGCGGATTTAAGCCAGCCCAGACCCTTCTCTCCGATCCCCTCGAATGAGCCGGGACGCGTGCGTGGCTTCCAGATGCCGCCCCGCAACAATGTCACGTCACACTGGGCGAGTTCCTTTGCTGTTCCCAGGATCTGCTCTTCGCTTTCGACGCTGCACGGACCAGCGACAAGACACTTTCCCGTGCGCTGAATCAGCCAGTTGGAAAACTTATCAATTTCCGTAGGCGGTGTCACTGGTTATACCTTTCCCTTTCTCAAGTCCAACCGTCGAGATTGCATCGAGTTCTATTTCGAACAGCAAATCATCGCGGCAGACGGTCGCGTGCACAGGCACCATCGGCAATGGCGCAATTCCGCGATCGCGGCAACACCTCTCAAAAATCGGCAGATCCTCAATATCACGAAAGTAGCCGACGGCGCGTGACGTGTTGTTCCAGTCCATTTCTCGCGATCGCAGAATTGCTTCGACCACGTCCAGCGTAAGGTGAATCTGCTTCGCGACATCGCTCGTAAACATGCTCTTGCCATCGGCCGCGATGCTGGCCGTGCCGGAGATAATCAGCATGCGATGGTCGGGAAATGCCACCTCCACGGCACGACTGAACGAACTGCGGTATTCCGTAGCCGGGCATTGCAGCGGCGAAGGCACCTCCTGTACATGGACGCGCCCATGCCGCGGCCGGATGGCCAGAGCACCTGCCGCCAGAGCCATGCCCGCGGAATTACGCGCGCCGATGCCCGTGCTGGCCGGAACCAGGCGGTCGAATACACCACGGCTTTGAAAAAACTCCGTACGAGCCACGTTGAATTCGTCGTACCAGGCGAGCAGATCGTCCAGATAAAACCACGTCCGCACAACGTGCGAGAAATCCATTCCCGCTTCGTGCAGAGCCATCTCGATCTGCTCCATGCTGCTGGTGGTTTGAGCGCCGCGCGTCACGCGAGAATCGGCGGGCAAAATGCCGGCAAGCAGGCAGTAATCCGCATCCTCATCTGCCCATAGGCTGCCAACTATGCGGTCGGCAAGAGTCACGCGGCGCACGGGGCGGCCGTCGATGATGAAGGCTTGGGTGCCAGACAAATGAGTTCCTGGACAAACATCGCCCTGAACCCAGAGAACGGGCCATGCTGCGCCGGACATACGCGCGCGTGCCTCTTGCTCAAAACCACACCCGCCGAAAACAAGCTGCGCGACCATTTCGCCTGATGCGGGCGGAAAATCGCCAAAGATCGATAGTTCGTCAGAACCACCGCTGCCGCTTGCGTTGATGAGTCGCTCCTGCACTCCATCGCGGTTGAGTGTGATCACATCGCCGTATTGCAAATGCTGTTGAGTTACATCCACAGTTAAGAACCTCGTCATCTCTCCGTTGCACAGGCGCGGCTAGCCGCGCCCTACGAGCCAATACTCTGGTACCAATAAATCAGCGCGACTCGAACAGACCCTGCCCGATATACTCGCCCTGTTTCGCGCCGGGCGGAACGGCGAACAATCCGCCGCCCACATGAGTCCAGAACTGATTCAACCTGGAGTCATGACTTGCCATCTCACGAAACACCGCGATGAATCCAGTTCGCGGGTCTCGCTGAAAGCAAACGAAGAACATGCCTGCGTCATATTCCAAACCCTGCCGCCACGGCGGCCAGCGCTCCGTGGTGAAATTGACTCCATCGTTGTACGAATAGGACCGGCGAACCATTGAATCTCTACCAGGTGAGACAAGCGCTAAATGCGGTGGAGTGCTGTCCTCGGTAACAACGTTATCCGAGGAGGATTTCACCGTCGCTTGGCCGGGGTCTGCCGGCATGTTAGTAGGGTGCTTCATCTCGCCGACTGCTGCCTCTTGGTAGGCTTGTGGCATCTGGTCCCAATGTTCCATCGCGAAGCGGATGCGGCGGACCACGACGTAGCTGCCGCCGCGCATCCAGTCTGGACCCTCCTTGCCGGCCCAGATGGCTTGCGCCGCTGGGGCATTCATCCCCGGCGTCTTTTCCTCGGCTGAGAATCCAAGCAGGTGGCGATCTCCAGCGATCGGCCTGTAGCCGGTCTGCACCCAGCGAATCTGCGCCACCCCCTCGGCAATCCGCGCAAGCTGGCGCACAGCATGGAATGAGACCTGAGGATCTTCCGCACAGGCCTGAATCGCGATATCCCCACCTGTATGCTCTTTGACCATCTGGTCGATGGAACCGAAGTTGGGCATGTCGACCAGTGCTTCCGGACGACGCGTGGCAAGTCCGAAACGATCCTTTCCATCCTTGACAAAAAGCCCCACGCCAAAACCGAAGGTGATGGTCAAGCGCGACGGCGGCATTCCGAGTACTTCGCCGGTATCCGCCGCTCTGGGGCCTGGATCGGGTATTTCGTCTGCATCGCCGCCTTTGGGTGCTGCTGGAGTCACAGCCAGTTTCAAGCCGCTCTCCATCGGTTGAGCGGTGTCGCCCTGGCTCATGCGCGCAGCGGCAGCCGTCCAGGCTTTCAGTAACTTGATGACGTCATCCCGATTATTCGTGGTGAGATCGAACGCGGCAAAATACATGAAGTGCTGCGGTTTTGTCTCGATGCCACCCTGATGCTCTCCCCAAAACATCTCCGCCTGATTGGGGTCCTGTGGCTTTCCCCAATTCGATGTCACAACATCCTTTGCAGGCGTCGACTGAGCAACTGCGACTGAACTTGATGCGGCACCCCCCATCAGGCCAATCGCCAGAAATATAAGCATCCAGCGGGCCAGACGCGGTTGATAGTTTCTAAACCAGTTCATTGAGTTGCCTCCAACAGGGAATTCACATCATCTTGCACGTAGTAAAATCCGCGCCCATCCGGCTTGATCGCCAGGCCGAACAGATCGCCGTTGCCGGGGGGCGATTGCGCGGGGTTGTTGTCAATCCATTGCGCTCCGAATTGTTCACCTGTTAGTGGATTGAGTTCCACCACCTGACCGTTTTTAGCGTTTAGAACGAGAAGGTTCCCGTTTGGCGCCATGGCCATCGCCAGAGGCCGCCGCAACAGTCCGTCTTTACTCACCGCGTGGCCGGTGCCTGCGCTGTCCTTACGGGTTGTAGCATCGGGGATGGCCACGATCTGATTGCTCAGCGCATCCGAGGCATAGAGCGTCGTGCCGTCGGCAGCCATCACCAAGCCTGTGGGGCCAATCAGAAAGACATCCCGGTCAGCCCTCTGAGCGAAACCATTCGCGATTACAGTTTGATCGGTGATGACTGGTGGTTTGCCCTCGGGAATGGACAGATTGATGCGCAGCACCGTGCCTTTATTTACGGTAACGGGATAGCCCGTAACAGGATCGCGAACCTGGAGGGGAGGAACATCGAATCCGGCCATGCTGACAAACAGCGTGGCGCTCGTCCCGCTGTCGATCAGCGCTACATTACCCCACGGGCAGCGGATGTTTTCGTTCGCCCAGGTAGCGGCCAGTTGACCATTGGAATCGAATACAAGCAGGCATCCTGCCCCAAGTGTGCGCGTAGTCCCATCCGTGCTGGGCGCACTGCCGACGATCAGCCAGCCGCTCTTGAGCATCGTCATTGCGGTACTCAGCCCTACACCGCCGGGGCACTGAGGCAGATGCTGTGGAACGTGTGCGAATGTGGTCAGCCGTTTTGTGGACGGATTGTAATCGACGACCGTAGTGCCTGTTCCCTGGAGGTTGGTCAGGCCGTTGAAATTGCTGATAAGAACATCGTCCTTCTGAACTCGTCCCGCGGAGACGGGCGCGACGATCACCGCGTAGGGATTGAGATCGCCGCTGTTCGGAATCGTCGATATCAATGTCCTGCGATGATGGATGGTTTCGAGAAACGGCTTCGCCTGGTCCGCCCGCAGAGATGGAACCGCCACCGCGAGCAACGCCACAAATAGAATGAATGTTTTTGCGCTGTGTATGTTCATACTGGCTCCCTTTCAAAAGGCGAAGTTCATTCGTAGTCCGATAACCGCTTCATTCTTTACCCGTTGCCCAGTGGAAGAGTTCGGGTTTGGAACGCCTGCGCCAGGATTGAAGACGTACTGAAAATCCGGCTGCAACTGCCACCACACCAGGCGTTGGTACTGGTAGCTCACTTCCACAAACGTCTCCCCGTTGCGGGCCGGATAGCCTGGGGTATAGGCTCTCTGGTCCCTGTCCAAGTCTGAAGCCCGACTGCTTACATGGGTATAGCCCATGCCGACCCCGAATGTATCGTCATCGCGATGTTTAATTGGCTCTTTGAAGTTGAGACCTGCATTCATGCTGAAATCAATCAGGTTGCGATCCGCCAGAGGCGTTCCCATGGGACGGACGAAGACGCTGATCGTGCGATCATTATCCTCCGGGCTTATCCAGACGATCTGGTCTGCCACAGCGTAGATCGCATAGTCGCCGTGATGCGTCTGAGGCGCGCCGGTGCTTGCCGGATTAGCCAGAGAGAGACCGGTGTTATCGAATTCCTGGTCCGCAAACTTTTCCGTGTCATACCACCCACCTAGTTTATATACTCGGCCTTTGGGTATCTTTTTGCCTTCGCGAACCATGGCGCCGAGCGAGGGATAGGTGTATTGCAACTCGGCAATTGCCAAGCCGCCATCATTCAACCGGAAGTTTGTTCCAGAGGAGTTTTGCTTTTGCGAATCGTCTGCATTGGGGTTCGCCGGGCTGCCATTGAACAAGCCTGCCAGAAGCGTCCACGAATTGGCACGCACGTGCGCTCGAGCACCGAGTGCGGACAGCGGATACGCAGGACCGCCTCCGGGCATGTCGGCCGACGGCAACATCGGCCACCCGAACATCGTGTTCACGAACAGCAAAGCATTCTGGCTGACCATAAATTCCTGGTCGAGGCTCTGCTGCCCGATCTTCACATCGTATCTTCCTTCTCGATCGAACTTCTGGTCATACCAGAGCTCCCACAGGCGCGTTGCGCGATCCGCCTCGATTCCGCTGGCAGTCTGCAACGTGGCCAAGTTGTCCTGGCTCAGATTCTGACCATGGATCTGAAGAGCACTGACGTTGAAGGTGCCTCCATACCAGTGAAGCGCTTTTTGCGTGTTGAACTGCAGAACCGCCTGTGTCAGGCCATCGTACTCGGGGCTTCGGTTGATGCCGCCCGATACGTTACCGAGCGCCTCGCTGGTTTCTACAAGACTCAACGTTCCACCGTATTTGCTTAACCACTCGCGCAGTCCGCATATATCGCCCAACCCATAACTGCGCCGAGTGATACCGCGCAACAAAGAACATCCGTGTATCCCCGTGTCATCTCCTGCGGCGGACATCTTTGGTGGCGGCGAAGCAAATACATCTCCGCAGAACATCAAGGCAACTGCCAAGATACTCAATACTCTTGCAGAACGAATGCCTCCGCAATGATGGCCAACAGAAAAAAGCCTATTTGCATGTCGAATGTTTCTCATATGTTTAATAAATAGTTGAATCCGGAAACGCGCGCTAACGGTCGGTTGCCATTGTTTGTCGGTAGATTGCTAATGTGCATCCCGGTACCGCAATTAGACACGCAGGGTTCCGAGCTATGGCTCGACTCGATTTGACCGGTTGCCTGCCGCTCTGGCCCAAGCATCAGCAAATACTCCCGAGCAATACGTCGATTTGAGAATCATATCCTCCACTGGATTGCCGATCGTGAATCTGGCCTTGCTGCCCCGCGGTCGGGCGCAGTGTTGTACAGGTCGCAGCGGCCTGCAGGGATAAGGATGTTTGTGAAGAATACGCCGCCGGACAACAGCCAACGGCCTGGCAAAATGCCTGGCTGAAATGGCTCAGGCTGGAGTATCCGACCTCCATGGCTGCCTCGGTAACGTTGCACCTACCGCTTTTGAGTAGTTCGGCAGCATATCGCATGCGTAGCGTGCGAAGACACTGAGGAATAGTCATGCCCATTTCCCGCGAGAAGGTACGGCTCAAATAGTACGGACTGCATCCAACTTCGTGTCCGATTGCTTCAAGAGTTGGCGGATCGGCAAGATCGCGTTGCAGAATAGCTACGACTCCTCGCACGCGCTCCTGCGCGAGGCACTTCTGTCGGTCACACGATGACTCATTGCCACAGCATGGCTTAACCAGGAAGTCTGCCATCAACTGCAAGACGATGCCTTTGCACCGGAGTTGGCATGCTCCCTCATCACATTGAGGACGCAAGAGCAGCGCGATCAACTGTTCATGCTCCGCGGTGAGTTGGACTGGTTTCCCCAGGTTTATCGCGGATCTTCCCGAGGGCACAAATTCTCTGACCAGTGTTTGAAGCGCCGCTTCGCATACCATCAGTTGATCGCGCAGAAAGCAAGAAGAGAAGTTGATCGTAAGAAAGCGATGGCGTTCTCCCGGCTTCCGGTAGGCGCGTAGCTCGCGGTTGCCAGGAACATGAATGAATGCGGTCCCCGGTTCAAAGCTTACCCTATTTTCCGCGGATTGAAGGAAACCGTGTCCGGCCAGATTAAGGCACAATTCCAGAGAACTGGAATGAAAGCTGCGCGGCCACTCCAATGCGCTATTGGCATCCGACTTAAAGTTGTGCCATTCAATATCAATGCCCTCGCCCTCAAGATCGCCACAAATGCGTCGAGACTCTCTCTGTGTCGACAGCCAGATCGAGGTTTCATTGAGAAACCACGCGGAGGGCGGTGGCTCTGACCTGTCCTCGCGCTGCCCTCTCAGAGACTCAATGGTTATGCTATTTGTCATCGCGACCTATCTAAGAAATCTGGGCAGAAGCAGAGTTATGAGTGATCTCAGAGAGGATGCTGCATCGACAACCTAGTGGGTCGAATCCCGGTTGATATGCGCTGAGGAACAATCAGGCCCCGCTTCGCCAAGGGCTGGATTTGTTGCTCAGACTCATCCTCGTTTTTAGTTATTCGGCATTTCGGAAGTGGACGCCGCCTCCTGAATGCCGCTTGCTTTCACGATCGGAGTCTTGCAGGACTTGACCGAACAGCAACCTGCCGAAGATCCGCAACGGCATCCGGACCTCTTCCCCGTAAGTGTTCTCCACATCGATCTTCCTGCAAGAAAAACCGCGCCCGCGAGCAACGCGATGACAATCGCATTCTGAAGCATAAAGTCTCCTAAAAGCTCATAAAAGAACCCTGCCGACCTGAAATGCCACCGTAGTCACGACATAGGCCAGTGCGGTCAATTCTCCAAACTGCAGCAGAGCCCAACGCCACTGCCCGCTTTTCCTGCGGATAACTGCGAAGGTCGCCATGCTTCCGCCTGTGCCCAGTCATGCTGTCGGGTGCTTGCCGGTTTTCAGCAGCAAGTGTCTTCTCAGAGAGGAAGCATTGACTCGGTCATGAACATGAAAACCATTTTCATAGTAGACGCCGCGCTGAAGAGACAATGTGATGGCTGTCACGAACGTCAGTACAAACGATTTGCCTTTATCATCTGCTAGGGCTTCTTTTCCGCGGATTATGCAATAAACCAGCGGACCTTCCGTCAATACAGTGAGAGGCAAGTTGGAAGCATCTTCTACGGCACCGGGGCGCAAACGGCTCGCAGAGATTTTTGTCCGCGAAAGGATACGATTCCTGCGCTTTGTTCAGCGACAGTTGTTCGAACAGGATTCCATGGAGGCGGAAGATATCGTTTCCGATGTACTGTTCGGTCTGCTACGGCGGGCGGACGTGGTTGGCGAAATCGAGAATTTGAGCGCGTATCTTTATCGTTCGCTCACGAATCGGGTCACCGACCATCATAGGGCGCGAGTTCCGGAAGTCCGTATCGACGATGCGGAAGAAGATGGGACGCAAAAGGTTGAACTTGCAAGCGAAGGACTAGACCCGGAGAGGACCCTGGAGCAACAGGAATTGCAGAATCGCCTCAGCGTGGCAATCGGGAAACTCTCGCCGCCTGAACGGGCCGTGTGGTTGGCAACTGAGATTGATGGCTTCACCTTTCGCGATTTGGCAGAGGAGTGGGATGAACCGATGGGAACGCTGTTGTCGCGCAAGAGCCGTGCGGTGGCGAAGCTGCGCCAACTGCTCTCGGACTATCGCCCAAAAGAACAGGGAGGCAAAAAATGATGTGGCAGCATGACCATAGATTCGGAGTTGAGTCGAAGCACGGCCGTATGTATCGCGTCGTAGTGCACGTTGCATTCGGGATGATCGTGGCTGGCCTGATTGCGGTGGTCTTTGGATACTTCGTGATGCTGCTGTGGAACGGAGTCCTGCCCCAAGTGACTGCAGCCCGATCGATCTCGTATTGGCAAGCTGTGGGCCTCCTCCTGCTCGCACGTATTCTTGTGGGCGGTCTGAAAGGGCATGGGGGCCGCCACGGGCACGGTTATCGACACGGAAAGGGCTCCTGGCGCGAATACGACCAGTGGTGGAACGAAGTCGGCAAGCAATCGTTTGAGGATTTTTCAGCCCCTCCGGAAGATCGCGGAAAAAAATAAGATGCCAACCTGCGCAGAATATCTGCAATAAAGCCTTGGCTCTGCCGTCTCGACAGCAGATCAAAACATCACAACAGGAGATTGACCGATGATCGAGCAAAAGATTCTCGATGCCTTTGAAACGATGTGGGGCCCTTTTCCAGAGCCCGTTATGCTGATCCATAAGGATCGGACGATTCTTGCCAGAAACGAATTTGCGCGTACGGCTGGCATTCCGGCAGGCGTCAAATGTTTCTCTCTCAACCCTGAAGCGGTAAGCAGCGCCTGTAAACGATGCAAGGCAAATCTTGCTCTTCGCGAGCATCGCGCCGTTTGCACGGAAGAGACGCAGAACGGCAACCGTATCATTGGCTACTGGATGCCGCTCAAGGATGACCAGGAAGTTTACGTGCACTTTGGCATCGGCGTCGCAGAATCGATGGGAATGAAGCCGAATGCGCCAGCCGCAACTACGAAGTTTGTGAACCTTCCGCATTGAAGCATGAGCCGATATGCCGACAGGCTGATCACAAAAAACCACGAACATGAGATTCGCTCTGGAGGTTCGTCAAATGCGCGATTTAGAGAATGCTCATATCGAGTCAAGCGATGAGGGATGTGGCGCTGGTGCTCCATCCCTGTTGGTGGAAGCTGAGCGGCAACTGGCAGCTTTTCATCAGGCCGTGCTGAGTCTGCACGGCGCGGAAGAAGCACAGAAGGCCTCTGCGGACTGGCTGCACGAATTGGAAACAGCTTTGTATAACGAGCCTATCCATTGGCGCCGTATCTCTTTGGCTGCCGCAGACCGGCTTGCGCTGAGACTTGCCAACGGCGAGCATCCGCCAACGCATCAGCGCAGTTGGCGGATGTTCCAGCGAGGGACTCGAGAATTGTTGCAGTGCGCGCAGCCATGCGAAGCTCGATGATATCTGGCTGGAACTACAGAGCCTCAAGGTTCAGAGAATTACTTGGTGGACTCTTACTCAGAGTGCTCACAGGGGCCTCCGAACCTTGCCTTGGGTTCTATGTGTCGTCGTAGTCTTCGGTGAGTGCTTGCAGAAACGCCACCAACGCCGCCACGTCATCTTGACTTAAAGACATGTTGGCAAACTCGGGAGGAGCATTGCGCATGGCCCCCGACCGCGCCAGTAACGACATCGAGATGTAGTGGGCGATAACGTCGTTGAACGTGGCCGCGCTGCCATTGTGAAAGTAGGGCGCCGAGTCCTGCAGGTCACGCAGTACCGGCGTTTTGAATTGCGCAATCGTCGATGCAAGCCCCTGATCGATCGAGCAGTCTTTTCCCGCCGCACACACAAAGCCCTTCAAATTGGCTTGTGGATTGGGTACATCTGGATTCAGATAGATATTCCACATCCCCAGGTCGGCGTACTGTGGCTTGCCCGTCCCGGCGGCATGGCGAAACACCTCCAGCGCATTCGGGTGATTGGTTGAAGCCGGCATGTACGCGTCGAAGTTCGCCATACGCTGCGCATTGGTGGGAATGGCCAGTTGCATAAATGCTCCTGATCCATTCGCCGCGTCGTACTCAACCTGCGAAACACCGTTGTTATGGAATACGAAATCCGAGAAGTCCGGCGCCTGGTGGCAAGCCACGCAGTTGCCCGCATGTGCGTTCACCGTCCCCACACTCGCTGCCGACAGGAATATTTTCAATCCCTGCAACTCCAGCGCCCCGAACTGGTAGGGCAGCCCGTGGTACTTGTAGGAGCCGTCGCTCGGGGTAATATAGGTCGGATTCTTCAGCGCCATCACCTCATTGAGAAGCCGCTGGTTATATGCGGCTTTTGTTTCCCCGGCCAGCGGCGCCTGCGACAGATGATTCACCCGCAGAAAATTGTCATACGGCGAGCCGATGTATCGGCCATAAGCGTCCCTCTGGAACAGCAGGTCCTTCATATAGGTCGTGATGCACAGCGCCACTTCGTTCACAATTTGCAGGTCCGTAGCCGTTGAAACATCCAGCCTCTGCGATGGCGGCAGCAATATGTCGCTGGTAATTCGCGAATCCGTTCCCTTGAAGATCACCGCATAGCTCAGCCCGTCCAGCCGGTCGGCGGCCAATTGGCTGCTGCCGTTGTCTTCCCGGATCACCTTCGCGATGTGCGCAATTGCCTGGCTATACTGCGCCGGTGTCCAGCCGAAGTTCCGCCCCGTGAGCGTTCCGGTTACCAGGTCCTCGCCCGTGGCAAACTCGCCGTCGAAGTGCAGGAACATCGAACCCGGCCTGGTCGTGAACGAGTCCACCATCTGCATCGCATTACGCGGCGTGTGGTCGAACCCAGCCGCCGTCATTCGTGGAATAGGACTCCGCGTCGTGAAATCGGAATAGGTACGATTTCCAGCTCCGGAAACGCCCTGGAACTCCGTAACAAAATGGCACGACCGGCAGTTAATCGACTGACCCGCGAAAGGCCCAGGCAGCGTCCCGTTCGTGGTCTGTACCTGTTCTACGACAGGATCGCCCGTGGCCAGCGGCGTATTCACGTCCGTCATGTGCTCGGCGAAATACTCCGCAAAGCGCGTGTCCAGAAACAACGCCTCGCCAATCGAATCGGCCGCGGGCGTTGAGTCGTTTTCCGTCAATGCTGCTGGAGCCGCACCCGACCCGCAGCCCTGAATCGTCAGCGCAATCAATATTCCCAGCGCCGCAAGAGCACACATCGATCCCAGAAAAATGCGTGTAGTCTTCATTGCTGTTCCCCCGCGTGCTCAACTTCGGTGCTCCGCGGATTCAAACTCCGCAGATACGCTACGATCTGCCACCGCTCCTGCTCCGGCAATCCACCCCAACTCGGCATGCCCTTGTAGAGATTCCCGTTCTTGATTAGCCAGGCAATCTCACCATCCGTTGCAATCCGCAGCCGCGCGCTCGTCAAGCTCGGTCGCGTGCCCTTTCCTTCGGCATTTTCACCGTGGCACTTGGCGCAGTTGTTCAGGAACAGATTTCTCCCCGCCGCGATCGAGTCCGCGTTGGCTGCATAAGGATTCGTCCGCGCCCGGTCGCCCTGCGGAACCTTCTTCATCCACGCTCCATCCGCCTTCGCGAAACACATCGTCGACACCGCCAGAAGCGCCACCCACCCCCATTTCCCGCTCTTCATTTCGCCCTCCGGAACAAATCGCGGACCTGCGGAATCTCGTAGCTGACTCCAAATCGCCACAGCACTCCGGCAGAGTTGTCGTTCAACCCGAACTCCGGCGAAAACTTGTAGGTAAGCCCCTTCGGTGTGTTGAACGCCACTGTTGGGCCGACATACTGTTGTGTCTGCCCCAGCCCGAAGTTATACCGCGTCCCCAGTCCGCCAAACAGCTCCGCACCTGTGGCAATGTTCTGCCGGCAGAAGGTACATGGCCGGCTACTCCCTCTCAGACTCAGCGGTCTCGCCGCCGCCAAGGCGTAGCCGAATTCCCATGCCTCGGCCTCATTCACCGCCTTCTCCGCGATGATGTTTTCCGAGAAGTTCCAGCCCTTCACGTTGCTCGACAAGATCAGTTTGCCCTCGATCGACCGCTCCAGTTCCCCGCGTAACGCGGCATTCGAAACCTGCAATGTATCGATCGTGGTGTTGCCCGTGACCTCGAGAAAGCTCTTGTCTGCGGCGTTCACGTTCTCGTACTCCACGTAGAGCACCGGGTTGATCCAGTACTCGCGCGGCAGCGGACGAAAGCGGCTCTCAAAGCGATAGCCTGTCAGCACGGCAGAGTCGTGGTCCGTGGCCTGCCCCTGGATATAGGCTTCCGCCGTCCACCACGCCGTCACGCCGTATTCGAACTCTACCGTTGGTGCGAAGAATCCGTTCGCATTCTTCGGCCCCGCGGCAATATTCTGGTTTTCGATCTCCAGGTTGCCGGGTTCTTCCAGCACCGAAGAATAAGTCACGAAGTATGGCGGCTCTTGCTGAGCCCGAACCTCCGGGCAAACCAAGGCCAGGCTGGCAAGAGCCAGTCCGCCGAAAACTGCTGACGAAACAGAGCGCCCCCTGGCTATCCGCCGGCAAAAACGCGCAAAAGACACCTGTAGCCTCCAAAAAGAACTTGCCTGAGTTGAGGAAGGGAGAAACTCATGCTGCCTGTTCACGGCGAGCATCGATCCGTCTATAGTGGAAGACAGTCGTCAGCCCTTCGGGTTGTCGATCTCCGGGCTCCCACGGTGCTTCGCCAAAAGACTGCTGTGGGAGTCCGTTTTACTTGAAGTTCGAGTGCCAGGTTGTGGAGCTACCTGCTCCGAGTATCCTGAACCCCTCCTCTGAGGTGCACTTGCCGCACACTCGGCGCAGTACCCGCCGATCTCCAATCGAGCAGTTTGGATCGTAAATCCTTTTTCCTTGCCCACTTCTCGCTTCAACTGTTCAAAGAGCGGAGTCGAAATCTCCTCAACCCGGCCGCAGCCGAAACAGGCAAAGTGGAAGTGTTCCGTCCCGGTGCGAACTTCGTAGTAGTGCATCTCACCCCGTAAATGCATCAAGTCCAGTTCATCAATAAGCCCTTCACGCTTAAACAACTCCAGGCTTCTGTAGACGGTCGCCCTGTCGATCTCCATTTGCTGCTGCGCCACCTTGAGCAAGGCAGCGGCATCGAGATGCTGGTCTGCCTCTTCCAGAATTTTGAGCAGTGCTCTGCGGCGGGAAGTGAGCCGAACTCCGCGCGCCGCTAGCCGTTCTCCAAGCGGCCGGGAGGGAACAGCGCGTTGCCTTAGATAATGCGACCGAGTCGCATCTTGAGGCGAAATGAAAGGCACTTTAGGCATTTGGATTGAAATGCGACTCAATTAGTCGTATTTATGATATTACGGCGCCGACAGAATCACTACTTCATTTCTGCCATTCTTTGCGCCAAACCTGACACCCGATGGAACGAAGTACCGATCATGAGTTTTTTCAGCATGTGTCTCGCCCCGTAGGAGCCATGGCGAAGTCCTACCCCGCCGGATATACAGGCTACCTTCACAGCCATCCGAGAGGGCAGTTTCTCTATGCCGAATCCGGCACTATGAAGGTCACGACCGGGCGCGGGACCTGGATGGTGCCTCCTCATAGGGCCGTCTGGTTCCCGCCCAACAGCCCCCACCAGACCGGCACTCTGAGCGCGGTCGAGATGCGTACGCTTTATATTCGGCCGGATGCCTGCCCACCTCATGCACCACAGGGACCTTGCGTCATGCGCGTTTCTCCGCTCCTGAGAGAACTGGTTCGCGCTGCCATGGCCATGCCGATCGAGTACGACGAGCAGGGCCACGATGGCCGCGTTATCGCACTTCTCCTTGAGGAGATTTGCTGGGCGCCTTCCCGGGAAATCATCGTGCCGCAACTGCGCGATCTCCGGCTGTTGGCAATTGAAAAGGTATTGGCATCCGACCCCGGCGATACGCGCACGCTTGAAGAATGGGCCGCGTTCGCTGGAGCGTCTGCACGAACGCTGGCGCGCCTCTTTCTCAGGGATGCCGGCATGTCGTTTCGCTCCTGGCGCGAACAATTCCGTGCACAAGCCTCTGTTCCACGGTTAATGGAGGGCGATTCGGTGACGACCCTGGCAGGCGAATTCGGATACGAAACTCCAGGCGCGTTCACAGCCATGTTCCGGCGGGTTATGGGGACTACGCCAAGCCAATATCTGGCAAATGTCAGGTTGAGTTTCCGAGAGGCAGGGCTGCCCAAATGAGACGGAATCGCCAGCCCCACTTGCCCAAAATCGACCGCTGATGTATGTTGCTCCTAATGCCGACCAAATTGGTCCGCATTTAGAGATTGGGCTGCCGCGGAGTCTTTTGGCGAAGCACTGCGGCAGTTCGAGAGATCGGCGAAGAGGCTGATGAGCGCTCGTTTCGAGTGTCCTCGCAGGCTCGCGTCCACGAGGAGACGACTGCATGAGCGAACGAAAGAAGTTTAGAATCCAGCGCTCGCTGGGAATCGAGCTACCAGGCCTGGGCAAGCCAGGCGCACTCGGGAAGAGAAACTACCCACCGGGACAGCACGGCCGTCTGCATAAGCGCAAGATCACGCAGTTCGGCGCAGAATTACGCGAAAAACAGAAACTATTGTTCCATTACGGACTGCGCGAAGAGCAGCTCCGCCGCTTTGTTCGTAAAGCGAAGAGCCTCAATTCCTCCAATTGGATCGAAAGTTTGATCGGGCTTCTCGAACGCAGGTTGGACAATATCGTATTTCGGCTGGGATTTGCCCGCAGCATCGCGGGTGCCCGGCAACTGGTATCTCACGGGCACATCCTGGTGAATGGCCGCCGTCAGACGATCGGCTCGATGGTGCTCCGCATCGGAGAACAGGTTCATTTGAGCGAGTGCGCGAAGCAGATGACAGCGATTCAAAGCGCGCGGGAAGCTCCGCGCTTGAGCCTACCCTCCTATCTGCAATTCGATGACCCGTCAACGAAGGAATCGGGAAAGATCCTTTCTCTTCCTGATTCCACGCATGTCCCCTTTGAATTCAATGCAGCTCAGGTAGCGGAGTATTACGCCAAACGTGGCGTGTAGTACGAATTTGCGGAAGTTTTCACCGGGCAGTCTTTTGGCGAAGCACCCGATGAGAGCGGAGATCGATAACCGGGCAGCGGAATCTTTAATCGGATTGCGTTGCCCATCTTCGAAAGGCGAGGCGATGCGAAAGACAATTGCTGTACTCGTATTCCTGTTTTTTGTCCTGGCTCACGCGCAGGCTCAGCAGAGATCTGTTGCGGGCCGCATCCTTGATTCCTCAGGGAATGCGGTAGCTCAGAGTGCGATTACTCTGCGCAATGCTCTCAACGGATCTGCGCAACAAACCGAGAGCGATGCGAGTGGTGGATATTCCTTCTCCGGCATTGAGCCGGGCGAATATGTTCTTACCGCCTCAGCGAAAGGTTTTGCCGCAAAAACACGCTCGGTGGAAGTGAGATCCGACAGCACCGCCAAGAACGTCGATATTGCACTTGCGGTGGCATCCGTTCAACAGGCCGTCACTGTGGTCTCAGGCTCGCGCGTGGAAGAGTTGCAGCAGGATTCTCCGCTGCCCGTCGATGTCGAGACGAAGCAGCGTATTGAGCGCACAGGCTTCGAAAGCGTGGCCGATGTGCTGAGCGAACTGCCCGGCGTTGTAACCCGCAACAACGCTTCGTATTCAGGATCGTCGCAGGAGATGATCGACGGCGTTGCATCGCAGGATGTACTCGTATTGCAGGACGGCCTTCCAATTGTCGGTGCGCGCGGGATCAACAGCGGCATCATCGATCTTGACCAGCAGGATATCGGGAGACTGGATCGCGTCGAAGTCGTGCGTGGGGCGGCTTCTTCGCTGTACGGGACAGACGCCATCGGCGGCGTCATCAACATGATTACGCATGAGCCAACGCATCCCATCGAAGGAGGTCTGCGCATCTCAGGCGGAAATCTGGGCGTGGTCGACGGCGATCTAGATCTGGGTACGCACCTCCGAAAATTCTCGGCGTTCACCGACCTTGAAATGCATCGCATCGATTCCTACACGTTGGTTCCCGATGATGAGAGTACCGTAGGCGCGGACAATCAACGCTATGATGGCCTGATCAAACTGCGCTATAACTTCACTCCAAAGGCCGCGATCGGGTACACGGGCAATGCGTATCATAACGATGCGACCGGCAAGAGCGCGGACTCTAGTGGAACAGCTTCTTCCGGCTACGACTATGCCGTCAGCCACGACAGCACGCAGACCCA
This sequence comes from Terriglobales bacterium, assembly GCA_015654835.1. GTDB lineage: Bacteria > Acidobacteriota > Terriglobia > Terriglobales > Acidobacteriaceae > Telmatobacter. The sequence goes on from JAATGG010000209.1 coordinate 23,456, forward strand.
TACACTGACCGGCGAGTTTGTTCCAACTTCAACCACTGCGGTGCAGGCGCGTCTCTATGAATCCAGGTTCGATTCAAACTCCGCTCAGAAACCGATCGGAACCGACAATAGCCTCGGCGCACAGTTCGATTACGGAAATCTCTACGAGCGCTATCACCGCGCCGATGCAACAGTTTCGCAGCAGGCCGGTTCTTGGCAGTTTCTCCAAGGCGGCGACGAGTGGGCGCAGGACTCGTACCGGGGCCTGAACCGCATTGTCGGTGACGATGACGGACAGCAGATCACCACGAATGACGTGTGGTTACAAGATCGAATTCAACCGTGGAAGAAACTGATCCTCAATGTGGGCGGGCGCTATAACCGCCATTCGCTCTATGGAAGCCACATCGTACCCAAGGTCGGCCTCGTCTATCGCATCAACGACCGCTGGACGGTGCGGAGCGCCTATGGCAAGGGTTTCCGCTCACCGACGATTGGAGAACTCTATTACCTGCTGCTGCATCCCGAGTACGGATACCAGGTACTCGGTAATCCAACACTGCAGCCGGAACGCAGCGAAAGCTGGTCGGTGGGTGGAGACTATCAGGTTAACCGCTACAGCTTCGGTATCACGCTCTATCGCAATAACCTGAACCACCTGATCAATTACATCTTCGCCGGAATTCCAATGGACGAGGCCGAGCTTGAAGTGCTGCTGGCCGAGTACGGCATTCCCGCTTCCTTCGGAGCGGAACCGGGCCTGATGACCTTCGTCTATACCAACGTCGACCAGGCGTACACCCAAGGCGTCAACCTGAAAGGGAGCGTTCTGCTGAACCGCAACTTTCGCGTCGACGGTTTCTATGCCTATCTCGATCCGTACGATGTCACGGACAAACAAACCCTCACCGAACGCAGCCGAAACTCTGGATATTTCCGCACGGAATATGTCTCGAACCGTCTGGGCCTGGTCGCCAATATCCGCGGGAACTTCTTCGGAAAATACCTCATCACCCCCAACCCCGAGGAACATGAACAGGCTTACGCCATCTGGAATCTCTATTGCTCCAAGGACATTCGCCTTGGTCTGCAGGCCACTGACAGTTCGAAGGAAGTCCATCTCGGCTTTCAGGTCTATGGAGCTATCGAGAACCTGGGCAACAGCCGCGACAGCCTGCTCACCGGGAACTCACCCACGTATGACCGCACCGATTACGGAAGGACTTTCCGTGTCGGCATACGCTACACATTCCCGCACGAATAACCCCTCACGGAGAGCTTATGAAGGATGTCAATGTAATTCTCGCGGACCTGCCCGGATTGGGCAAGATCCGTCTGTGCGAGTGCAACTCGATCCACGTCAGTATCGGTCCAGTCACTCTCAACCTGGAACCAGCCGCATTTCTGCAAATGACCACGCTGATGTGCGGCGCCATGGAACAACTCACGGCAATCCGGAAGGCGCACGACGCGGAAGCACTCATTCTCGAGAGTCTGGGAAAACCGCAAAGCCGAATGACACATTGAGGACGGAAAGGATGAACCGATGAAAAGAATTCTGCTTGTTTCGTTTCTGCTCACTCTTATACCGGTCGCGGGTCGAGCCCAGGCATCGGCAAATAAGAGTGCCGTGTCCACACCGAAGCCGTCACGGCCAGGCATTCTTCTGCTGGCACACGGCGGCGCACTCGAATGGAACGAAGAAGTCCGCCATGTGGCGGACCGGGTGGATCTTGAGATTCCCACCGAAGTTGCCTTCGGCATGGCGACACGATCGACAATGCAATCGGCGATTGATCGGTTGGTTCGCCGCCGCGTAGCCGAGATTATTGCAGTACCGTTATTTGTAAGCTCGCACAGCTCGGTGATCGACAGCAGCGCGTATTTGCTGGGTCTGCGCGCGCAGATGCCGGAAGATCTGAGGGACTTTGCCGCCATGGATCATGGTGAATCCATGGCACACGGTGGTGCGATGGACCACGGCACCATGCACAATCCGGAGGTAACCGCCAATGCCACGAAACCTATTAACGCTGCGGTGCCCATCCGCATGGCGTCAGCATTGGACGCTCATCCAATTGTTGCTGACATCCTAGAGGACCGTGCAATGTCGATCAGCAAAGATCCTGCTCATGAGGTTGTCATCTTTGTCGCGCATGGGCCGGTTCCCGAGGACGAGAACAAACTTTGGCTGCACGACATGGGCATCCTTGCGGACCACATGCGCAGCCGGACGCATTATGCCTCGATCGATTGCCTCACGCTGCGCGATGATGCCGACGATCCGGTAAGAAATGCCGCCACCGAACAACTCCGGCAAAAGGTTGAAGAGGTCACCAAGAGCAGTCGCACTGCGCTGATTGTGCCTCTGCTGCTTTCCTATGGAGGGATTGA
>JAATGG010000017.1 GCA_015654835.1 Terriglobales bacterium
CGGGCACAAGCCAGCGACGGCCCCATCGGTCGGCGACACGGCCGATGAATGGGCCGAGTATAAAACCCGGCACGCCGTAACCGAGGAGAGCGATGCCGATGCCGACCTCTCCCAAGCCATAGCGCCGAGAGAAGTACAGCCCCAGCCATGTGAAGACGCCTGAGTGAAAGACCGCATTCAAGAACACGTAAAAATAGGTACGTTGCGCCCGGGCACACTCAGTAGTTCGTGGTAGCCGGTCATCACTGCGTTGAGCGTGAGCGTTTTGGCTGCCGATCGTTCCCCGAGCAGCGCGAGATAGGGCCGCAGCAGCAGCAATGCGAAGAGGCCGCAGGCGCTCACGGCGAGAAAAACGCCGCGCCAGCCTATCACCGGTTCGAGTATCACCCCGAAGGTCGACCCAAAGGCCATGCCGCCCGCCATTGCGCCGAAGAGCCATCCCAGAGGGCGGCCTCGTTCCTTCAAAGGAAAGAGGGTTCCTATAAGTGCCAGGGCCAGCGGCACCACCCCGCTTGCGCCAAGTCCGGTAAGAAGGCGCCATAAGATCATCTGGTTGGCGCTGGCAGAAGCGGCTGTAAGACCGGTCAGGGCAGCGAAAGCCGCAAGCGAGGCGAACATGATGCGCCTGCGCCCCATCCAGTCGGACAATAGGCCGAAGAACAACGTCGACACCCCGTACGGAATCAGGTATGCCGGAACCAAAAGACCGATCTTCTGATCCGATACACCAAGAGCGGCGGACAGTCGCGGGATCATAGGCGCGACCATGTACGCCTGAAAGAAAATTAAAAAGGTAATCCCAGACAAAATGCGGAGTAGACGCTCGCGCTTTTCCGTTTCGCGCATGGAAGAAGATTCATTCAATGGTACGTACCGGAGTTCCATAAATGTGCCGACATCCTATCATGTGCGGCGTGAAGGGTTGGAATGCGGATCCGCCTTAAAGCAAAAACGGCAGATCTCGGCTCCCTACATAATCGTCTGCCCGCGTTCAAGCGTGATGGCCGCATTGAAACCTTCGACAAAAGCGGCATCGCGCCCACAGGACAGAATGCTCCCAAGCTCCTCGATGCCGAGGCTGCGGTAGAGAGCGGCGTACCGGCACTCGGTGACATCGAACTCAAGCGTCCTGTCATTCTGATTCAGTATTTGTAGCTGGAGAGCTCCGCCCCGACTCCAGTTTTCAACTGATTTGCCATACACTTAAAGATCGTTCTTTCCCAACTGTGCTGCGAGTTCCCTTCCTTGCAGGCGCGCGATTTCACGGACGGTGTTCGCCGCGATTTCGAGAACCTCCGCTCGTCCAAACTGTTTACCCAGAGCTTCCAGAATCGGAGCGAGGATGCGGGCTTCGATTTCACGACGCTTCAGGATACCGATCTCGTTCAATTCAATGTCGCTACTCATTGCCACAGTTCCTTGTATTGGAGCCATCGTTGCCAGGTGACGCGCGAAGGTCACAGAGTCCATTCTGTGCTGCCGCTGCGGCATCCGGCAACGCTCGCACGGATTCTTGGTCGAAAGAACCAGTCGCTGGCTTACACCAGTAATGCGCTCATTGACTCACTGTTGGTAAACACTGGCCAACTATCTCGTCAGGAGTTCGGTAATCCTACCGTTCAATGATCGCAATTCGATCCACAGGAGGCTTATCGTGATTACTCCCTTTATTGCAATAACTTCTGAAAGAAAGTTGCGCGATAACCTTACGGCTAAATGAAATTGTCTCTCAAGTTTTCCCAACCTCGCGGAACAGCCATCGCTAAGTTATTGAAAATACGCCTAATATCAAATGGCTACGATCTGCAAGCATCGGTTAACAGCCGAATGCTCTCTACTCAGGAGTCTCTGCTACAACTATTGGCGACATGATTTGCACAAATCGTACCTCCGATTGGGGTCTTCCCGCAAGAGCAAAGGTCATCCTCATACAGCCTTTCCGGCAGGGACCTGAGCGGCAATGAGGTTTGCGTCGCCGACGAGCACACGATAACGCAGATTCTCCAACTGCGCTAGCTGATCCAATCCATGCAAACTCAGGCTACGTGAGCCTGCCTTCAGTTGGAGCAGTACCTCATTTCTGGGCCACAAGGCCCAACTCGTCACTGTAGCGAATGCCCTTCCATGTTCTTGCGCCAAACGCCTGCGTCGATCACATAGCCGGCTACGCCGGATCGGATCCGAAATGCGAGGCTGCAAATCGATAGCAACATCAACATCACCCAACCTATCCGCACATGACAGCATGCTTCCGAACAAGACGGCGCCTCTAATCCTAAATGCATATTGTTTTGAGGAATTTATAGCATCCACACGATCCATAAACTCTCTTAGGACCCGTTCTGCTGTTCTTCGGTAGATTGGCCTTGTAGCTGTCGCATTTGCGAATGACAAGCCTCGCTCTGCAACCTCAAAGGCCGCTTGACCATGGAATGGCGTTGTCGGCTCGATGAGTTCGAGCGCGACCATCTCGTTGATGAATTTATCAGCTTGCCCCGATTCTAGTTTCATAACTCTTTCAACCGCAGAGCGCATGAAAAACTTACCATCAAACTTCCTGAGAAACCCACGTACCTGCACTGCAGAGTGACCCGCGACAACTTCTTCCTTCGTGATTCGCATTTGTTTGCTCCTCGCTCAAGTCCTAATTTGAAGAAATCTTGTTTCTTCTCGGGGAACACTATCGCGGGTACAAAATTCGGTCAAATTCGAAGATTGGCCTACATCCTGCTTTGATAAATGTCGTAAATGATCTGGAGAGCACAGGAGAGCCCTTAGGCCTTTCGTGAGGACACCAAAATCAAACGTGGCTTGTCTTTGTCGCATCGGATTCCCATCTCTCGACGCCATTCTGGGAATACGGCAGCCACCAGACCTCCCTCAATTTGACCGAGTTTCGGAGCTGAGCTAAATCTTTAGCACGAATTGGAGGACCGCCTCCAAGGCTTCGACCCAGAGGAAAGCGAATCGCAATCAGTGCGGTGATTTATGCAAATGTGGAGATTCAGTACCGACATCATTGAAGATCACGCCGCAGCGCCATGACAAGGAGTACAACCCTCGAAGCTCACTTCCGATGAAATTCTTGAGATTCGAAAGCTTCGCTCTTTTACATGAAACCGTGCTAGCTGGCCCAACGACCAAAGAGGTGAATCATGCCGAGCGCTTCTACCAGAAACACGACTACCCCTGCCCCATCTGACACGAAGAATGATGATCAGCCGTTTCCATCTTCCTCGCCTCATACCATCACTAGAGATCTCTATCCTCAGAAATCCGCGGGAACTCGCCAAAATGGAATCTCAAGCAATTTTGATGAAGTGACATTCTTGCGTCTTCCTGAAGTTAAACAGATTACTGGTCTCTCAAAATCGAGCCTCTACGCGCTGATTCAAGAGAAGAGTTTCCCCTCGCCTGTTCGGCTTGGAGCGCGCACAGTAGCGTGGGTAAGATCCGAGGTCAGACAATGGGCTTTAGAGCGCATACGTGCGTCACGGTAGACCGCAAATAACATGGCAAACCGTCTACGCACGCTTCTCTATCTCGACGACTTCCCCGCTCGCACCTGCCTTCAAGCGGTCCAAGTAATCGCTCCAAAGCTGCATCATGCGTTTGCGCTCGGCCAAGAACGCCGTGCGGTTGTAAGCGCGCCCGTTCGGGTCTTTGACTCGGTGTGCCAGCTGAGTTTCGAGCAGGTCAACTCGGAGCTTCAATACCTCATCCCCGATGGTTCTAAACGAAGCCCGAAAACCGTGTCCTGTCGCCACGTCTGCTGGAATCCCCATCGAGCGAAGCGCCGCAAGCACGGCATTATCCGACATGGGACGTTTGGCGCTGCGCTCACCGGGAAATACATATTGGTCTTCCCCGGTGAGCTTGTGCAACTCACTGAGAATTGCCAAAGCCTGCCGCGAGAGCGGAACAATCAGTTCCGGCTTGGTCTTGCTGGCGACAAAACGCCACTCAGCTTCCTCCAAATCGACATCCACCCATTTTGCCTTCCGTAACTCGCCAGGACGTACAGGAAGGAGAGGGGCAAGACGGAGTGCGCAACGAACGATGAAAGTGCCGGTGTAGCCATCCATCGTGCGAAGCAGATCGCCAAACTCCTTAGGGTCTGTAACAGCAGGAAAGTGAATCGTCTTCCTCTTCGGCGCAAGGGCTTTTCTCAGGCCAGCGGCTGGATTCCGCTTGCAGCGGCCTGCGGCAATAGCAAAGACGAAGATGCTTTCGCAATCCTTTAGTGCACGATGAACGGTCTCTCGCACGCCTCTTGCTTCGATCCGCCGAAGGACTCCGAGCAATTCGGGAGCCTCGATCTCCGTGACAGGGCGCTCGCCCAAGAGCGGGAAAATATCATTCTCCAACCGGCTCAAGATTCGCTTGGCATGGTCTGGAACCCAAATTTCGGCTTGCTTCTTGTACCAATCCCGACCGATCTTCTCGAAAGTATCCTCGGCACGCTCGACACGTATCAGCTTTTCCGTTTTGCGCTGTTGAGACGGGTCCACCCCGTTGCTCAAGAGTTTGCGCGCTTCATCGCATCGCTCTCTGGCTCTCTTCAAACTCGTCTCTGGATAGACACCAAGCGATAGACGCTTTTCCTTCCCCATGTAGCGATACTTCAGCCGCCACCATCTGCTGCCAGATTCGGAGATTTCCAGGTACAAACCACGCTGGTCATACAGTCGCACAGACTTTCCTGGCTGGGACTTGGCATTCTTGATTTGCAATTCCGTCAGGGGCATTTTGAGCCTCGCGCTCGGCTGGGGGCAACTCTTCAGTCGCATCTCCAGACCTGCCCCCAATGTTGCCCCTAGTTGCACCCGGATGTCAACGAACGCAGCTAGACCTCAGCGGACTAGCGTTCACTGAAAACATTGCACTTAGCTGATTTTCTGGACTGTATTGGACTTCTTCGGAAGGGTAACTGGTAGCGCTAACGGGAATCGAACCCGTGTTTTAAGATTGAGAATCTCACGTCCTAACCCCTAGACGATAGCGCCACACTTGCGGGGGGCAGCCGTTCACGGCCACTTTTCTACTCTAACAAAAAAACAAAATGATGCCAAAGATGCGGGGTTCGCGAGGGATGGTTTTAGATTCCCAGTTTGCGGACTTCGTCGTTGTAATACTTGCGATAGAGAATCTCCCACTCCTGGGAGCCTTCGAGGATGATTTTGCGCTGAGAAGCGATTTTGAGGCGGGCGGCGTTATCGATGCCGGCTTCCTGGGTGAGCAGAGCTTCAAGCGCTTTGCGGGCTTCCTGGCGGATGGTGTTGCGATCCTCAAGGAACCCAACTTCTTCAATGCCGGCCACGGTATCGGCCACGGTGTGGGCCAGCTTGTTGAGCTTGTCGCGGCTGACTCTCATAGCACCGCCTTATATTTTTTGGCCAGCTCGGTTTTGACCTTCTTGAACATCTCGGCATATTGCGCGCCGGATTTGCGCATCTCTTCGGAGTAGGCGTCGAGGATGACGCGCACTTCCTCGTTGATACGGTCTTCGAGGGATAGTTCCTCGATCAAGCCCTCCGTCACGCGCGCCTCGGTCACCTTCAAGTTGCTCGTGGTGATCATCTTGGCGTCGATGAGGTGCTTGACCGTACGGCGGGCCAGATACCCAATGTATTCACGGGAAAAAATCATGAGCGAAGATTCAGGATACTGCATCGGGCCGCGGTGTGTACAACGGCGGCCCGATGCAGAGCGAACGAGTGATCCAAAGCAAGCAACAAAGGTTCCACACGGACAGTGGAAATGGCTGCGGAATCGTCAGAAGGTGACATTGAAACTGAGGTTTGCCCTGGCTCCGGCGGGGGGATAAGCCGCGCCGACGACCCGGGGCGGGGTGGTGCGAACCAGGGGCCGCGCGCCGGAAGCGGCGGCTACCGCCTGAATTTCATAGGTGACCAGGACGCCGCTCTGGGCGTTGTTGACGGTCCAGGAGAAAGGAATTTCGACAGCGCAGTTGGCAGCCTGGGCAGCCAGGGGCGCGGTGGCGGTGGCGGTCTCGACGGGAACCGCGCCAGCCGGCTGATTGCCGAGCGAGAGCGGATTGGGCGAGATTTTCGCTTTGCAGGTGATGGTCGCGCCGGCGGGCAGCGTGGAAGCGATGTTGGCCAGATTGAAGCTGAGGGAGTAGACGCCGCTGACCGCCATGGGAGCCGTGGCACTGCTGATGTCGGCAGCCGTACCGGCCCAGGCAGCGGAAACCGCCCATGGCAAAAGCCCCAGAAGGAAGGTGAAACGAGCACGGTTCATAGGGGTCCTCCGTATTTTCTATCGGACCCCTGGTGAAATTCATGAGCCTACGCGAGGAAAAAGTACCTGGGCATTGGTTACGAAAGTGCTCTAACCCCTGCGTTCTAGCCGCGGTGTGGGCAGCTCTTGGTATTGAGGCACTCGTCGGCGAGGCGCAGGCGCTCGACGGGGCGACCGCCCACCAGGTGTTCCTGCACAATGGCGGCGGCATCTTCAGGACGGACGCCGCCGTACCAGACGCCCTCGGGATAGATGACGACCATGGGGCCATGTTCACACTGGTCGAGGCAGCCGGACTTGTTGATGCGGACTTTGGAGCCGAGTCCGGCAGCCTTGGCGAGCTGCTGCAACTGGGCGTGCAGATCGCTTTTGCCATCGGCGGTGCAGGAGGGACGGGGAGCGCCCTCGGGGCGGGAGTTATGACAGACAAAGACGTGATGTTCGAATGGCGGCAAGCTGGAATCCTCCTGCATTGAGAGTAAAGGTTTCCAGCGGCATTCCCGAGGCGATGGGGACGATGTTTCCACAATCGACACACTACAGGCCGGCTGCATCTGCGAAAATGAGTGCTTGACCATGAGCACGGATAACCTTCTCTCGCTGAAAGACGACATGGTGGCCTTTATCGAGGGGCACGGCTTGAGCCGCCTCCCTGGATACGTCACCGAAGACATTCCCTCCATTGTGTGGGAGGGGCAAGACAACCCGGAGTCGTGGAAAGACTTTGTGGAGATGGCGAAGCATGTTGGCGCTCCATTTGTAACGTTCAGCGAAATGACGCTGGAACGGGACGAACTGGATTCGCTGATTGAAGAAGCCAGCGAAATGAATTTTCCCGATGAAGAGGCGACCGAGTTGGTCGAAGCCCAGTGGCTGCGCAAGTATGCCGATATGCTGGGCTACATCCAGCTTGGCTTTGTCTATCAGGGACTTGTCTTTCTGCACGAAACCACAACCGAATGGTACGAACGGTATCAAACGCTGCTCGAAGACATCGAAAGTTTCCAGGACATCGTGATTGACGATGGCCATGGGGACCACGAGGACGAGTAAGCCAGGTGAGCGCCGTTGGCGCGGTGGTGAACGGCCCGGCGTTGCCGCGCAGTGCGCCGCGCCAGCGCTGGGTGTTTGCCCCGCAGCACCCTGAAGAAGCGGCGGCACTGGCCAAAGCGGCCCACGTGCCCGCAGTGATTGCCGAGTTGCTGCTGGCCCGCGGAGTAACCGATGCCGACGCGGCTTTCGCATTTTTACATCCCGACGCGGCCCATCTGAACGATCCATTTCTCATGCTGGGGATGACGGCCGCGGTCGAGCGGCTGGAGCGGGCCATTGCCAACGGCGAGCCGGTGCTGCTTTACGGCGATTATGACGTGGACGGCACCACCGCGGTAGTTCTGCTGAAGACTGCCATCGAGATGCTGGGAGGCAAAGCCTGCTTCCATGTGCCGCACCGGCTGCTTGAGGGCTACGGCCTGCAATCGAGCGTGCTGGAGACGGCCTACGCGGAGGGTGTCCGGCTGGTGATTACAGTGGACACCGGCATGAGGGCCTTTGCCGAGGCAGAAACGGCGCAGAGGCTGGGCCTGGACTTGATCATCACCGATCATCACCTGCCGTCGGCCGGCGACGCGGTGCCGGTAGCGCTGGCGATTCTGAATCCCAACCAGCCGGGCTGTTCGTATCCTGAAAAATTTTTATGCGGCGCGGCCATTGCTCTGAAGCTGGCGCAGGCGGTGCTGGGACGACACGACGCGGTGCGCACCCGCGAAAAGATTCTGCCGAGTTTTTTAAAAATGGCGGCGATTGCGACGATCGCCGATGCGGTTCCACTGCGTGGAGAGAATCGCATGATTGCGGCGCTGGGCCTGCAGGAACTGCGCAGGCCAATGGGCGCGGGATTGCGCGCGTTATTTGCCGCAGCGGCGCTGGACCCATCGACCAAGCTGCTGACGGGCTTCGATGTGGCCTTCCGGCTGGCTCCGCGGATCAATGCAGCGGGACGGATGGACGTAGCGTCCGAGGTGATCGAACTGTTTTGCACGCGAGACGCGGAGCGGGCGCGGGAGTTGGCCGCGAAGCTGGAGCGGCTGAACCAGGAACGCCGCGACACCGAGGCCCTGGCGCTGCGGGCGATTGAAACACGGCTGGCCACCGACGCAGAACTGGCGGAAGACCGGCTGCTGGTGGTCGACGGCGACGGCTGGCACCGGGGCGTGATCGGCATATTGGCGTCGCGGGTGGTGGAGCGCACTGCGAAACCGGCCATCGTGGTCAGCATCGAGGACGGCATTGCCTATGGCTCGGGGCGGTCGGTGGACGGCTTTCCGTTGCTCGAAGCCCTCGAAAGCTGTTCCGACCTGTTTACGCGCTTTGGCGGCCATGCCTTCGCGGTAGGCTTCGCGCTGCCTTCGGCCTCGCTGCCGGAACTGAAGCGGCGCCTGCGGCTTCATGCCGCGGAACGGCTGGCGGCGCGGGAGCCGGAGCGGGTGCTGCACATCCACGCAGAGCTGGGGCTGGACCGCATTACGCCGGTGCTGGCGGGCTGGCTGCGCAAGCTGGAGCCGCTGGGACACGGCAATCCCGAACCGATTTTTGTGGCACGCAAGGCACGGCTGACAGCCTCCCCGCGCCTCATGAAGGAACGGCATATCCGGCTGGAACTCGCGCATGAGTCGGATCTTTCTCCAATCCAGTTTCGGGCTCCATCGGGCTCGCGCACGGCAAGCACGGGGGTGGTGCGGGCGGTGGGCTGGAACCTGGCCGAGCGCGCGGCGGAGTTGGCTCTGAAAGAGGGCAGCCTGATCGACGTTGCGTACCGCATCCGCGAAAACGACCATCCCGATTTCGGCGGACTCGAAGTGGAGATTGCCGGGATGGAAGCCGCAGAGAATTAGAGCGGCGAGCGCTCACCGTGCGGCGGCTGCGCCCATCCTGGCCCTCATGCGCTGTTCCGCATCCGCACTCCAATACTTGCAATCGAGCTGGATGAAGACGGAGGAGTAGGGGACCGTCATGCGGGTTTTCAGGACGAGAACATGGAACTGCCTGCTGGCCTCGTCGATGGTGGCGAGCAGCTTGTCGTGGGGCTGCGACTCGACGCTGTAGTTATGCAGAAGGTCACCGATTTGGGCGCGGTAGGTGGATGCGCCCGGCGCGTCGTCGTCGGAGACAAAGGGCAACTCCGCATCCGTGTAAATGAGCGGGCGAACGTGTGGGGACCTGTCCATCGCCGCGAGGACGTATTGCACGACATCCAGCTCGCCTGACTGCGTTTCGAGGGTCTGGATGCCGGGAGAGGCCTGCAGCGGATAGGCTGAATCGACGACGAGAATCCAGTTGCGATGGCCGAGCAAGGGCATGGCTTCAGCGACTGCGTTTCTCCAGTCGGAGGGCGGGACGGGCGGAGCGGCATGAACCATGGGAACCGCCAGCAAGGAACCGAGAAGAGCGAGAGGAATGCGCACGCGAGAGTGCCCCTTTCCGCAAAGAGAAGCTGGGAGAAACCATTATAGTGACGTGGCAGAGCGGCGTCTCGCTCGTGTTTAGCGGTAGATGGACGCCAAACAGGAGCGGACCGAAGCTGTGGAAAAGATGTGCAGAACTGCAGGAATGCGGCTAGGTGGAGAGAGAAGAAGCCCGAACCGCCAGGATGCCGGCGGCTCGGGCGTTGGGTTAGCGCGGCTTGCTCTCTTCATGCTGCGGGGCCGGACGCGATTGAGGCCGGGCGGCTGGAGCAGGACGAGCACCTGGGGTAGGCCGAGCACCTGGGGCTGGGCGGGATTCCGAGCCGGGACCGGAAGCAGGGCGTGCGCCGGGAGCGGGCCGGGAATCAGGTGCCGCACCGGGACGAGCACCGGGAGCCTGGCGGGAATCGAAGGCGGGACGAGCGCCGGGGGCTGGGCGAGATTCAGGACCAGCACCGGGACGAGCGCCTTGCCCCGCACCGAAGCCAGCGCCACCACCACCGGGACGGGCACCGGGAGCTTCGCCACGGCCGGGGGCGCCATGATTGTCCATGCCTAACGGTCTTGCGACCGCGGGGGTCTGCGGACGTCCGCCATTGCTTTTGAAATAGGAGCCGTGATCGGACCGGGCCGCCATCTCATGCTGGGCCTGGAATGAGTTGCGCTCGACGTGCCGCTCGCGCTCGGCCATGCGTTCCTCGGGCATGGGCTCGTGGCGAATTCCACCGGGTCCGCCGCTGAAGGCGACGCGGCTGCCGCGAGCAATCGTGTACCGATCCACAATCGCGCGGTCGGCGTAGGTGTTGTGAACGAAGCGCTCATTCACATGCATGATGGCGGTGTTGTAGACGAAATCGTGGCCGCGCCACATGCCGCCGACGAAGCCGACGCCCATATAACCGAAGCCGTAGTTCACACCGCCGTAGTAGCCGACGTGCGGCCCCCAGTAGCCGGGATGGAAGACATAGATGCCGCCGGACCAGCCCCAATAAGGGGGTGTCCACAAAGCGCCCTCGTAGGGCACGGGAACCCAGGCGCCGGGTACCCAGTAATAGCCGTCATCGCCATAGGACCAGTAGCCGGGGGTCCACATGAGGCCGGGCTCGGGGCACGGGGGCTGGTCGTAGACGGGCAGCACGGGTGGAGCAAAGCCGACGCTGATAAAGACCCCGGCGTAGGAAGAGGCAGGGACGAGAATGGCGAGCAGCAGCAGCAAAAGCCAGCGCGGAGAGCGGAAGTATCGCATCGGAAATCCTCCTGATCGTTTTTATGTCTACCGGGCCGGAGCGAAACGACGTATCCCGGGACCGGTTAGGACCGGTGAATCGGTGCGGCCTGAACGACCGCAGGGTTGAAAACTGCCCAACTTCGAGCGCAGTCAGACTACCTCATTTGGAACCCACACCGGGGAAAGAAGTTGCAGGAGAGGGAAAGGTTCTTTCGCTCGATCATCGAGGATAGGCGAGGGACTCGCGTGCCGCCGTTGGTGATAGACTCACGCCATGCCACGCGGCCTCTTGATTACGCTCGAAGGATTGGACGGTTCCGGCAAGACTACGCAGATCAAGCGGCTGGCTGCCTGGATGCAAAAGCGCGGAGTCGCTCCGGTGGTGACACGCCAGCCGGGCGGAACCGCTACGGGCGACCGCATCCGCGCATCGCTGCTGGACTCACGGTCTGCGGAACTGGCCCCCATGGCGGAAATGGCGATGATGTTTGCGGACCGCGCCCAGGCGATTGCCGAAGTGATTCAGCCGGCTTTGGACACGGGCAAGATTGTGCTCTGCGACCGCTTTACCGACTCCACCGAAGCCTACCAGGGCGGTGGGCGGGCGTTGGGTTCAGAGACGGTGCTGGAACTGCATCGACTGATCTGCGGCGACCTGCAGCCGGACCTGACGCTGCTGCTGCTGCCCTCGCTCGAAGCCAGCCTCGACCGCGCTCGGCGGCGCAATGAGCGGGCGACTGCGCAGACGGGCGCGGACGAAGGCCGCTTCGAGCAGGAGAAGGACACCTTCTATCGCCGGGTATGGGAGAAGTACCGCGAGATTGCCGCACGCGAGCCGGAGCGCGTCGTCCTCATCGAAGGCGACCTCTCCATCGACGAAGTCCACGAACAGATTGTGGAAGCCGTCGCGATGCGGCTCAGCAGCGTCAGCAGGCCGGAGTTCCGGGCCGCCTCATTTTCGGGTACCGCGCAGGTTTAGGGCGTTTTCGAGAAGGGCAGAATCGAAAACGCTGTCGGGCGGAGTTACTCCCAGGCACCGAGGAGACGGCGCACCAGCACCATCTGGCCGAGGTGATAAGCGGTATGATCGGCGGCCAGCAGGGCTTCGCGCAGAACGGTCTGGCCGTCACCATGAGGGATTTTGGCGAACAGATCGGTCGATTCGCCGGCCACCAGATCGCACAGGGCTTTCAGGTCTTTGGTGAATGCATCCACGCTGTGATCCCAGGCCTTGGGGTCCGGGGGAGCGGCCGCGCCGGGCCAATAGCCCTCGGGGAAATCGGGCGACTTGTGCTTGGGATTGCGGGAGAATTCGAGAATATCCCATTGCACAATGCGCAGATGCTCCAACAACTGCCAGGGCGAGTGCTCCGCCCCCTTCGGCGTTTTTCCCTGCAACTCAACGGGGAAATCCTGGACTACCGACTCGAAATCCGCGTGCGCATTGCCGCCGTTGAGCAAGCTGAGCACGTGTTGGCGCAGTGACGCATCTTTTGGCATGGCGATTCCCTTTTCCTCGGAATGATTGTAGCGGCTTCCCGATAGAGAGATTCGCGGAGGCCATGAAAAGATGCCTATTCGTCACGAGACGAACGAGGCGGCAGTGAGTTGGAGCCGAGCTTTGCCTAGCGGGTGGCGATGCAGTCCAGCATGGTTTCGAGGGACTGCTGCGCATCGAGGAGCGCGGTCTTTGTGCCTTCAAGGCGGCTGATCATGAGTGCGCCTTCCAGCCCGGCGATGAGCGTGTTGGCGACCGCCCGCGGCACGGTTTTTTTGCGGATTTCTCCGCTCAGGATGCCTTCCTCGACGACGGCGGAGATGCGCGTGCGCCAGTCGCGGATGCCATTGAGGGCCAGGCTGCGCAGCACGGCGTTGCCGTCATCGGAGTCCACGGCGGTGTTCATGAGCGGGCAGCCGCCGCGCACCACCGAAGGCGTTTCAACGAACTGCTTGATGAGCGAACGCAGTTGGGCCATGGGACCGTGCGAGCGGTCAAGGTTATCGGACCGCACCTTGACAGCGCGGTCCCAGGCGTAGCGAAAGGCCTCGGCCGCCAACTCTTCTTTGCTGGAAAAATGCCGGTAGAGGCCGCCTTTTTCCAGGCCCGTCGCCTCCATGACATCTTGCATCGAGCAGCCCGCAAAACCCCTCTGATTGAAGATGGGGGCGGCCTGCGCAATGATTCGCTGGCGCGTCAACTCCCCTTTTCTCATCGCTTGCCCCCTCGCACAACAGGATAGCTCAAAAAAAGACGCATCGGTCGCATCTGTCATGAATCAGATGTAAGACAAGACCGATCAGTCTCTTATTTTACGCTCAAAGGAACCCGCACCCATGGCCGCTCCCGCTATCCCTGCTTCCCCGCCCGGGCGGCCTTCCGTAAATAAGCCAGCGATCAATCCCTGGGTGATTGCTCTCACCGTCACGCTGGCAACTTTCATGGAGTTGCTGGATACGTCGATCGCCAACGTTTCCCTGCCCTACATTGCCGGGGGGCTGGGCCGCTCGTACGACGAAGTGACGTGGATATTGACCACGTACCTGGTGGCGAATGCCGTGGTGCTGCCCATGTCGGCCTGGCTGTCGCGGGTGCTGGGCCGCAAGAATTATTACCTGGCCTGCGTTGCGCTGTTCACGATCACATCGCTCTTCTGCGGGCTCGCTCCCAGCCTTGGCATCATGCTGCTGGCGCGGGTACTGCAGGGTATTGGCGGCGGCGGGCTGGCACCGGTGGAGCAGGCGATTCTGGTCGATACGTTTCCGCCGCATAAACGGGCCTCGGCTTTTGCGCTTTATACCGTGGCGATTGTGACGGCGCCGGCCATCGGCCCGGTGCTGGGCGGCTGGATTACGGACAACTACAACTGGCGGTGGGTCTTCCTCATCAACATTCCTATCGGCATCCTCTCCATGTTTTTGACCAGCCGGTTTGTGCACGACACGCCGGCCTTTCAGGAAGAACGCAAGACCGTTCGCGGACCGGATGGGAAGCTGCGCGTGGATGGCGTGGGCATTGCGCTGATCGGCCTCGGCTCGGCAGCACTTGAGATTCTGCTCGACCGCGGACAGATCGACGATTGGTTCGGCTCCACATTTATTTCATGGATGTTTGTCATCGCCATTTGCTGCCTGGTGACGGCGGTGTTCTGGGAGTTGAACCAGAAAGACCCGGTGATCGATTTCCGGCTATTGCAAACGCGCAATTTCGCGATTGCGAACGTCTTCTATTTCATCTTCGGCTTCGGGCTTTTTGCGTCGACGACGATGATTCCGCAGATTCTGCAGTCGCTCTACGGCTATCGCGCCATCGATGCCGGATTGGTGCTGGGGCCGGGCGCTTTCGTCATTACGCTGCTGGCTCCGGTGGGGGCGCAACTGGTGCAGAGGAGGATTGTGCATCCGCGCATTCTGCTGTTCGGCGCGGTGCTGGTGGTAGGCATTTCGTTCCTTCACTATAGCCACTTCAACCTCGATACCGATTACAACCACTATGCATGGGCCCGCGCGCTGCAAGGGCTTGGCTATGCCTTCTTCTTCGTGCCGCTGTCGGTCATCACGTATTCGCAACTCAAGCCGAACCAGAACAACAAAGCTTCATCCCTGACAAACTTCTTTCGCAACTGGGGCGGCAGTTTCGGCATTGCATTTATTACGACGGCTGCCGAGCGCCGCCGCGACTTTCATCAATCCACCGTGGGGGCAAACCTGCCGCCCTCGTCGCCGGGCCTGCAACAACAGGTGCAGCAGATGGCCGACTATCTGCAGGCACATGGATTTTCGCACGCAGATGCGCTCAGCGGCGCATACGCCCGCTTCTATAACCAACTGGACGCGCAGACCCATCTGCTGGCCTTCATGGACTGTTTTTATGTGATCGGCATCGTGACGCTGGTTGCCGCGCCGCTGGTGCTGGCGACACGGTATTTCAAGATCGGCGGCGGAGCTCCGGCGGCACATTGAAGACCAGCCGGTAAGGCATGACCGGTTGGCGCATTGCGGCGCGCGCGTGCCCGGCCACATCTCTCGCGTGTGCCTGGGCCGCATCTAAAGCTGCATAGCTTGAATTTTTCGCTATGCAAGACTGGGCAATTGAGTTCAGTCTGATCTCCAGAGGAGATTGCTTTGCGAGCCTTGAATTTGCAGTCCACGAAATTGCGGTCTGGGAAATTGCGATTTGGGACGGGCGCTCTGCTTTGCGGAACGCTTCTTTGCGCGGGGTTGCTGCCGGGCATGGCTGCGGCGCAGATTACCGTGCTGCGCCACGTCACGCTCATCGACGGCAATGGCGGCGCGCCGCGGCGCAACGCCGCGCTGATCGTCAACGGCGAGAGGATTCAGGCCATCGCCGATGGGGACGCTCCCCTACTGAAGGAGGCGACCTCGATCGATCTCACCGGTAAGACAATCATGCCGGAGATCGTGAACGCGCATGGGCACCTGGGGTTGTTGAAGGGCACGAAGATGTCCGCCGCCAACTATACCGAGGACAACATCGTGCGGCAGCTTCAGCAATATCAGGATTACGGTGTGGGCGCGGTGCTGGTGATGGGGACGGACCGGGACACGATGTACCCATGGCGTGCGCAGTCGCACGCGGGCACACTGCCGGGGGCACTCATTTATACAGCGGGACGCGGCTTCGGCGTGCCGGAGGGGGTTCCGCCGGTGAGTATGGGCATCGATGCGGTGTATCGGCCTGCGACGCCGGAAGAAGCGCGCAAGGACGTGCAGGAACTGGCTCCGCACAAACCCGATGTGGTGAAGATATGGGTGGACGATTTCTGGGGACAGTATCCCAAGATGAAGCCGGAGATTTATGGCGCGATTATCGACGAAGCGCACAGACACCATCTGCGCGTGGCGGCCCATATCTACCACGAAGAGGATGCGCAGAAGCTGGTCGATCTGGGTGTGGATATTCTGGCGCACAGCGTGCGGGATGCGGAGATTCCCGACAGCCTGGTTGCGGAGATGAAGCGCAAGCACGTGGCGTATATCGGGACCATGGATCTGGACGAGTTCATGACGGCTTATGAGGACGATCCGGCGTGGCTCACCGACCCGTTTTTTCGCTACGCTCTCGAACCGGGGGTATACGAAATGATTACCAGCCCGGGATACAAGCAATCCATTCAGAACGACAAGAAGACCCCGGCGGAGGTGGCGGCGCTGCCGATTGCGTTCAAAAACATCAAAAAGGTTTACGACGCGGGCATTCTGGTGGCTCTCGGCACCGACTCGGGTGCGACGCCCATCCGGCCTTTTGGCTTTGGCGAGCACAGGGAGTTGCAGTTGCTGGTGAAGGCCGGGCTGACGCCGCTGCAGGCGATTACGCTGGCCACAAAAAATAGCGCGGAGTTGCTGCGGGCTTCGGGCGAGTTCGGCGTGCTGCGAGCGGGGACGAAAGCGAACTTCATCGTGCTCGACCGCGATCCGTCGGAAGATATCCTCAACACCGAGTCGATTTCATCGGTGTGGAAGAACGGGAAGAAGGTCAGCGACGGGCCTCATCCGCGCAGCGAATAGGGCAAAGGCGACTTGGATACGGGCGGCTCTGCCCTGTTGAAAAGCCGTCGCATTGCGCCGGCGGCCTGGAACGGAATTCGTTTGGGAGCAATAGGGAAGCCTTCTTGGCTCAAAATGCTCTAGACTCGAAACGTGGGCTTTCAGGAATTTCTCGGCAATTCGGCGACAGTCACCCGGCTGCGGGAGAGCGTGCGCGCGGGGCGGTTTCCGCAGGCTCTGGTGCTGGCGGGGCCGCGGGGCGCGGGCAAATACACGCTGGCGCTGATGCTGGCCAAAGCGGTGAATTGCCTCAATCCCACGGAAAGCGACGGCCTGCCCGATTTTTGCGGCGCATGCAGGAACTGCACCCGCATTGGCGAGGCCAGCAACCTGGACGAACGGGTGGCCGAGGCGGTGGCGGCACGAGAAGAGTTGCGCGACGCCGACAAGCGCGAGACGCGCATCCTGGTGCAGACGCACCCCGACATTCTGATTGTGCCGCCAGACCCGCCGCAGTTGCTGATCAAGCTGGGGCAGGTGCGGCAGGTCATCCATGCGGCGTGGTATCGGCCCCCGGTGGAGGCGCGGCGCGCGTTCTCCATTTTTACGTCATCGGCGTTCATGAAAGAGGCGGCCAACAGTCTGCTCAAAGTGCTGGAGGAGCCGCCGGAGCACACGTCGCTGGTGCTGCTGACTGAAAATCCGCAGGAACTGCTGCCCACGATCCGCTCCCGGTCTGTGGTGCATCGGCTGGGTGCGCTGCCGGTGGCCGAACTTGACGCATTGCTGGCGACGCGAAGGCCGGAATTGAAGCCGCAGCAGCGGGCGCTGGCGGCGCGGCTGGCGGAGGGCGCGGTGGGCCGGGCGCTGACCATCGACCTGGATGTCTATCTTGCCAGCCGGCAGGACGCCCTGGTAATGCTGCGCACGGCGCTGCGCGAGCCGGACTATTCCCAGCTCTTTCACGCAACCGAAAGCTACCGCGCCGGCGCCGACGGCCAGCAAAAGACCATCAACCTGCTGCGCGCGATGGGCAGCCTGATTGAAGACCTGCTGCTGGTGATCGCGGGCACTCCCCAGTTAGTGCGCAATCTGGATCTGGAAGCCGAACTGATGCGGCTGGCAGAGGGGCTGACGGTGGATTGGATCGACGGAGCGGCGCACGCGCTGGCGCAGGTGGAGCAAGGGATGCGGCGCAACCTGCTGCGGTCGCTTTCTTTGGACGCGATGGCCGTGAGCCTGAACCGAAGTTAGAAAAACTTAGTGCCGCCGGTGCCTCCCCCGAAGAAAAGCAACCCCCGCCTATCGCCGGGAATCTGATAAATTACAAGCAATCTTCGTCATTGTTTGGAACTGTCACGGAAGAGGCCTTCTCCTGCATCGCAGCCTCGTAGTTACAGGCTGCGAGCTATGCGAGTCTCTCCGATCAAGGTTCGTCCGAATGAGCAGTACAACGCGCAAGCGGTAAGACGGTGGTTTGCGTCTATTGATTTCTTTGCATGAATTTGTCTAGCGCGTTTTCGGAATACAAGTGCGGGCGAAGTGTCTTTACTTATAAGAAAAGCCACTTAGGCTCGTGCTTGCGGTTTATGCCGATCCCGAAAATGCGATAACGCGCGTGTTGCGCTTCATACCCCGATTTTGTCCAGGGAGGACCTTGCACCGTGAGCAGTCAAGCCATTTTGTCGAGCATTGCACCTGAGAGCAGTCCGGCTACGGCCAGGCCGCAAACCCGGCTCAAGCGGAGCATACCCGCGCCAGCCTCGTTCCGTTTCCCGGCTCATGCGTCGGAGGAGCCTGCCGCACATCGGCAGGCCGAACTCTTCTATCTGCAGAAACAGATCCAGTCGCAGACGCCCATGGTGGTTGTGCTGGAAGATGGCGAACAGGTGGAGGGATGCATCGAGTGGTACGACCGGTACACGATCAAGGTGCGCGGCCGCTCGAAGACGCTGATCTACAAATCCGCGATCAAATATATGTACAAACTGGGCGAGGCTGGGCAGCCATAACGGCAGATTGCCGCTTTGCCTTTGGAATTTTCTGCCGGGCTCTCTCTTGCCGACGGCGTATCGATTCCCTACCTACTTTGCAGCGGAAGCGGCCTGAGAGGCTTTGCCGAGCCGGTCGCGAATGGCTGCACCAATGCCCTCCGGGGCAGGCAGCGGGCACAGAATGACCGTGCAGCCTTGCGCGTCCAGGGCGCGTAAGCCGGCATAAAGGCGTTGCGCCAACTCGGCGGGAACCTGCCAGCGGCCCCAGGAATAAATAACCGGAGCCGGCGTGGTTCGAGGAGCCTCAATCCCGGTGGGCAGCATGAAGCCGAGCCGCTCCGCGGGATAGTGCAGCGCCTCGTCGGCCAATCTCCGGGTCATCTCCCCGAGCGAAGCCTCAACCAAGATCAGCCGGGCCTTGGGCGCATAGTGGCGCAGGCCCACGCCGGGGGACGGCAGCGCCTCTTTGGGCGTTTCGCGCAGAGGGGCGGCGGGGCGGAAGATTTCAACCTCGCCGGCTACGTCGCGGATTTGCGCGGCGGTTACGGCTCCGGGGCGATAGATGACCATCGGAGTCCGGCCGGGGTCGAGCACGGTGGATTCGACTCCGTGAACGGCGGGACCGGCGTCGAGCACGGCGTCGATGCGCCCATCGAGATCTTCAAGCACATGGGCGGCGGTGGTGGGGCTAATGCGGCCAAAGGTGTTGGCGCTGGGCGCGGCGATAGGGATACTGGCGCAGCGAATCAGGGCCAGGGCTACGGGATGGGCGGGCATACGAATGCCTACCAGGGGACGCCCGGCAGTTACAGAATCGGGGACGGAAGGCGAGCGGGGCAGGAGCAGCGTCATCGGCCCCGGCCAAAAGGCGGCCATCAGCTTACGCGCGGGTTCGGGAATCGACAGGACCAGCCCTTCTAGCATGTCTTCGCCGGCAATATGCACGATGACCGGATCCCAGGAAGGGCGCTGCTTGGCGGCAAAGATGCGGGCCACGGCTGCGGAATCGAGGGCATTGGCGCCCAATCCATAGACGGTTTCGGTAGGCAGAGCTACGGTGCCGCCGGCGCGGAGAATCTCTGCCGCGCGCTCGATGGCTGCGCGCGCCTGGGAAGTGCCGAGTTGCGAGGGATCTACGCTAAGCTGCAGGGTCTTCACGTTTTCTATTTTCACCCTTGCTCTTATTGTCGCCCTTTGCGGAGAGCTTGTCCCGGAGAGAGGGTCGAAATGGGCGGGGAACGAAGGGCTCGGAGAAATTCCAGAGGAAAACGAGGGCCGCGGCTGTCGTATACTCACTGGTTATGACGGCAGTCGAAACCGAGATCAAGTTCGCAGTGGACGACGTGGCCGGCCTCGGTCGCCGCCTGATCGATGCGGGATTCACGCTGGCGACGCCGCGGGAGTTCGAAAGCAACGTGCTTTACGACACGCCGGACCGACAGATGCGCAATCGCCGGGAGATTCTGCGCATCCGCAACTATGCAGGCCGGTGGGTGATTACCCATAAGCGCCTGCCGGATTCGGGCCCCGCCGAGGATCGGCATAAGCATCGGATCGAGACCGAGACCGAGGTTTCAGACGGCGAAGCGATGGCCCATGTCTTTCGCTCGCTGGGGCTTGTCGAGGCTTTCCGGTACGAGAAATGGCGCAGTGAGTGGACGGACGGCGAGGGGCACTGCGTGGTGGATGAGACGCCTATCGGCAACTATGCCGAGTTGGAGGGTGCGCCGGAATGGATCGACCGTGCAGCCGCCCGGCTGAGCGTCAATCCTGAGAAATATCTCACGTTAAGCTATGGAAGGCTCTTTGAGATATGGCGGGAAGAGCAGGGCTGC
>JAATGG010000103.1 GCA_015654835.1 Terriglobales bacterium
CACTAACTGCCAATCGGATGCTGAGATTCCTCGATCCACTCAGTCGAGATCAGCTTGCGCTGACCACGCCAGTTTACTTCGCGACCGATTGTGGCAAACGGAAACACTGGACAGTACCGCTTTGTTGGTCCGAGCGGGTGCTGCTCATTCTTCCCGGTTGATAGGGTAAATAGCCTTAAGCATCGCAGCTTGTGTTTGATTGGTGATCTATGCTATACGCCAGACATGTCAACGCTTACCGGATCTGCTCCGGCCGCCACCGCTGAAGGTCGCCTGCTCTCGCTTGACGTTCTACGCGGACTCGTTGTCGCTGGGATGATCCTGGTCACCGACCCGGGTACCTATAGCCATGTCTACACTCAACTGACACACGCAAAATGGAACGACCCTACCATCACAGACCTGATATTTCCTTGCTTTCTTGTCATGGTCGGCATCTCGATGACGCTGTCCTTCTCGGCTCGTCTCAGCCGAGGAGCTACAGTCCGCGAACTCGCCCTGCACGCGTTACGCCGCAGCACTCTGCTCATCGTTCTAGGCATGATTGTGAATGGGTTTCCACAATACCATCTCGCTACCATTCGTATTCCCGGCATTCTGCAACGCATTGGCATCTGTTATCTAATTGTTTCGTTACTGTATCTTGCAATCTCAAGACCCACCGTGACACGACGCGCTCGCCAGTTTGCGATTCTGTCCGTGTGCCTCGCGGTGCTGGTCATCTATTGGTTGCTCCTTACTGTCTACCCAACACCTGGCTTCGGTCCCGGTCATCTTGACCCGCTCGGAAATTTAGCCGCTGTCCTCGACCGCGCCGTCTTCACGCAGCCGCACATGTTTCAGTGGAGCATCAAAACACCTGGCTTTGGCGTGACCTTTGATCCGGAAGGGATTCTCTCTACGCTCGGGGCGCTTGGCACAACGCTGTTTGGAGTCCTCGCCGGCGATGAACTCCGCAACGCGCATAGCCGCAGCCGACAGTGCGGAGCCATCGCGATCCTGGGCGCCATTCTCTGGCTCGTTAGTCTCCTCTTGAATCGCTGGATGCCGCTGAATAAGCAGATTTTCACGCCATCTTTTGCACTGTGGAGCGCTGGACTCTCGCTGATCGCCTTTGCCGCGTTATTCTGGCTGATCGATATTCTTCGATTCCGACGCGGCTGGACCTTAGCGCTCATTCTAGGGACAAACGCCATCTTTGCCTTTTGTCTCTCGCAGATCATCACTTCCTTGTTCAATCTGATAAGCGTAAAGAGCGAAGGCGATCAACCACTTTACATGGTGCTTGCCGCGCATTTGTTCGCCACACGGCTGCCGCCGCGTCCAGCCTCACTCGCATGGGCTGTCCTCATTGTGCTGCTCAACGTGGCCTTAATCTATCCACTTTACCGAAAGCGAATCTTCCTCCGCATTTGATGCAAGGGCATGGTTATCAGGCTGAGTTAGTCAGAAAACCTAAAATCTTAAGCCTTCATCTCTGAATCACAGCCGCGATCGCGGCAAGAGGCTGCTCCCGCCATTTGGACAGGCCGCTTTCTTTGGGATGTGCCACAGACGGCCGTTGGCAACTGGAATCCTTGGTCTCGCCTCCGCCTGAAGCAATTCACCTCTCCGCAAAATACTTGTTGCAACGAACATCTCTCCACCTGCATCCAAACCGCAGAAAGGAGTCTATACACATGGCAACTACCGCAACCCCTGCTTCCCTCATTACCTGGAAACTCGATCCTGCCCACTCCGGCGCCGAGTTCAAGGTCAGGCACATGATGATTTCCAACGTGAAAGGCAGCTTCTCCGGCCTCTCCGGCACCCTGGTCGAGAATCCCGCCGACCCGAGCCGCTCTACCGTCGAGGCCTCCATCGACGTGGCTACCCTCAACACCGGCGATGCTCAGCGCGACGGGCACCTTAAGAGCGCCGACTTCTTCGACGCCGAAAAGCATTCTTCCCTGACCTTCAAATCCACCAAGGTCGAGCCTGTGGGCAAGGGCGATTACAAGGTCACCGGCGACCTCACGCTGCACGGCATCACCAAGTCCGTCACCTTCGCCGTCGAAGGCGTCAGCGAGCCCTCCAAAGACCCGTGGGGGAATCTGCGCATCGGCCTTTCCGCCTCTACCAAGATCAATCGCAAGGACTTCGGCCTGACTTGGAACTCCCCGCTCGAAACCGGCGGCGTGCTGGTCGGGGAAGACGTCGCGATCAGCCTCGAGGTCCAGTTCATCAAAGCCTGAGGTTGTCAGCCCGGTGCCGAGCGAGGCTTGACCCACAAAACACCCGGGCGGGGCGGCATTCAGGCCGTTTCCCGCCCAATTAGTTGTTGCAACGAATATCTCTCTCGCGAATCTATATAAACGTACGACAAGCAAGAACAGTGGAGGTCAAAACCTATGTCGCTTCGTCCCGTGAAGCAGATTCTCGAAACCCAGTCCACCATCGAAGGTGCCGGCGTTAAATTGCAGCGTGCCTTCGGCTTTGGAAAGACGACGGAGTTCGATCCGTTCCTCTTGCTGGACGATTTTCGCAATGAAAATCCGGCCGATTATCTCGCCGGATTCCCGTGGCACCCGCACCGCGGCATTGAAACCATTACCTATGTTCTGGCCGGAGAAGTGGCCCACGGCGACAGCCTTGGCAACAAGGGCCGCATGACCGCCGGCGATGTGCAGTGGATGACCGCGGGCAGCGGCATTCTGCACCAGGAAATGCCCAAAGGCGACGCGCAGGGGCGTATGCACGGTTTTCAACTCTGGGCTAACCTGCCTGCTGCGTTGAAGATGACCGACCCGCGCTACCAAGACATTCCCTCCAGCGCCATCCCCGAAGTCACCGAGGATGACGGCACCCGCGCGCGCATCATCTGCGGCGAGTTCTGGGGACAAAAGGGCCCGGTCGAGGGCGTAGCCGCCGACCCGCGCTACGTCGATATCTCGGTGCCGCCCAACCAGCGCAAGCGCATTCAGGTGGAAACGACGCGCAACGCCTTCGCCTATGTCTTCGCCGGAGCGGGCACGTTCCGCGATGCCTCGGCCCCGCAAGCGGTACTTACCGAATCGGGCGTCGATCCCAACAGCACGCCGGTTTATGACGCGAAGAACCATTCGCTGGTGCTATTCGACCGCGGCGACGAAATTGTCGTCCAGGCCGGTCCCGAAGGCATTCGCTTCCTGCTGGTTTCGGGCAAGCCGCTCGAAGAGCCGGTCGCGTGGTATGGCCCTATCGTCATGAATTCACAGGCCGAACTGCGCCAGGCCATGAGCGAGTTACAGAGCGGTACATTCATCCGCCATAAGTAACTGAAGCGGATTCCTCCGTATCCATGCGGGTTCCACGGCGGGCTAACTGCCGTGGAACACTGCGGAGCTGAGTGGCACAATCCCTTGTGTCTGGGTATACTTGTGGTCGATAGGGAATGTATGCATCAGTACGTTTCCTCAAAGTGAGGTGCGTCTTCCGCAGGGACTCCGGTTCACTGACGTTCGACGTTCCACCATCGGAGACTTCCGCATGGCGAGCTATCGCCCGCGTGCTTCGAAGTCCCATGGATACCCTGAGTTGTGCCCTCCTTCCTGCTTCCTGCACCCTCTGCGGCTGCCCCCTGCCGCATCTCTCTTCCGTGCCAATCTGCGATGCCTGCTGGATGGATTTTCCCGTCCTGAGCGGCCCCATGTGCGCCTGCTGCGGCGACGCCCTGGACGCGCCGACGCCTTCGCTTTGCCGTGCCTGCCGCCTGGCCCCCCCCCCCTTCGTCCGCGCCGTAGCCTACGGCCTCTACCAGGACCGCATGAAGGCGGCGATTCACGCGCTCAAGTACGACGGGCTCTATCCGGCAGCCAAAAAACTGGGTTGGATGTTGGCGCAAGCCATCGGTCAACTCGCCGCCGAAGCACCGTCTGAGATGTTAGTGATTCCGGTGCCGTTGCACCGCTCAAAGCGTGCGCAGCGCGGCTTCAACCAAGCGCGTTCACTCGCCGTTTATGCACTGAAAGCGCTACACAAAACTTATCCCGCATGGCGGCTCAAACTGGCTTCGAGCGCCCTGCTGCGGCTTAGGGCGACGGAGAGCCAGGCGGGCCTGACCCGCCGCCAACGCCGCTTAAATGTACGCGGGGCTTTCTCGGTTTCTTCCGCAGTAGCCGGCAAAGACATTCTCGTCATCGATGACATTTTTACTACCGGTGCTACTGCCCGGGCCGCCGCGCAAGCGTTGGTTCGGGCTGGCGCCGCATCTGTACGAATAGCCACACTCGCCAGAGCGCGTCGCGTCTATACTGCCCGCCGCGCGGCAAGCACGTACTCATCATCTGTCCAACCATCTTTTTGACGAGGGGATAAGAGATGTCGCTGGGAAAAGCCATGATTCATGCACGCAAACAAAAATCCATTGCCAAGGCCGCGGCGTATGCCGGGGACCAGGGTGCGGTTCAATCCGCACATATCCTGCAGATGCCGGTGCTGGTGCTGAACGCCTCCTACGAGCCAATCAACATTTGTGGCGCACGGCGGGCTCTGGTCTTAGTGCTTAAAGGCGTTGCGCACACCGAGGAGGAGCACGGGCTGACCCTCCATGCCCAGCGCAATCGCATCGCCATGCCTTCGGTCATCCGTCTGCTAGAGTACCGGCGCATTCCTCACCAGACGCGCGCTCTTTCGCGCAAGAACATCCTGCTGCGCGACCGCAACACCTGCCAATATTGCGGAGTGGTGCTGTCTTCGAGCGAACTGACGCTGGACCATGTGATTCCGCGTTCGCGCGGCGGCAACTCCACTTGGGAAAACCTGGTCGCCTGCTGCCACTCCTGCAATCGCCGCAAAGGCAATCGTCTGCTGAGTGAGATCAACGATATGGTTTTGTTGCGCGAGCCTCGTCCCTTCTCGCTGCACACCAGCCGTCAGATCATGCGTATGCTGGGACGCGGCGACGACCGCTGGCGCAAATACCTGTTCTATTAAGTAGCGAACAGACGGAGGGCACATCGCTGCACCCCGCACCCTGACTCGATTTTTTAAGTTCTTTATTGTTTAGGTTTCGTTTGTGGAGCGGCAGGCTGTTGTTGCGGCGGAGCGGTTATTTCCTGCCCGTCATAGATAATCTTGGTGGTTGAGCCGAACTGTTTATAGTCGGTGTATTTGATGGTGTCGCGCATGTGCACGTCCTGCGACATATAGCCGCGCCCACCGGCGAAGTGCAGAATCCCTTCCCCTTTGGTATAGACCGGAAACCAGTAGTGCCCATCCACCTGTTGGCGCCAGGTCATAAACGGCGGATGCAGGTCCTCGTTGCCCTTGCGCGTGTCGTCGGGAACCATGCGCCCGTTGGTCACCACGATCTGCAGGTCGGTTGCATCCACCCATATGCGCCCCGACAGGTAGCGCTTGCCCTTGACGATTGTCTTGGGGCCAACGTCGAACACGTAGCAGTCTACCTCATCCACTTTTTGACGGCCGATATATTTCACGTCGTATTGGGAGATGACTTCGGTCGTAAGAACGAAAGGATAGCCATGCTGGATATCCTGTAAATCCGATGGAGACATGCTGACCCGCTGCAAGGTGTTTTCGGGCGCATAGACGACCTTCTCCGTGCGCTTGCCGGTGGAGTCGAAGATTACGTCATCCACTTCGTAATACTCCCCATCCACCTTGTTGTCGTCGTCGATTGTTTGTACGCGAGCCACACGGCGATAGGTGTAGTGGTTGAGCGCCTGCTGAAACTCGGATTCCTTGGCCGCAAACTGACGGATGATCTCTTCTGCGGGCGTAGCGGGTGCTGAAATATCCATGGGGCCGAATCCTGCGTCCAGGGGCATCGGCGTAAAGCTGTCTTTATTCTGCGCAACGGCGGCCCCGGCGCAGGCCATTGCCAACAGCATTGTCCCAATTCGCCATAACAAAGATTGATCCCGCACCCGTGTCCCTCTCCCGGCCCCGAGTTCCGGCTCCCGTTCCCAGCGCCTTATCCCTAGATTAGACGCATATCCGCGGGCTGCGGATCGTTCGAATCAGAGCAGATGCGCTCTTTGCTTGCAACCTGCCGGGAATCTCCTGGCCACCGCGGATTCCGGGTGCCTGTACAGCGTCCGTCGCGGCATTCAAACTGCCAGCCGCAGCCTATGCTAACCATAAAGGAGCGTATTTGCACGGTGTAAACTTTTCCTTCGCGCACAACGATCTTCCCGCGCGGATCGGGGAATCCATGCACAGGCAGACACTCGCTCTTTCAATCGCGCTTATGACAGCAATCGCACCCGCAATTCCCGCTCTGACA
>JAATGG010000137.1 GCA_015654835.1 Terriglobales bacterium
ACCTCTCCACCGCCATTACCGGCGAAACCCTCTATGTGGATTGCGGCTACAACATCATGGGGTTCTAGAAACCTATCCAGAACCCCTTTAGCTGTGAAGGGCACGGGCTTTAGTGGAGGGTACGGGCTTTAGCCCGTACATAAAAGCAATAGGAACCAACGGGGCTTTAGCCCCTGAGGGAAGTTTTTCAAGGACTCGATCCGAAGAATATCCCTTGGCCGAGCGCGGTTTAGTCTTTCCATTTGAGTGGCAATTTCCTCAAGAAATTGCCACCTTGCACGATGCCAGAGATGTTCATAAGTGAATCGAAAACGCCCCAGAACTAGCGGATCGCACCCAATCGCGCTGCAACACCCGCGGGGACTGCGCATGAAAACCGGCTCATTGACGATCCATAGAATCGATCGCAGTGCGGACCCTGCATTCGCCGGCCTCGCAAGCATCTACACCGAGGCCCACCCCGCAAGCGAGCGAAAAAGCATCGGCTTGCTCGCCGCCATGATCCAGCGTCCGGAATATCTCTTTCTGGCCGCCTCTGAAGAAAGCCGCGTCGTCGGCTTTGCGATTGTTCTCTGCTTTCCCCAGTCCAGCGCCTGTCTGTTGGAGTATCTCGCCATCGCGCAGGACCGGAGAAGCCACGGCCTCGGACAATCTCTCTTCACCCAAGTGGCAACGCTCCCCGAAGTCGCAGGCCGCTATCTGCTCATCGAAGTAGATTCCAATCCGCCGCAAGCCGCACCAAACCCCAGCAACGCCAGGAGAAAAGCATTCTACCGCAAGCTCGGCTGCCGGCAGATCGAGGGACTCGCCTACATCATGCCCCCCGTCTCGCTCTCCGCGCCTCCCCCGATGGAGATGCTCGTCTACAAATCGCCCCTGCCCGCATTCATCGGGCAAGCGCATCTTCGTGAATGGCTGCAGTGCTGTTATGTCGAAGTCTATGGAAGAGCGGCAGACGACCGCCGCATCGATTCCATGCTCCAAGGCCTGCCCCAAAACCTGCGCCTTGCCTGATCACCCCTCGCACGAGTCGCAGGTCCTGCAATGATTGCAGAATGTGTGATTGATGCGATGGGCCGCGATCATAAACCCGCTGCCCGCAAACGTGATCAACACCTCGGCCCGGTGCGACGGCAGGGCATTGCCCCAATAAGCTCCGGCAAAAATCAACGCCAGTCCCACCGCCATCAAACCCATCACCCGCCTGCGCCGGTGGCGGCGATAGCCGTTGACCAGCGCGATGGCCCCCAGCGCCGCAATCACAAGGGCCAGCGCGCGGTGCGTCCACTCCTCCGACGGCAAAAAGTGCGCCGAAACAGCCGAAATAGACAACACGATCGGCGTCAGCAGGCAGTGAACCACGCAGAGCGACGAGGTCCAGACGCCCAGCCTGTCGGCCGGAATCGCCAGGAGCCGGCTAGTCAATTGTTCGGTAAGTTGAGCGGGTGGGGATGTTTTCTGCATGGCTCGGTCAGACTATAGC
The DNA here is from genome assembly GCA_015654835.1 of Terriglobales bacterium. Lineage (GTDB taxonomy): Bacteria > Acidobacteriota > Terriglobia > Terriglobales > Acidobacteriaceae > Telmatobacter. The sequence goes on from JAATGG010000137.1 coordinate 1,484, forward strand.
ATCTCGGCAGAGGTGTAAACCGCCACCCGCTCCCAACGGTCCAGCCCTCAGCAGCAGCCGCAGCCCTCGCCGCGCCAGGTCCGCCGCCCTTCGATCACCAGAAGCGGCACAGCCGCCAGCGCCGCCACCGTATCCACCCAGGCAACGTGCCACAGCGCGTAGCTCGCCAGCCCCGCCAGGGTCACCGCCGCCAGATAGGCGCAGGTAGCCGATTGCGCCGCATCCGCAGCCAGTGCCCGGTCGTTGAGAGCGCGTGCCTGCCTGCGCTTCAGCCATGCCAGCACCGGCATCGCCACCAGCGCCGCCGCCGTGATCCCAATGCCCAGGTAGCTGGTTTCCACCGGCGTTCGATAGCCCAGCACCGCAATGCCCACCACCACCGCCGCCAGCACAAACAGCAGCACCGCCGCCGACCGCGCCGCATATTCTTTCTTGAGAGGGAAGCGCGGCAAAAACTGCAGCAGCACCACGGTTGCGGAAAACAACTCCACCAGGCTGTCCGAACCAAAGGCCAGCAGCGCCGCGCTATGCGCCCGCCGTGCAGCCAGCAATGAGACGGCGCACTCCACCGTCATCCAGCCCAGGGTAATGCATTGCAGCCACGCCACCTGGGTTGAGAGCCCGGGACGAGAACCACCGGCAGGCGCGCAGCACCCCTTGCCGCAAACAACTTCACCGCCGGCATGGAGAGATGTGCTCATCGATTTCCCGCAACCGCCCGCAGAACGGCGCTATAGCAATTTCGGAATGCGTGTATTCCGAAAATTGCCCTAGCCCTCTTTCAGCGTGACCGTAATCTTCCGTGCATCTCCACCCTCCGAGGTGATGGAGATTTCCCCCGTCGCCCGCTTGCGGATGCTCTTGAACTTGTCGCCCCACTCGATCAGCACCAACGCGTCGGGGGTCATCAGCTCATCCAGTCCCAGCGTCTCCAGTTGCCGCTCGCCTTCCAGGCGATAGACGTCCAGGTGATAGAGCTTCATCGGCTTGCCGTCGAGCGCGCCGTCGTATTCATGCAGCAGCGTGAAGGTCGGGCTCGTCACCTCGTCGGGATCAGCCGCGTCCAGAGCCTGCGCAATGCCCTTCACCAGCGTCGTCTTGCCCGTCCCCAGGTCGCCGCGCAGCAGCAGCAGTTGCGGCGGCTTCAACAGATGAACCAGCTTGCGGCCTACTTCGATGGTATCCGCGCCGCTTTTTGTCGTGAACTCGTGAATCCTGCCTTCGGCGGGTGGGGCGACCTTGGTCATTCTGCTGCCTCATGCGAGGCCCTCGCCGGTGACAACTCCCCCGGCAGCCCCTGCAACCAAACATACCCGTTCGTGGTGCGTGAACGAAAGCGAAAAGCCTGAGAAAAATGCGCCAGGCTATCCGTCGCAAGAAACGTGTGCTCGTCGGCGCCGCGCACAGCCAGGTCGGCGGCAAGCCCATGCAAAAACACTGCGGCCTCCACAGCCCGCCCCGCATCGTCGGGGTGCTGCGCCAGCAGTCCGGCCACCATGCCCGTAAGCAGGTCGCCGCTGCCCCCCTTGGCCATGCCGGGGTTGCCGGTCGTGTTCACGGCCACCCGCCCCTCGGGGTGAGCGATCAGCGTGCGCGCTCCCTTCAATACCAGCGTAACGCCATTCTTCCGGGCAAAGCTGCTGGCGACCTCCAGCCGGTTGGCCTGCACCTCGGCGGTCGGAATCCCGGCCAGCCGCGCCATTTCGCCCGGATGCGGCGTCAACACCACCGTGCGCCCGCCCTTCACCAGCGTAGGAAAAAAGTCGGGATTGGCGGCCAGAATATTGAGCGCATCCGCATCGATCACCGCTGGCATCTCGGTCGCCGCCAGCAAACCGAGCGTAAATTTCACCGTATCCGCACTTTGCCCCAGTCCCGGCCCAATCGCCAGCACGCTCTTTCCCACCGTGAAAGCCGCCAGAAGCTCGGGTGCCAGGTTCTCCGGCGTAATCTGCCCGGCCGTGTTGGCCAACAGCGGCCACGTCATCAGCTCCGCCGCAAACGCCGCCGTCGCCCCCAGTGCGGGTGCGGGCACAGCCGCCGTCACCAGCCCCGCCCCCACGCGCATGGCCGCCAGCGACGCCATCGCCGGCGCGCCCGCCTTGCCGCCTGACGAGCCAAACGAACCGCCCACCACCAGCACATGGCCGAACTTGCCTTTATTGGCCTCGGTGGCCCGTGGAGCGTGCGTCAGCTCCTGTGCCGACCCGGCCCACTCCATGCCCAGCGTTGAAACAATCGCTTCGTCCGGCGAGCCAATCGGCGCCACCACCACCGGCTGCTCCCAGCCCCGCGTCAACTGCCCAAAAACATGCGCCGGCTTGGGCGCTGTGAACGTGATGACCGCATCGGCGGGAAACACCGGTCCCTCCACCGCCGCGCTGGTCGCATCCGCCGCCCAGCCGGAAGGCAGATCGACCGCCACCACCGCCGCACGGCTGCCCTTGATCCAGTCGAGCGCAGCCAGCGCCAGGCCTTTCAGCGGAGGCGCAAACCCGGTGCCCACCAGCGCATCCAGAATCACATCGGCCTCAAGAGCGCGACCGTGCGCCGCCAACTCTTCAGCCGTATCGACCGCATGAATCGCGCCATGATCGCACGCCGCCAGTTCCTGCCACGCCTGCGCCGCATCGCCCTTCAACGCCGCCGGAGTGCTCAGCAGAAACGTGGTCACTTCAAGCCCCGCAGCACCCAGCAGCCGCGCCGCCATCATGCCGTCTCCACCATTGTTGCCGCGCCCGCAAAGCACCGTCACCCGTTTGGCCCGCGGATACTGCTGCCGCACAAACGCCGCAATCGACGCGGCAGCCCCCCGCATCAGCTCCAGTGATGGAATACCGAACCGCTCCGTGGTGGCACGGTCGCAAGCCTGCATTTCGGCAGCCGCAAGAACACGCATGTCTACTATGTTAGCGGGTCAGGGAGCGGGGTTGCCCCGCCCCAGGCGCAGCCCTTACTTGCCCTGCACCATCTGCAGCACGAACCAGCCGTTCAAAACCGCGATCAGGACCGCGCAGCCCCACGAAAGCACCTTCAGCCACGGCGCATTCACAAATTCGCCCATCTTCTTGCGGTTTCCCGTAATCAGCACCAGCGGAACCACCGCGAAACTGAGTTGCAATGACAAAATCACCTGGCTCAGCAGCAGCAGTTTCTCCGTTCCCTCTTCGCCGTTGATCGCCACCACGATAATCGTCGGAATAATCGCGATGGACCGCGTAATCAGCCGGCGCACCCACGGCGACAGCTTGATGTGGATGAAGCCCTCCATCACCACCTGCCCCGCCAGCGTGCCGGTGATCGAGGAGTTCTGCCCCGAGGCCAGCAGCGCCACCGCAAACAGCGTGCTCGCCCCCACCGTGCCCACCAGCGGACTCAGCAGCTTATAGGCATCTTCAATCGCCGCCACCTCAAAGTGGCCGCTGCGATGGAACACCGCCGCCGCCACAATCAAAATGGCCGCATTCACAAACAACGCCACCGTCAGCGCCAGCGCCGAGTCGATATTGGCCATCCACACCGCCTCGCGCTTGCCCTCCGGCGTCCGCGGATAGCGGCGGCTCTGCACAATCGAGGAGTGCAGATAAAGATTGTGCGGCATCACCGTCGCGCCCAGCATCCCCACCGCGATATACAGCATGTCGGGATTGGCGATGATCGAGCGCGAGGGAATCAGCAGGCTGCGCAGCGCCGGCCAATACTCCGGCTTCGACAGGAACATCTGCACGCCGAACAGCGCCAGAATCGTCCCGATCAGCGCAATCACCAGCGCTTCCACATAGCGGAATCCCCACCGCTGCAGCAGCAGGATCAACAGCACATCGGTGCCCGTGATCAGCACGCCAAACAGCAGCGGAATCCCAAACAGCAGTTGCAGCGCAATCGCCGAACCGATCACTTCGGCCAGATCGCAGGCCGCAATCGCGATCTCCGCCATCAGCCACAGCGCGAAACTCGTCCAGCGCCCCGCGCTCTCCCGGCAAATCTGCGCCAGGTCGCGCTCCGTCGCCACTCCCAGCTTCAGCGCCAGGCTTTGCAGCAGAATGGCGATCAGGTTCGACGCCATGATGACGAACAGCAGCGTATAGCCGAACCGCGATCCGCCCGCAATGTCCGTCGCCCAGTTGCCGGGGTCCATATACCCCACCGAGATCAGAAACCCGGGCCCGAGAAAGCCCAGCAACCGCCGCCAATAAAACGGCGAACTCGATACGCGGACGCTCGAATGCACCTCCGGCAGAGAAGGTTCCGTGTTTTCGATCTGAGATGTGGATTCTGTGGCCATCAATAAGTGGGGAATTCAAAAGCCGTACGTGCGTTTCAGTATGGCACAGCTAGTTAACTATGGTTAATAAAACTTCGTAATTTAAATTGACTGCGTTGATTCCGCCCGCAGCCACACCGCCTCCGCAGCCGGCTTCCCCACCTTGGCAATGCCCGCAGGTAGCTCAATCGAAATCGTTTGATCGTAGTTCCTGCTCACCACCCGCAACCCCTGGTTGGGGCCGATGCCAACCTGATGCAAAAAAAGCAGCAGCTCCGGATCGCGCTCATGCAGGCTCGTCACCCGGTAGCGCTTCCCCTCCACGGCTTCCGATAGCTGCAGTTCGCCGCGCTGCCTGCGCGTGGCCGGCTTCTCGGGCAACACCGAGTTGCCGTGCGGACAAGCCCCGCCCTCGCCCAGCTTCTCGCGCAGCTTGGCTTCGAAGGCCGGCGAAACAGCATGTTCCAGCCGCTCGGCCTCTTCGTGGATCGCGTACCACTCCATCCCGAAAATTTCGCTCAGCATCCGCTCGATCAAGTGATGGCGCAGCGCCGTGCGGTAGGCGGTCTCCCGCCCCGTCGCGGTCAACCGCACAATGCCGTCTTCCCCCACTTCCACATAGCCGTCCCGCTTCAGCCGCTTGAGCGCCATCGTCACCGCCGGCGCCGAAACCTCAAGCCAGTGCGCCAGTGTCGCCGGAATTACCTGGTGGCCCTCGGACTCAGCCTCCAGAACGGCCTTCAGATAATTCTCTTTCGAGACGTAAATGCTGTCTTTCATCTTGATGCTGTCCCCAGTTTAACCGGGAAATCCCCCCGCCATTCCCGAATAGGAAGGTTCCTCGCAGACTGTCCCGATCCCCTTTCCATCCCCCAGAATCATAGCCTCTTCCCGTCCCTAAAATACCCGCCGCGTCGATACCCACTTCGACGGCCGGTTTTCAGCCTCTCTCCCAAGAGGTCCACCGGGTCCGGGTCACAAGATTCGCGGTTCGGAGGAAAAATCGAATGTATGGATGGCAGGATTCCTACAGCGTTGGCGTGCAGGCGTTCGACAAGGCTCACCAGCGGCTCTTCGTCTACTTCAACGACTTTTATTCGGCGCTGCGCGACGGCAGGTCCCAGGATCAGGTCGCGACGATTCTCGAACAGACCTACGCCTACACCAATCAACACTTCGAAAGCGAAGAACGCTGGCTTGCCCAAAAGAACGATCCCGATCTCGCCGCGCACAAAGAACAACATCGCAAATTTCAAGAGCAGATCGAGAAGCTCATCGCCGAAAATAAGGCCGGAAAGATCGGCCTCAGCAGTTCCATCAGCAAGGTCCTGCGCGAGTGGCTCTCCGGCCATATCATGCAGACCGACCGGAAATATGCAGCCCGCTACCACCTGAAAAGCAAATAGCCTCCCCGAAGCCAGTCGTCGGCCCTCTGTCTCCCCCGGCAGGATGATTGGCCGATCTCCTGCCGCATGGTTCATCTGCACGGTCCATCCGCGCGAGAGAGACAGAGTTCGTGCGCATTCCCCATAAAGCCCGGCGCAACGTCTTCCTCAAGCCAGCATCGCCGCCAGATCCTGCTCTGCATTGGTAATAGCCATCAGGTTGAACTTCTCATGCAGCAGCGCCAGCACTGCGGGCGAAAGAAATGCCGGCAGCGTCGGTCCGATGCGGATGTTCCGCACCCCCAGGTGCAGCAGCGTCAGCAGCACCGCCACGGCCTTTTGCTCATACCACGACAACACCAGCGACAGCGGCAACTCGTTCACGCCGCAATCGAACGCCTTGCCCAGCGCCAGCGCAATCTGCAGCGCGGAATACGTGTCGTTGCACTGCCCGACATCCAACAGCCGCGGCAGCCCGCCAATCTCCCCGAATTCAAGCTTGTTGAAGCGGAACTTGCCGCACGCCAGCGTCATAATCACGCAATCCTCAGGAATCGATTCGGCCAGTTCGGTATAGTAGCTGCGCCCCGACCGCGCTCCATCGCAGCCGCCTATCAAAAAGAAGTGGCGAATCGCGCCTGTCTTCACCGCATCGATCACCCGGTCGGCAACGCTCAACACCGCGTTGTGTCCGAAGCCCACTGTAATCTCTTCGTCGCTGCCGTCTTCCAGGTAACCCGGAGCCCGCAGCGCCGCCGCAATCACTTCGCTGAAATCTTGATCCGCAATGTGCTTCACCCCGGGCCACGCCACCGCTCCCGACGTAAACATGCGCTGCTTATACGCAACCTTCGGCTCTTGAATGCAATTGGAAGTCATCAAAATCGCGCCTGGAAAATCCGCAAACTCATGCGCCTGGTCCACCCATGCCCCGCCATAGTTTCCCGCCAGATGTTCGAACGCCTTGAGCTTTGGATATCCATGCGCCGGCAGCATCTCCCCATGCGTATAAATCTGAATACCCAGTCCCTTCGTCTGTTCGAGCAGCGCATACAGATCGTGTAAGTCGTGCCCCGAAACCACAATCGCCTTCCCCTTGCGCGCATGGAGCCTGACCTTCGCCGGCTGCGGATGCCCGAAGGTTTCCGTGTGGGCCTTATCCAGAATTTCCATCACCCGGTAATTCAACGCGCCCACGCTCAATGCCTCGCCCAGCAACTCTTCGGCCGTCGGCGCCGGATGAGTCAAAAAGTCCAGCACCTCGTGAATCTTCGCCGAGCACTGCGGATCGCCTGCGCCCAGCGCCAGTGCGTGCGCGGCATACGCGGCCACGCCCTTGATGCCGTACAGCACCAACTCCTTCAGGTTCGCAATCTCCTTGCCCTCGGTCAAAAAACGTGCGGGCAAAATCACGCTCTGCCCCTGCGCCAGCAGCCCGTCCAGCGTCGCCGCCGGAGTCCACGCCGCCGCGCCGCCCAATTCCGACGGCACCACGCCCGCCTCCACGCTCACGCGCTCATAAAGGCCGCGCGCCCGGTCCCGTATCGCGACAGCCTGATGAATCAGTTCCACCAGCCGCTCGGGATCGAAGTTGACATTGGTCAACGTCGCAAAAACAGCTTGAATCGTGAAGGCGTCGATCTCCGCATCTGCCGCGCCCAGCTTGTGCGCCCGGTGAGCATACATCGACACGCCCTTGATCGCATGAATCAGCAAATCCTCGAGCGCCGCCGTCGTTGCATCTTTTCCGCATACGCCAACCGTCTGGCAGCCTTCGCCCTTCGAGGTCTGTTCGCATTGATAGCAGAACATGGTTAGGTACCTTCCTGTCTGAATTGCTTACAGTGCCGAGCATAGAAGCCACCCGCCGCCCGCGACAGCGACTTAAGTCACTTGGACTACAATCAACTCGTTATGGCAACCTCCTCCCTGTCTACCCAAATTCAGCCGCGCTCGCCTCAGGGCGGGTTCTCCAATGAGCCTTTTGTCGATTTCAAGGCGCCCGATAACACCCGCAAAATGCACGCGGCCCTGGAAATGATCGCCAGCCAGCTTGGCCGTGAATATGAACTGGTCATCGGCGGCCACCGCGCCAAGACCGCCGACAAGATCCACTCGCTGAACCCCGCCCGCCCCGCCCAGATCGTCGGCGTGCACCAGAAAGCGGCTGCCGAGCACGCTGAGAAGGCCATGGCCGCCGCTCTTCAGGCCTTCGAGTCCTGGAGCCGGACCTCTGTCGATACAAGGGTTTCTCTGCTTCTCAACGCGGCCTCCATCATTCGCAACCGCAAGTTCGAGTTCGCCGCATGGCTCACCTATGAAGTCGGCAAAAACTGGGCCGAAGCCGATGCGGATGTCGCCGAGACCATCGATTTCCTTGAGTTCTACGCCCGCGAAGCCCTGCGCCTCGCCCAGTCCGCCCCACCGATCCAATTCCCCGGCGAGCGCGACGAGTTGCTCTATATCCCCCTCGGCGTGGGCGCCGTCATTCCCCCGTGGAACTTCCCTTTCGCCATCATGGCCGGCATGACCGCCGCCTCCATCGTCACCGGCAACACCATCATCCTCAAGCCCTCCAGCGACTCGCCCACCATCGCCGCCAAGTTCGTTGAAGTGCTTGAAGAAGCCGGCCTCCCCGGCGGCGTCGTCAACTTCTGCCCCGGCTCCGGCGCCACCTTCGGCAACGCCATCGTTCAGCATCCCAAAACCCGCTTCATCGCCTTCACCGGCTCCAAAGCCGTGGGACTCGACATTCACGAGCAGGCCGCCAAAACCCGCCCCGGCCAAATCTGGATCAAGCGCACCGTCCTGGAAATGGGAGGCAAAGACTCCATCCTGGTCTGTGCCGACGCCGATATCGACGTGGCCGTCGACAGCGTCGTCGCCTCCGCCTTCGGTTACAGCGGCCAAAAATGCTCCGCCTGTTCCCGCGCCATCGTTGAAGCTTCCATTTACGAGGTCTTTCTCGAACGCATCCAGCAGCGCGTCGCCCAACTCACCGTCGGCGACCCCGCCGGCAATCCCAGCCTCGGCCCGGTCGTCAACAAGGCCGCATTGGATTCGATCCTCGCCTACATCGAGACCGGCAAAAAAGAAGGCCGCCTCATCAGCGGCGGCAAGGCAGTGCAAACTCCCGGCGGCGGCTACTTCCTCGAACCCACCGTGATTGCCGACGTCGCTCCCAACTCCACCCTCGCCCAGGAAGAAATCTTCGGACCCGTGCTCGCCGTCATTCGCGTCGACAATTTTGAAGAAGGCCTGCGCGTCGCCAACAATACCGAATACGGCCTCACCGGCTCCCTCTACACCTCAGACCGCAGCCGCATCGACTACGCCCGCCGCGAATATCATGTCGGCAACCTCTACTTCAACCGCAAGTGCACCGGCGCCATGGTCGGCGCGCATCCCTTCGGCGGCTTCAACATGAGCGGAACCGACTCCAAGGCCGGCGGCCCCGATTACCTGCTGCTGTTTACCCAGGCCAAAAGCATCGGCGAGAAGCTATAGCGCCGGCCCTGGCAACGCTTCGTCCCCGCTCGAACTCAATACGCGGTCTCTCCTCTATTTGCACCATCCTCCTGCTGGCAGCCATCCAACCCAGCAGGAGGAACTTGTGCCAACAATCATTCGCTTTCATCAGCTTGGTGGTCCCGAGGATCTTAAATTCGAAGAGGCCCCACAGCAACAGCCCGGCAAGGGCGAGGTGCGGCTGCGGGTTCAGGCTGCAGGCCTGAACCGTGCAGATTCGATGTATTACCACGGTGTTTATCTGGAGACGCCAAAGCTCCCTTCCCGTGTGGGCTATGAAGTCGCAGGCGTAGTCGAGGCAGTCGGCGAAGGCGTCGATTCCGCCTGGATCGGCAAGAAAGTCGCCACCATCCCCGGCTATTCGCAAAACCGCTACGGCTCGCTCGGGGAAGAAGCCGTCGTTCCCGCCGAAGTGTTGGGCGAGTATCCTGAGAACCTCACCCCCACCCAGGCCTCGGCCATCTGGATGCAGTACCTGACCGCTTACGGCGCGCTCGTCTACTTCGGCGGCGTCAAGCCGGGCGATTTCGTTTCCATCCCCGCGGCCTCGTCCAGCGTGGGCATCGCCGCCATCCAGATAACCCGCGACGCTGGCGCCACCGCCATCGCTGTCACCCGCACCGCGGCCAAGAAAGCGCAGTTGCTTAAGCTCGGCGCCCACCATGTGATTGTCACCGATGAAGAGGATTACGTAGCCCGCGTCAAGGAGATCACGGGTGGCAAAGGCGCCCGGCTCACCTTCGATCCCGTCGGCGGGCCATTCATCGAGAAACTCGCCGCCGCCGCCGCACCGGGTGGAATCGTCTTCGAGTACGGCCTTCTATCTCCCGAGCCAACCCCGTTTCCGCTCCTTACCGCGCTGGCAAACGGTTTGAGCATCCGTGGGTATATCGTGCTGGAGATCACTCTGAATCCGGAGAGAGCCCAGGTCGCCAAAAAATACGTCTCCGACCGGCTCGCCGACAAGCGCTTCGTGCCTCAGATCGACAAGACCTTCGCCTTCCGCCAGACCCAGGATGCCTATCGCTACCTGGAATCGAACCAGCAGGTGGGCAAGATCGTCATCACCTTGCCGTAGGCTCTTTGCACACCCGGCCAGGTGGCATTTCTCAACAAGATTGCCACTTGGCCTCGAAGCTTCAGGATCGGATTTCCGCAGGGAACAAAATCGAGGCGGCGGTATTTCCGCAACTGTTCCTAAGCCACGGCGGGCGGAGCAGCCTGTTCCTCGGCATCCAGCTTGCTGCCCACTTCCGCGGCGGCCTGCGCCAGCACGCGATGGTGGATCGTAAACAACGCCAGTTCCAGCCGGTCGCTCACCCCGGTCTTGTCGTAGATGGAGCGCAGATAATTCTTGATCACCTGTTCGGTGGTCTTGAGCCGAAGGGCAATCTCCCGGTTCTTGCAGCCCTGCACAATCAGAGCCACAATGCGCATTTCCTTGGGCGTCAACCGGTCGCGCACCCGGGTTCCCACCAGATCCTCTTCGGGCGAGTCCACCTGCATCAGTTGCGGAGGTATCCATATGTCTCCGGCAGCCACCCGGTGCACGCACTCCACCAGCGCCGGCCCGGTCACGCTCCGAAATACCACTCCGCGAAATCCCTGCTGGATATAAACACCTGCCGCGTCATTGTTTTCCGCAATCACCACTCCGCGGCTGCCGGCCCCATCCAGGTAGGTGCGCAGCAACGTCAGGTCCGGCCGCATCGACGCCGCAAACAGCACAATCGAATTTGGAAAGGTCGTGATCGCATGGTGCAGGCGCTCAAGATCTGTGCACTGGGCAATAATGCGCAAGTCTTCATCCATCGCCAGAACCTTGGCGGCCCCGGCGCGGAAAATTGCCTGTGAATCGGCGAGAATGATCTTGTTCATGTCGTACGCCTTATCTGCCGCTCGACGCAAAATGGCCCAAACAGGCCAACTCGCCCCACCCCTCCGGCAGATCCCGGGAGCAGTAACTCGAACTCACGCATCGATTTCTGCCTCTCGCGCCCTTATCGGCTAAGCGGCGCAAGAACATGGGTACTGTCTTCATTTGCGACACTTTGAATAATTTTGAATTTTTCCAGACCGCCCAAAAAACAGAGGGCCGCCCCCGCAGCTCTCTAGCGGTTCTCCTGAGGAGAACGATTCTAAACATCCTAAGATTACAGCCTGCCCGTCCTGGGGGTCACGAGAATTTAAGCGGATCGGGCGCTGAACCTGTTAACCTTCCCCACGGACAGGCCCTAAACTAACCCTATGGCAAGGCCAATCTTACTGGCAGTTGACGACGACATAAGCGTGCTGGAAGCAGTAGTGCAGGATCTGCGCCGGCATTATGGGGCCGATTACCGCGTAATGCGCGCGGCCAGCGGCAATGCCGCCCTCGATACCCTGACCCAGCTCAAAGTGCGCCAGGAACCCGTGGCGCTGCTGCTGAGCGATCAGCGCATGCCCGGCATGACCGGCGTCGAGTTCCTTGAGCGGGCTCGCGTCCCTTACCCGGATGCCCGCCGGGTGCTGCTCACCGCCTATGCCGATACCGAGGCCGCCATCCAGGCCATCAATACCGCGCGCATTCACTATTACCTGACCAAGCCCTGGGACCCGCCCGAGGAAAAGCTCTACCCGGTCCTCACCGACCTGCTTGAGGATTGGAAGGCCGGCTACCAGCCCGCCTTCGAAGGCCTGCGCGTCGTCGGGCACCGCTGGTCCCTCCAGGATCACAGGATCCGCAGCTTCCTTTCCCGCAACCATGTGCCCTACCGGTGGCTCGACATCGACGCCGAAGGCACCCTCAAGCTGCTGGAAGACCGCAAGCTCCAGCCCGATCAGTTGCCCGTCGTCCTGTTCTCCGACGGCACCTCCATCGTGGACCCGGAACCGGAGGTTCTCGCCGCCCGCGTCGGCCTGCGTACCCAGGCCACGCAGGAGTTCTACGACATGGTGGTCATCGGCGCTGGCCCTGCCGGTCTCGCCGCGGCCGTCTACGGCGCCAGCGAAGGGCTGCATACCCTGGTCATCGAACCCGTCGCCCCCGGCGGCCAGGCCGGCTCCACTTCCATGATCGAAAACTACCTGGGATTTCCCGCCGGCATCACCGGGGCCGACATGGGGCGCCGCGCTCTCATCCAGGCCACCCGCTTCGGCGCCGAGTTCGTCACCCAGCGCGCCACCGGCCTGCGCATCGACGGGCAATACCGCTTCGTCCAACTGGCCGACGGACGCGAAGTCTCCAGCCACGTCGTGATGCTCGCCCCCGGCGTTCAATATCGCAAGCTCGATATCCCCGGCGCCGAACGGCTCACCGGCCGCGGCATCTTCTATGGAGCCGCGCTGGTTGAGGCCGCCTCCTGCAAAGACCAGGGCGTCTACGTTGTCGGCGGCGCCAACTCCGCCGGCCAGGCAGCCCTCTATTTCGCCAAGTTCGCCAGCAGCGTCACCATGCTCGTCCGCGGAAAGGGAGTGGAGGCGACCATGTCGAAATACTTAATCGATGAGATCGCTCGAACATCCAATATTGTGTTGCAGCCTGAGACTCAGGTGCTTGAAGCAATCGGGGAAGAGCACCTGGAACGGTTGAGGCTGAGCGGCCCGGCGGGCGAATCGGAAGTCCCGGCTGGATCGCTGTTTGTATTTATTGGGGCGGCGCCGCGAACTGACTGGCTTCCTGCCGGCATTTTGCGCGACGAAAAAGGTTTTTTGCTGGCTGGACCGGATCTGCGCATCGACGGCAAGCTGCCTCCCGGTTGGCGGGAGGCTCGGGAGCCGTTTTTGCTGGAGTCGAGCATACCGGGCGTTTTTGTGGCGGGCGATGTGCGCCACGGCTCCATCAAGCGCGTGGCATCCGCGGTCGGCGAAGGTTCCATCGCCGTCCAGTTTGCACATCAGTATTTGGCCGGATTCTAGCCGGGGTTTGGCCGGATTCAAGGTGAAGGAAGAGACGCGAACATGAGCGAGGGCCCACAAACACTGGAAATTGAGTCGATCCCCTTACCGGAGATTGCCTCACAACTGCGCGCCTCCCGGATCTTTGCCCAAACCAACCTCGACAACCTGCGGGGTGTCGACCGCGTCGATCGCATCCGGGCCAGGGCCGGCACCGTCCTGGTCGAGCCCGGAGAGGCAAATCTCTCCTATTGGCTGGTGCTCGAAGGCGAAATCCGCGCCGAGCGCCCCGAACCCGACGGAACCTCGACCACTGTCGGCTTTGCCCATCCCGGCGACGGCTTCGGCGAGGCGCCCCTGCTGACGGGCAAAAACTCTTCCCCCTTTCTCATCCGTACTGTCGTAGATACCCTGCTGATCCGCTTCACCGAAGAAGGCTTCTGGAACCTGCTCGCCTGCTGCCCGGCTCTGCGCAAAACCGTGCGCGCCAACATGGCGCAGCGTCTGCAGGTCTATCAGGTCGAAGCGCTGCACCGCGAAAAACTCGTCTCCCTCGGCACCCTCGCCGCAGGCCTGATGCACGAGTTGCATAATCCCGGCTCCGCCGCCAAACGCGCCGCCTCCCAGTTGCGTGAAAACCTGCTCCGCCTGCAGCGGCTCAGCCTCCGCTTCAGCGACGAGCCCAAAAATCGCCAGCAGCTCGATTGCATGAAACAGTTGTTGGAACATGCCTTGAGCGGCTGCCACGCCCCCGCCCTCAGTACCTTGGAGCAGTCGGATGCCGAAGAGGCTTTGGCCGACTGGCTGGCCGCGGCCGGCGTCGAAAACGCATTCACCATCGCCCCCGCCCTGGTAGGCATCGGCTTTCAGCAAAATGAGTTGGAGTGCGCCCGCGACGTCTTCGATGCCGGGTCTTTCTCCGATGCGCTCAACTGGCTCGATTCGCTGGTCTCCAGCGTCTCGCTGGTGTGCGCCATCGAAGAAAGCATCGCCCGCATCTCCGAGTTGGTGATGGCGGTCAAAAAGTTTGCCTACGACGAGCGCTCCCCCGCCAAGGAACTCGACGTCCACGACAGCCTGCAAAGCACCCTCACCATCCTCGGCCATAAGCTGCGCATCAAGCAGATCGGCGTGGAAAAGCGCTTCGGCGCCTCTCCCTCCACCATCCACACCCGCGGCTCCGCCATCAGCCAGGTGTGGACCAACCTCATCGACAACGCCGTCGACGCCTCCCCGCCCAACTCGCAGATCGAGATTGCGACTTGGAGCGAGCCCGGCTGGCTCAGCGTCAGCATCGTCGATCACGGCGAAGGCATCCCCCCCGAAGTGCAGCCGCGTATCTTCGAGCCCTTCTTTACCACCAAGCCCCTGGGCTCCGGCACAGGGTTGGGGTTGGAGATCGTCCACCGCATCGTTACCCAGAAGTTCGGCGGCAAAATCGAGGTCGAGTCCCGACCCGGGAACACTCGCTTCATCATCCGCCTGCCACAAAACGGTACAATGGAAACAGATCAAGCCACACCGATGGCCAAGTAACTTCTTTTTTCTGCTTCACTTTTTTCCCCGGTCCGCTCCGAAACAGGCCCCGCCGTTTCGGAGCGCGGGGTTCCTCTCCCCATGCCTCCCCGTTGTTCGCCAAAATGAAATTTCCTCTCTTCCTTCGTCCCGCCATGCGGTGAAGTTGACCCTCGGCGTGCCGATGTAAGAGGTTGAGGGTTTTGGAATGACCGACCGAGCCGAATTGCTGGAGGCAGCACTCGACAGTTTTCCCGAAGGCATCGCGCTGCTCGATTTGGAGCGCACCGTGCTCCTATGGAATCCCTCTGCGGAAACCATTACCGGCGAAATGAGCGTCGATCTCGTCTCCCGCACCGCCCCCGAGGCGCTACAGCCCCTGCTGCGCTCGGGCGTACCCTGCGGCGATTCTCCCCCGGGCGCGTCCGAGCCTCTGGAACCATGCCGCGGCGCTCTGGTTCATATTCGCCACAAGCTCGGCCACGACGTGCCCGTCATGGCGCGGATCATGATCCTGCGCGACGGCCTCGGCGGACGCATCGGCGCCGCCATCGTCTTTCACCCCGCCGAAAGCCTCGATGCGCTCCCCCATGGAGACAACAGCGAAGGCGACGCGGTAGCATCGAGTCAAGCCGATCTTGAAGAACGTCTAGCCATCGTCTATGAGGATTTCACGCGCGGCGGTGTGCCCTTCGGTATCCTCTGGATTACCGTCGACCAGGCACAGGAGTTGCGCAAAACCCACGGTGCCCGCGCCTGCGAAGCCATGCTCGACGCCATGGAACACACGCTCCGGCACGGGCTGCGGCCGACCGAAGAACTGGGCCGCTGGGGCGACAACGAGTTTCTGGTTCTATCCCATGAGCGCACACCGGAGATGCTCGCCGCGCACGCCCAGGTCCTGACCGGCCAAGCCAGAACGGCCGACTTCCGCTGGTGGGGCGATCGGGCCTCCCTCACCGTCAGCATTGGCGCTGCCCAGGCAGAAGAAGGAGATACTTTGGCTCAATTGTTACGGCGGGCGCAAACCGCAATGACCGCGAGCATTCATGCCGGCGGAAATCATGTGACGTCTGCGCCCGGGAGGCAAGCATGTTTGCCATCATAGGCATTGTCCTGGTTTTCGGCGCCGTCATCGGCGGATTCCTCATGGAAAAAGGGCATATCGAGGTGCTCATTCAGCCCGCCGAGTTGCTCATCATTGCCGGCGCGGCTCTCGGCACTCTGCTGGTCGCCAACCCCGCGCATATTCTCAAAGGCATCCTCGGCGGACTGAAGGGAGTAATCGGCAGTTCCAGGTTCGGCAAACAGCGCTATCTCGATACCCTCAAGATGATGTACCAGTTCCTCAACAAGGTGCGGAAAGAGGGTTTGCTCAGCGTCGAAATGGATGTCGAAAAACCCAAGGAAAGCACCATCTTCAAAAACTATCCCACCTTTCTCGCCGACCAGCATGCGTGCGACTTCGTCTGCGATACGCTGCGCATGGCCATCACCGGCGGCGTCGAGCCGTTCGACATGGACCAGATGATGGAGTTGGACATGGAAGTGCACCATCACGACGCCATGCTGCCCATCACCGCGCTCTCCACCGTCGCCGATGCCCTGCCCGGACTCGGCATCGTCGCCGCCGTGCTCGGCGTCGTCATCACCATGGGCGCTCTCGGCGGCCCGCCTGAAGAAATCGGCCACAAGGTAGCCGCGGCCCTCGTGGGAACCTTCCTCGGCATCCTGCTCTGCTATGGAGTCGCCGGGCCGCTCAGTTCCAACATGAACAAATCCGCCGACGACCACAATGGCTATCTGCATGTGCTGCGCGTCCTGCTGCTCTCGTTTCTCAAGGGCTCCGCGCCCATGATCGCCATCGAAATGGCACGCCGGGCCATCCCCGCGCATGTGCGTCCCAGCTTCGACGAGATGGAAAAACACTGCAAAAACAGTGGCACTCCCGCGGTTGAAACTACCGCGGCTGCATAGGAAAGCACAGGATCATGGCGCCCAAAACTCAACCGATCATCATCGTCAAAAAGAAGGGCAGCAGCCACGTCGGCCATAGTGGCGGCGCCTGGAAAGTGGCCTACGCCGACTTTGTCACCGCCATGATGGCCCTGTTCATCGTGTTGTGGCTCATGGGGTCCAGCGACCGGGTCAAGAAGGCGGTCGCCGGCTACTTCAACGACCCCAGAGGAACGGCCACCCTGGTGGGCACAACCATGACCGGCACCGGCGAAACCGTGACTCTGGCGACCAACGACAGCAACCTGGAAAAGCTGAAAGACAAGCTCGAAGAAGAAATCAAGGCCAAGAAGGACCTCGAAAAACTCGCCAAGCAAATTGAAATCACCATCACCCCCGAAGGCCTCCGCATCGAGTTGCTCGAAGGCAGGAACGCCACCTTCTTTGAAAGCGGCAGCGCCCGGCTTAGCGGCAGCGGACAGGAACTGCTGGCCCTGTTGGCCGCCGAGTTAAAGACCCTGCCCAATTCCCTGCTCATCGAAGGTCACACCGACGCCGCCAAATACTCGAACGGCGCCAACTACGGCAATTGGGAACTCTCCGCCGACCGCGCCAACTCCGCGCGCCGCCTGCTCCAGCAGAATGGCGTGCGCTCCGATCAGGTCACCCAGGTGCGCGGCTATGCCGATCAGCTTTTGCGCGTCAAAAACAACCCCTACGACCCCTCCAACCGGCGCATCTCGCTCCTCGTCAAAAACGACAACGGAGTGGCCCCCAATATCCCGCAGAACAAACTGATAGCGGGCAGCAAGCCCGTCGGTACACCGTTCCCGCCACCAGTTCCGTCCGCAGGGCATGAAAAAGCAAAGACCGCCGCGGCTCCGGCCAAGCCTTCCGCGCCGGCAAGCGCCCCAGCCAAACCGGCGACACAGCCGGCTGCCAAACCCAACCTCATCGACAAGTTCAAGGGCATGATGGCTGGCTCCCAAAAGCAGTAGCGCGCAGCCCGCTCCCATCGTTCCCGCCGGCACCAATGCAGAAACGGGGCGGTCTTCCTTTCGGAAGACCGCCCCGTTTCTGTCTCTACACGGACTCCACACCAAAGTGAGAGACCGCTCTACTCAGAAAATGCTCTAGAAGTCATACCGCAAACTGAACTGCATACGGCGCGGCTGGGTCAACAGTGCACTGGCAATACCCAGGTTGCCGTCCGTCAGCCCGTTCCCTATATAGGCAGGATCGAAGCGCACGGTGTTGGTCACGTTGTACACTTCCCAGGCAAACTTCAGAGCCCCCAGTTTGCCGAACTTCCAGTTCTTCGACAAACCGGAATCGATGTCGAAATAGCCATCGCCCCTGAAGTTGTTGCGCTCTCCCGCTTCTCCCGGATAAGGCAGGCGGATCGGCGTGCCCGTCGCAACGCCCTGGTTAATGGCGTTCGGGTCGTCGAAGAACTGCGGATTGCCGTTCTGATCGAAGTGACGGCGCATCTTCACTTTTCCCGTGACCACGCCGTAGCTTCCCTCCTGATAGTCGGTCGTCCAACCCGGCTCAATCAGAGAGAACGGCAGGCCGCTCGTCCAGCGGGTGATGCCCGACCACTGCCATCCTCCTGCCACGGCGTCCAGCAGACGGCTGGCATTGCCCAGAGCCATCTTGCCGCGTCCCACAGGCAACTGGTAAACCCAGTCCACCGTGATCAGGTGGCGTGTGTCGAAGTCGGAGTGGGCGCGATTGAGATATGGCTTCCAGGTATTGAGAATCGTGCTGGAAGAAAGTGTATTCGAGGTGGTGAGGCCGAGTTCGTTGCTGCGCTCGGTGTCCGAGCCCATGTCGATTGAATTGGAATACGTATAGCTGAAGTCCATTTGCAGACCGTGGCTCGACGGATGCCGCAACGTAAGTTGGCCCGCGTTGTAGTAGCTCATGCCGATGCTCGACAGCGCATACAGTGAAGAGAACTGATCCTGCCAGAACTTCGACTGGTAGCCCGCCGGACAGCCGTAACCACAGAAGAAATCGATATCGGAAAGAGCCGTCGTCGCTCCATACTGCGAGCGATAGGGAGCCCACTCGTTGGTATAGATGGCCTGCGTTGCGCTTTCTCCCGCATAATCGACGCCCGCCATGAAAGGAAATACGTCTTCGAAATACTTGATGGCCTGCACTTGCGCACTCGGATCGCCCCCATGCGCATCCACCTGCCGGGAAAGCTGGCTGCCGGCGGAAAAGTAGTCCCCTCCGCCGTTAGGGTCGGAGTAGTCGACAGGCTGGGCAAGATCGAGTTGCTGCAAGAGATGTCTGCCAAGCCGGCCGACATACGCCGCCTCCACCGTGAACCCGCCCGGCAATTCGCGTTGCACCGAGAGATCGAACGCTTCGGAATACGGCGTCTTGATTTTGCTGTCCAGCCCCCAGGTAATCGCAAAATTGCCCTCTGGTGCGGGATAAGGAAAACTCAGTGTCTGCGCAGCCGCGGGATTGCTGATCGCCGGCATATTCCGCCGCCCCGTGAAGCGCGGTGCCGCCGGACGCTTCGCGTCCCCTTCAATCGAATAGCTTCCTGAAGGATTGGCAACCTGCCCGTTGAGCCCAAACGATCCATTCTGATCGAAAGTGCTGACCAGCGATTCGCCATAGTGGTCGTAGTAAATGCCAGCCCCTGCGCGGATCGATGTCTTGGTGTCGGGGGAATAGGCCACCGCAAAGCGAGGCGCGAAGTTGTCCTTCGACTTCGGCCAGAAACCCGGCTTGCCATAAAAATGTCCCGACGGCTGGAAGAAAAGATCCGGCTCATACACCTGTCCCTGTTGCGCCGCGGTCTCTCTCTGCAGATACCACGCATGGGTATCGATCGTCGGAGCCACCTGCTGGCCCTTGGTCTCCCAGGGCGTCTGCAGAATCGTGTGACGCAAGCCGAACGTGATGGTCAGGTTCGGCTTCACCCGCCATGCATCCTGCACGTACCACTCGAATTCGTTGGCCGAGAAATGCCGGTCGAGCGTCGCGCCATCCGGCAGCAAAGTGCCGGCAGTCGTGCTGACCAATTGATAGTTATACACCGTGGTGAGTTCGGGCACCGTGCCCATCAGGTTGGCAAACGCGCGCTGGTAGGAGTCGGTAAATCCGCCATCCACCGGGAACTGGCCCAGGCTGTCTGGCTGCGGAGTCGAGCCCCCCATCCACGACGGATTGGTGCTCGCGGTGTTGAACGAGTTTGCGTTCGTCGCATGATTCTGATGAACCAGCCGCCAGTTGCCGCCCACCTGGATGCTGTGCTTGCCCTTGCTCCAGCTCAGGTTGTCGACAATGTTGTTGACCGGCACGCTGAGGATGGTCGTGCGCGTCTCGGCCGTGGCGTTGGCCAGATACCGGAAATCGACATAATCGCCCGTCCCCACGCCCAGCCGGCTGTTGCCCTGCCGCACATAGCCATAGCGAATGTCGTTCACCATGTTAGGGGAGATCGTCCACGTATCGCCCCCGGTGATGCCCTTGCTGTTGTCTTCAAGAACGTCTTGCGGACCCTGGCCGGGAAACTGCTCCGTGTCGTCGGTGATGTCCTTCTGCAGATTGCCGCGGACAAAGAGCCGGTGACGCGCTGAAGGCACGTAATCGATTCTGCCGATTGTCGTGTTGAGCCGGATCGGATGAGGCGAGGAAAACGAGAACGAACCGGTGTTGTAGCCGCCGTCGCCCAGCGTCTGCCCATTGGCCGCGGGCATCGAATTGAAATAGGCCAGCGCGTTCGGGTTCGGTCCCGGACCGAAAGGATAAGCCTGAGAATTGCAGATGCCGCAAGCGCTGTCCAACTGCGTAATCTGCGCGGCTGAAAGCATCTGCGTAGCTGCCTGACCGCTCGCCGTATCTCCGGGATAAAGAATCTCTCCCTGCTGATAGGTCGCGGTCGGCGCAATCTGGTTCACCTGCTCGTTCTCTGCCTGCCGCTCCCCTTCGTAGTTGCCGAAGAAGAACAGCTTGTCCTTGAGGATCGGTCCGCCCAGAGACACGCCGAAGATGTTGCGGATCAGCTTGCCCGGCACGTTCGCCTGGCCGCTGTTGGCCTCTGCCTGCTTGTTGAACCAGTCATTCGCTACCGTAAACGTGGGACGATGATACTCATACGCCGCGCCGTGGAACCGGTTCGTTCCCGACTTGGTCACCATGCTGATCTGTGCGCCCGACGACCGCCCGGCGTCGGCATTGGAGCCGCCCGTCGTGACGCGGAATTCCTCAATCGAGTCCTGCGTCTGGCGCAGCACCCCGGTGAAGGCCAGACCTCCCACCTGATCGTTGTCGTCCACACCATCGATGGTGACGTTGCCCTGGTCGGAGCGCCCACCGTTCACCGAGCCGCTGCGGCTGTCCGTGATGGTCGATGGCAAATAGAGCACCCCGGGCTGCAGTGAAAGCAGGTCGGGCACGTTGCGCGTTTCGCTCGGCAGCGCCTGGATCTCTTCATTGTTCGCCGCGTTGCCCAGCGAAGCATCGGAAATGTTCAATGTCTGTGCGGATGCCGAAACGTCCACCGTCACCGTGTTGGCCTGCACGCCCAGCGTGAAGTCGATGGTTGCCGGCTGGTTCACCAGCAGTTCGGCGGTCTTCGTTTGCTCGCCAAAACCCTCCGCCGTCACCACCACGGTGTACTTCGCCGGCAAAAGCTGCGGAAACACATACAAGCCGGCGCTGTTCGCCACCGCGCTCAGCGTCTGCCCGTTCGCGGGGTTCGTCAAAGTGACTTTCGCCCCCGGCACGAGTGCGTCACTGGGGTCTTTGACAGTTCCGCGCAGTGATGTATTTGCAGACTGGCCCAAAGTGAAGGTTGCGGTGGAAAAAATACAAAAAAGGACCCATCCCCATAGGGATCGTTTCACGGCTGTTCCTCCAAAAAGTGTGTTGCTGCGCGCGTAATCGCGCTTCTCCGGTTTGGCCTCGTACAGGGGGTACGAAAACTACACGAGCCGCGCCGACAGGATGCTTTTTTCAAAATGGACAAAAACTCCGAGGCAGCCGCTCTTAGCTGCAGATCTGCAGAAAATCTGCGGTGCTTCGAGTCTCGCCGAGCCAAGGGCAGCAGGAGACTGCCAGTCATGGGATAGTTTTATCTTGGCTGATGTATATCAAGTATTCAACAAAAATCTGCGACAAATTTTACCTGTTGCAATTTAAGTCATTGACTCTGCTGCTGTTGCTGCATTTGCTGCAAATCCACTACCGGCATGTGGTACTCCGGCGGCTGTTGCGCCCGCTCCACCAGCACCGACCAGTCCTCGGGGATCGGCAACTCCCGGTCCAGCGCCGGCGGCTCCACGCCCGCATCCACATGCACGGCCACATAGAGTTCGCTCTCCGTCTTGCCCCGGAAAATGCCATGCGTCGGCGGCACATCGGCATAATCCCGCCCCACCGCCGTCCGGATATGCCGATGGTGCGACACCAGGTTGTTGGTCGGGTCGAACCCCACCCAGCCGAGTTGCGGCAGCAGCACATCCACCCACGCGTGGCTCGCGTCCGGCGTCGACCGGTCGTGATCCTCACGGCTGCGGTAGAGATAGCCCGACACATAGCGCGCCGGAATCCGCACATGCCGCAGCAGCGCAATCATGGTGTGTGCAAAATCCTGGCACACTCCCTGGTGGCCCACAATCGCCTCGTCAATCGGCGAATCCACCCGCGTGGACTGCGGCATGTATTCGAAATAGTCGAACAGCCGCTGGTTCAATTCCTGCACCAGCAGCAGTGGATCGTCCCGCCGCGTCACTTCCAGCTTGCTCGCCAGCGCGATCAGCGCCGGCGTCGGTGCCGCAAAAGTGCTCGGCAGCAGCATCTCCCAGTAGTCCCCGGCGTCGATCAGATCGTCCAGCGCGCCCCACGCATCCGGAGCCAGAAAGTGCGGCACGTCGGGCATCGGCTGCTGCTCCACCACCGACTCCGCCACGATCACCAGTTGCGTATGCTCGCTGGGAATGTCGAAGTGCTGGATGTTGTTGCCCAGGTGGTCGCGATAGCTGAATACCCGGCACCGCGGGCTCACTGACAATGAGAACGTCAGGCAGTGCTGGTGCGCGTCCGAGCGCGGGTGCATCCGCGTCTCCATAATGCTCTCGCTGATCGGCCGCGAATAGCGGAAGCGCGTCAGATGCCGGATCGAATAAAAGTTCATGCTCGCTCCCAACCGTTCCCCGTTCATATCGTCAGCGCCGACTGAATCGAATAATGCACGTAATAGCGGTAAATCAATTCGTGAATCAGCATCGACTGCTCGCGGATGTTATGCAGAAATTCCGCCGTGTTGCCGGCCACAATCTCCCCGATCGTCGTGTAACCGAGCATGGCATGCAGCCTGCCGATGCCCGCCGTCAGTTCCTCCGGAGGACGCCGCCCGCCCGTCCGCTGAATCGACTCAATCGAGTCGCGCACCCGGTCCACCGAGTAGCGGATGGCATGAGGAAAATCCCGGTTGAGCAACAAAAATTCCAGGATGCGGTCCGGCGAAAGATCCGCCGTATACACCTGGCAATACGCTTCGAACGACGTGCAGCAACGCAGCAATCCCACCAGTTCGAGATACTGGTATCCCGAGTGATCCTGCTCCCGGTGAAACAGGTCGAGATGATAAACCTCCAGCAGCGTCGCCGTCGAATAAGCCCGCTCCAGGTACCGCCCCAGGCGGATAAACTGCCACCCCTGCCCGTGAATCATCGTCGTGTCGCTCACGCCCTTGAACAGGTGAATGCCGTCCAGCACCGAGGCCAGCGCATCGTTGATATTCGAGCGAAACTGGGTCTGCACATGAGGCGAGTGCATCTGGTGATAGAGCCGGTTGAGCCGCTGCCACTGCTCGGTCGATATCTCCTCGCGCACCTGTCGCGCATTGTCCCGCGCCGCGTTCACGCAATAAGTGATCGAGGCCCGGTTGAGGCTGTCGAAGATCATGCTCCGCGCCAGCGCATCCAGGTCCCCGTTCCACTCCAGCCCCGGGGGCTTGCCCAATGCGGTCATCAGCCTGTTCCAGCGCATTTCGTCGCTGGCGCCGCCCGTGTCCAGCATCAGGCTCATGGTCACGTCCAGTTGGCGCACGGTGTTCTCTGCCCGCTCCAGGTAGCGGCTCATCCAATAGAGGCTGTCGGCAACGCGTGAAAGCATCGTCGTACTCTCCCCAACACCGTAAGTGCTTGTTACTCCAAAACCCATGTGTCCTTGCTGCCGCCGCCTTGAGAGGAGTTGACCACCAGCGACCCCTTTTCCAGGGCCACCCGCGTCAACCCTCCCGGCACGATGTTCACCTTGTCGCCAAAAAGAATATAGGGCCGCAAGTCCACGTGGCGCGGCTCCAGTTGATTGCCGATCAGGCACGGCGCGCGCGAAAAGTCCAGCGTCGGCTGCGCGATATAGTTGCGCGGATTGGCCTCGATCTGGCGTGCGAACTCCTCCCGCTGCCGCGCCGTCGATTGCGGACCGATCAGCATTCCATACCCTCCGCTCTCGCCCACCGCCTTCACCACCAGCTTGTCCAGGTTCGCCAGCACATGCTGCCGCTCCTTCTCCCCGGTCAGCAGATAGGTCTCCACGTTCGGCAAAATCGCGTCTTCCCCCAGGTAGTAGCGGATGATCTTCGGCACATACGCATACACTGCCTTGTCGTCGGCCAGTCCGGTGCCGAACGCGTTGGTCACCGTCACGTTGCCCGCGCGATATGCATTGAACAGTCCCGCGCAGCCCAGCGCCGAGTCCGAGCGAAAAATCAGCGGATCGCTGAAGTCGTCATCCACGCGCCGATAGATCACGTCCACGCGCTTCAGCCCGTCCGTCGTCCGCATATAGACCACGTTGTCGTGCGTAACCAGGTCCCGGCCCTCCACCAGGTCCACGCCCATTTGCCGCGCCAGGTAGGTGTGTTCGAAATAGGCTGAGTTGAAAACGCCCGGCGTCAGCAGCACGATATTCGGCTCCGGCCGCCCCTCCGGCGCCAGCGACCGCAGCGTTGCCAGCAGCAGTTGCGGATAATGCTCGATAGGCCGCACGCCATAGCTGTGGAACAGTTGCGGAAACGTCCGCTTCATCACCCTGCGGTTGGTGAGCATATAACTCACCCCCGAAGGCACGCGCAGGTTGTCTTCCAGCACCACGAACTCGCCGGTATTCAGCCGCAGCAGGTCCGATCCCACCACTGAGATGTAGACATTCCGCGGCACCTGCAAGCCGCGCATCTGCCGCCGATAGTGCTTGCAACTGTAGATCAGTTCCCGCGGAACCACGCGGTCGTTCAGAATCTTCGCGTCGGAGTAGATGTCGCGCAAAAACAGATTCAGCGCCGCGATCCGCTGCGTCAGCCCTCGCTCGATGCGCTCCCACTCCTCGCCGGTAATCAGCCGCGGCAGCAGGTCGTAGGGAAAAATCCGCTCCGTCCCCTCGTCGCGCCCATAGACGGTGAACGTAATTCCCTGCGTCAAAAACGACAAGTCCGCCGATTGCTTGCGGCGCTGCAGTTCGTCCGGCGGCAGCTTCGCCAGCGCCTCGGCCAGCGCGCGGTAGTGCGGACGCAATTCCCCGCCTGCCTCCCGCATCTCGTCGTAGGCATGGTCGAGCGGATAGTCTCCGAACAGTGTTTCCAATTCCGTTGGATGGCCAGCGCTCATAGCGAACCCAGGTTCCTCTGCCGCAGATTCAGGGTGCCCGGGCGCGTTGGACTGGAATTCTCTAGGACAGCCAGCCCATTTTCAACCGGCTTCTCGAATCCGCTCCGCCTGTACCCTGTTCTCTAGCTTGTAACACGCGCGCCACAAACGAACAAGCCGCGACAAGCTCGATGCCGCGCCGCGGGACTAAAGCGTTTTCGATTCTGCTCTTAACAGAAGGCACAATGCCAAGTGGCAATTTCCTCAAGGAATTGCCACCTTGCACGATGCCAGAGATGTGAATAAGTGAATCGAAAACGCTCTAGGCCGCCTGCTTCTTTTTCCGGATTCGAACCGGCCGAATCAGAATCTCCGCTGGAATCCTGAGCCGTTCATTCAACTGTCGGATCATGTTGAGGGACAGAGCGCGATCTCGCCTCAACACCTCATAGACCCTGGTGCGGTTGCCGATAATTCCAATAAGTGCCTTCTGGTCTTCGCCTTGCTGTTCCAGACGAAACTTGATCGCCTCAATCGGGTCCGGCATGTCCATCGCAAATCGCGACTCCTCGTAAACCTCCACCAACGTGGTAAGAATCTCCAGGCGATCTCCGTTGGCCGTGCCTTCCTCTGCCCCCCACAACCGCTCAATCTCACGCAAAGCCGCTTCGTGGTCGGCTTCAGTCTTAATGGGCTTCAGTTGCATACTGGACCGTCCTCACATCGATTGCGTCGTATTCCTTGTGCGTCCCCATCCACTTGATGAACACGATAGCTCGCGCATAATCCACTGCGACAATCAAGCGGTAAGCATTTCCCTTGATGTTGAAGACGACCCGGTCCGCTCCAACGATACTGGCATGGGCATAGCTGGCCTTCACATCGGATGAATGATGCCGCTCCGCCCGTTTTACTTCTTGGAACCAGGAATCGAGCGCAATCTTCACAGCGCGTTGATCCTTGTGTCCTGCTAGCCGTTCGATAAAACCCGTCAATGTGCTTCGGGCAATGATGCGCACACCAACACCATACCATGTTCCCAAAATGGGCACAAAGAAAACTTTGCCTGGCGACATCAATGCCATCGGCCCGCATCCCTTATTGCCCCACCCTTCAAAAAACAAAAGCGGCATGCCTTGGATGGCACACCGCTTTTGCTGCTGTCCGAACAGTAGCTCGGACCCGCCCTCAACGAAGCTCTAAAACAAGTTCCAGAGCGACTGGTTGTAAACCGCGTGGTGATACTGCACCTCGGAGCCCTTGACGAAGGTGCCGAGCAGCCGCGGCGAGCGATCCGCCACTGCCTGCTTCAAATCCGCATAGCGGCCCTGCACGTCTGCGCCGAGAATCTGCGCAATCCATGGCGACTTCTTGAAGTCCTCGATGGCCGTGTAGATGTTATCGGGCAAATAGCGTCCGCCGTCGCGCAGATTGGCCGCCGTCGAAATCTCTCCGTCGATGCCGGTCTTGAAGATGGAGTAGAGCGCCAGGTACGGGTTCGCATCCGGAGCTACCGCGCGCACCTCGGTGCGCATCGACCGGCGGTTGCCGATCGGCACGCGCACCATCGCGCCACGGTCTGTGGCCGAAGCGCGAATCTGGTTCGGCGCTTCAAAGTGCGGGTCCAGCCGCCGATATGCGTTCACGCTGGAGTTGAAGATCAGGCAAAGATCCAGCGCCCGCGTCAGAATCCGGTCCAGGAACGACCAGCCGAATGTGGAAAGCTGTTCCTCGCCCTTTTCGTCCCAGAACAAATTCGTTTTGCCCTGTGAAACCGAAACGTTGGTGTGCATCCCGCTGCCGTTCACGCCCACCACCGGCTTTGGCAAAAAGCTCGCCGTGCATCCGTAGTTGTTGGCGATCTGCCGGCACAGCAGCTTGTAGAGCTGGATCTGGTCGGCAGCCGCCACAGCCTCGGCATAGCCGAAGTTGATTTCGAACTGGCTCGGCGCAACCTCCGGGTGATCCTTCTCGTTCTGGAAGCCCATCGCGCGCTGCACCTCCGCAGCCGTATCGATGAACTGGCGCAGCGGATCGAGCGGCAAAGAGTGATAGTAGCCGCCGGTGCTCACAAACTCGAACTTGCCCGTCTCGTGGAAATTCTTTTCCGCGTCCTTGCCGCCGAACAGAAATCCTTCGATCTCCGTAGCCGCATTCAGCGTGTAGTTCTTTTCCGCGTAAAGCTTGTCGGCATAGCTCTTGAGCACGCCGCGCATGTCGCCGGAGTAGAGCGTTCCGTCCTTGTCGATCACCACGCCGAACACCAGAACCTTGCCCGTGCCGAACACATCGGCCGGCACCCAATAGAACGCGCTCCAGTCGATGCCCAGGCGCAGATCGCTTTCCTTTTGCGCCGTAAATCCGCGAATCGACGAGCCGTCGAACGTCAGGTTCTCATAGGCATCCAGCAAAAACTTCTTGTCGTAATCGAGCAGGTGCAGGCGGCCTTCCAGATCGCTGAACAGCACGGTCACGGCCTTGATCCGCTTCTCGTCTGTCAGATACTTCAGCCGCTTCTCGCGGATTTCATCGGCACCCACGCGGTTGAGGCGGTCTTGCTTGGCCTGCAGGTTCAGTTCTTCCAGCTCCTCGTAGGGCAGAGCGAGAAAATTGCGGTACTCAGTGGACATGAATCTCCTTCCCGGCGGAAAAAAGGTGCAGCCCGGCCCTTAACGGCTCGATCGGCTGATATCAGACTTATGCAAACAGGTTAACGCGGCGAACCCCGCCACGCATAAAGAAATCATAATGCGGGAAATCGCGGCACATCCCGAATCCGCCGAAAGCGCCTCTTCTTTTCTTCCCCAATCCATTTTCATTCACTTCCCGCCCACATCCTGCGCTACTCTGGAACATTCAGGAGACCCTACAAATAATGCCTAAGTCGTTCCGCCGACCTGTCGCCTTCTTGCCTGCCCTTCTACTCGCCCTCACTCTGATCCCCGCACACGCCCAAAAAACGCCCATCCAGATCACTGCCGACCTTTCCGACGCGCCCCGCAAGCTCTACCACGCCGATGTCGACCTGCCCGTCATCGCCGGTCCGCTCACCCTCACCACTCCGCAATGGATTCCCGGCAACCACCGCCCCACCGGCCCCGTCGACGACATCACCGGCGTCGTCTTCACCGTCAACGGCCAGCCCCTTCCCTGGCGCCGCGACGATGTCGATCTCTACCAGTTCCATCTCACGATTCCCAAGGGCGCCACCACCCTGCACGCCCATCTGGACTGCATCGTAACCGCCCGCCTCTCGCAAAAACTTGCCGTGCTGGAGTGGGAAAAACTCCTGCTCTACCCCGCCAAAACGCCGGTCCGCGACATCGCCATCCAGCCCTCGCTTATCGTGCCTGCGGGCTGGGGCATCGGCACCGCCCTTACCCCCATCGGCTCCGGCCCCTACCCCGTTCCCGCCTCCGGCAGCACCACTCGTTACGTCGTCACCAACGTCGAGCAGCTTGAGGATTCGCCGGTCATCACCGGCCAGTACTTCCACGAATTCGCCCTCGCCCCCGCCGTCAGTCCCAAGCACTTTATCGATGTGGTTTCCGATGCACCCGAGGACTCCAACCTGCGTCCCTCCGTACTGGCCTCGCTCAACAATCTGGTGCGCGAGGCCGATTCGCTCTACGCCTCGCACCACTACAACGCCTACCACTTCTTGTTGACTCTCTCTGACGTGGCCGGCGGCGAAGGCCTTGAGCACGGCCAGTCTTCCGACAACGGTGTCGGCGAAAAAGGCTATGCCGACGACGCCCATCAACTCCCTGAAGCCGAACTGCTCTCGCACGAATTCAGCCACTCCTGGAATGGAAAATATCGCCGCCCCGTCGGCCTCTATCAGCCCGACTTTTCCGCTCCCGAACAAGGCGCTCTGCTCTGGGTCTATGAAGGCATGACCCAATACCTTGGTGACATGCTGGCCGCCCGCTCCGGCCTTGAAACCCAGGCCCAATACCGCGATATGCTCGCCCTCTCCGCCGCCAGTCTGGACTCCAAGGTAGGCCGCGAATGGCGTTCCACCAGCGACACCGCCATCGCCGCCAGCATCCTGCGCGGCGGCAATCCCGCCTGGGCCAATTGGAAGCGCGGACAGGATTACTACCAGGAAGGCGAGTTACTCTGGCTCGACGCCGACACCCTCATCCGCAAGCTCACGAACAACAAAAAATCCCTCGACGACTTCCAGAAAATCTTCCTCGGCAAAGGCGGCAACACCGGCCCCCTCATCGTGACCTACACCTTCGATGAAGTAGCCCAGGACCTGAACGCCGTCGTCCCCTATGACTGGGCCACCTTCCTGCACGACCGCGTGGAAAAGATCAACCCGCGCGCCGATCTGGCCGGCATCGAGCAGGGCGGCTACAAGCTGGTGTATAAAGACAAGCCCAACGCCGCCGCACGCACCCTGGCAACGCTCGGTGGCCGCCGTGGCGGTTCCATTGACTGCTGGTACTCCCTCGGCCTGCGCATCGCCGCCGACGGCAGCCTCATCGACGTGCGCTGGAACGGCCCTGCCGACAAGGCCCGTCTCGGCCCCGGCTACAAAATCCTTGCCGTGAACGGACAAATCTTTTCCGCCGATACGCTGCGCGGTGCCATCCGCGCCGCCAAGGGAACCACCGAGCCCATTCACCTCATCGCCCAGGCTGACTCCTTTGTCTCTACCATCGACATCGACTATCACGACGGCGAGCGCTTCCCTGCCTTGGAACGCGTCGAAGGCACGCCTGCCTATCTCGACGACATCACCAAGCCGCTGACTCCGCAGGAAAAAGCCCCCGCGCCCAAGAAAGACGAAGAGTAACTCAACGTAGAAACTGCACAAATAATCGCAGCGCCCCCCGCAGGCTGGAGTACCCTGAAGGCTCAGGAGACTCCAGCCTACGATGCTTAAAATGCACCGCTTTTCTTGCGCCGCCTTGGCCTTTCTCGCCCTTGCATTCACCGGGCTCCACGCCCAGCAGGCCGCGCAAGCGCCCACTGAAGACTACGTCCGCTCCCACTACACCAAATACGAATTCCGCATTCCCACGCGCGACGGCAAGCGTCTCTTCACCGCCGTCTATGTGCCCAAAGACACCGCCGGCGGCCCGTATCCGTTCCTCATGAATCGCACGCCCTACTCCGTCGCGCCCTACGGCGTTGACCAGTATCCCAGGCATCTCGGCCCCTCTGAGGAGTTCGAAAAAGGCGGCTACATCTTCGTGTATCAGGATGTGCGCGGCCGCTGGATGAGCGAAGGCGACTTCATCGAAATGCGTCCGCACATCGACGAGAAAAAATCGCTGCAAGATGTGGACGACGCCTCCGACACCTACGACACCATCGAGTTTCTGCTCAAGCATGTGCCCGGCAACAACGGCAAAGTCGGCATCTGGGGCATCTCCTATCCCGGCTTCTATACCTCGGCCTCGATCATCGATTCGCATCCGGCATTAGTCGCAGCCAGTCCGCAGGCGCCCATGACCGATCTCTTCCTCGGCGACGATTCCTATCACGGTGGTACCTTCATGCTCTCGGCTAACTTCGGCTTCTATGTTTTCTTCAAGCCCAATCACAATCCCGAGATGCCCAAGCCACGTCCGGAATTCGATTTCGGCACACCCGACAGTTACAAGTTCTACTTACAGGCCGGTAACATCGCCAATCTCGATAAGCTCTATCTCAAGGGCTCGAATTTCCTCTTCACCGATCAGGCCAAACACGATACGTACGACTCTTTCTGGCAGTCCCGCGACCTCTCCCGCCACATGAAAAATGTGCACTGCGCCGTCCTCGTCGTCGGCGGCTGGTATGACGCAGAAGACCTCAGCGGCCCCTACCGCACCTTCGACTCCATCAATAAATTCAACCCTGAAACGCCGACCACGCTGGTTGAGGGTCCCTGGGTCCACGGCGGCTGGGCGCGCAACGATGGCAGCCATCTCGGCGACGTCCAGTTCAACGCCAAAACCAGCGACTACTTCCGCTCCAACATCCAGTTCCCTTTCTTCGAGCACTATCTCAAGGGCAAAGGCGCCACCCAGCCCAAGGCCGTCGTATTTGAAACAGGCACCAACGTCTGGCGTAACTTCGACACCTGGCCTCCCAAAGCCGCCGCACCCAAAACGCTCTACTTCCAGGCCGGCGGCAAGCTCAGCTTCGACCCGCCCACCGAGTCCAAGGGTGTGGACGAATACAGCAGCGATCCCAATCACCCCGTGCCCTTCGTCGGCTACACCACCGACACCATTCCCCAGCGCTACATGGTCGATGACCAGCGCTTCGCCAGCTATCGCCCCGACGTGCTCGTCTATCAAACCGATCCGCTGCAGGAGGACGTCACCATCGCCGGCCCCATCTCGCCTAAGTTGAAGATCGCCAGTTCCGGCACCGACTCCGATTTCGTGGTCAAGCTCATCGACGTGTATCCCGAGGACTATCCCGATCCCGAAGACGCCTCGCACGGCAACAAGCGCGTTTTGGATGCGCCCCCGCTGCACATGGGCGGCTATCAGCAGTTACTCCGCGGCGAACCCTTCCGCGCCAAGTTCCGCAATAGCTGGGAAAAGCCCGAGCCCCTCGTTCCAGGCAAAGAGGCCGATGTCGATTTCACCATGCCCGACCTCTTCCATACTTTTCGCCGCGGCCATCGCATCATGATCCAGGTGCAGAGTTCCTGGTTCCCGCTCACCGACCGCAATCCTCAAACCTTCACTGACATTCCCAACGCCAGGCCTGAGGATTTCAAGCGGGCCACCGAGCAGGTCTTTCACCAGAAAGACGCAGCCAGCGGCGTAGAAGTCCTCGTCATGCCGAAGCC
>JAATGG010000135.1 GCA_015654835.1 Terriglobales bacterium
CAGCGTATTGCGTTTCTATGGCTTGGTTTTCAACGACAACGGGACGCTTCGCATGGATTGTGCTCAGATCAATGATGGAGTGGCGGAATAAGTGATGCAAATGAACAATTGTGAATTGCCGAATTAGGCACATGGCGTTGTCCTAACCCGGTGTGGCTTCTCTACCGCATAATACCGGATGGTGCCGGTCAGTTCGAATCGGGCGACAGATCCCACACGATACTTGGCCATCCACTTGGATTGTGAGTGGCCAAGTGTCGTGTTCACGCCAGATGATCGGTGCTCTCCGGATGGGCGCCTGCTGGAGCGTCGCACCGATTTCCGAGCCACCGAAGTGATCCCCATGTCCGGAACCTCGCCATTCGGGCATAGCGCTAGTAAGCGTATGCGAGCCCATTCGCAAGGGCAAGGTCTTCTTCTCTGGTCGTTATGAAAGTATCCGCATCATCGCACTTCTATAGCGCGCAGGTTGCCGTTCGGAATTTACCGGACTGTGAGTGCATAGAGAATCCAATAGTTCGACCTGCTTAACTTTCTCGGAATCATCACTCTGACATCGACCTTTGTCGTCGCAATGGCAGGAGTGACCGTCCTGTCAGGATCTGTAGTGCGGTTGGTCGCTGAAAATCCGCTCATGATCACAGCTACTGGTTGAGAGACGGAGCACAGCAGGGCATATTGGATGGGGATGCGGAAGCAACCAGTTAAGCATTTACGCCCACAATCCCCAGCCATAGAGCACGCTGCACCACGTTTGATCTTTCACCCCTGGAGAGGCCCAGCCAGCGTCAGAGTCGCGCTATCTAAACGACAGGCTTTGTGGCTGTTTCTCTACCGAAGGACTGCAGAGCCAAATAAGCCTGGCCAAATTGCTGGATGTGCCCCTGCTGCTTGTCGAATTCGTCGAAGTGTTCTTCCTCATCTTTCACAAGTGCTTCAAAGATCTGCTTCGATGCAGAGTCAAGATTCTCACCGCACTGCCTTGCCCATTTGTTATAGTCCTGAGCGCTTTGCTTCTCCATTTCGGCTGCCTTGGCGAGCATCTTGATCGGATCTAAAATCTTATCGACGGCAAATCCAGGAACCATTTCAACGTCGCCCTTTAGGAACAGAATCCGCTCAGCCAGCTTTTCAACATGCCCCATTTCAATAATGGCGGTTCGCTTGAAGAGCGTAGCCAATGGTTCGAACCCCTGATCATCCAAATGGAAGTGGAAGTACATATACTGATGGACGGTTGCCAGTTCATCTGCGACCGCCTTGTTCAGCAACTCAATGCTCTGTCCTTCGCTCATATTGCTCCTCGTTGTCGGCATATGCCGCCTTGATCATGGCCTCCGTAACAGAGAATAATCGGTGTTGTGTATCACAGCTTTCCTCTCCTTCCTTCATCCTCCAGGCCAGAGGTTTAGTCTCTTCATGGAGTGAAAGGATTGATTTGAATTGAAGGTGCTGCTTGCGTCGGGATTGGGCAGATGGGAAGCCTGGTGAAGGACAAATGTTGTCCAATTGCGAACAGTTTCAGAGTGCTAAGCCGACGTCATCTCCATCAGCTTGGCACAGATGAGTTGTACCGGGAGATTAGAGGATTCATGTGCGTTTTTCGGGATTGATCCGATTTTCGTGGGGACAACACTTGTGGGTCGCACGGCACATCAGTACCGAATCCAGTAATATTATGCCGCGGCTGGGTGGCTTGGCCCGCCGGAGCCGCTCTGTAAGGGGGGGATCATCGTGATATCGAGTGGCGTGGCGATTTAAGAAATCGCCACGCCACTCGTTGCTGCAGACAATAAATTCTGAAGCGAACTATCTTAGAAGCTGTACTTCACAGAGAGTTCCCCTACGCGTCGGCCCGTCTTAACATCCAGCGTGCCCAACTGTTGTGTGGAGCTCAGGTTGCTCGCAGCCGTTGAGACAAACGCCTGTTTGTCCGCGGTATTGAAGGTTGGCGTAATGATCGAGCTGGAACTGAACTTCCACAGCGGATGGTTGAGGAAGTTGAACGCCGAAGCCCGAAATTCCACCTTCTGCTTATCACCAATGTGGAAGGTCTTGTAGATGGTGAGATCGGAATTGAAGTAGCTGGGTCCACCCAGGTAAGGATACTGGCGCGGCCCATACTGCCCGACTGCAGGCGGAGCAAAGCAAGAAATATTCACCAACTCGTGAGACTTCAATTCGCTTTTTGGATCGCATGTCGTGACGGGCTGAATATCTCCCACATTGGTGCCGTAATAGGTCAACGTCGTCAGATTCTTGCCCGTGACGGTGTCCTTGATGGTCATGCCGAGGTTCTGGCTATCGTTCGCCTGCAGGTTGCCACCAGCCTGCCACGTCGTCGTTCCTGAGATTGTCCAGCCATTGACGGTACCGCCAAGCAGCTTTGAATCTCCGGCGTAGAACCGTCCCAGGTCATACGAATAAGACGTATTCACGACATGCGGACGATCGATATTGAGCACCCCATAGTTGCCATGCACGGTAAAGGCATCCACGGTGCTGTTGATGATGCCCAATGCTTTGGACCACGTGTAGTTGAGGTTGAAGGCCAATCTTCCCGTCTGCTTGGTCCATGCGGCCTGCAGTGCGTTGTAGTTCGAATAGCCATTGTGCGTGTACATGGTGATGGGGTTCTGGCCATATCCCTTGTAATAGGGAAAGTAGTCGGTAAGGTTGTAATTCCCCGTCTGTTCCGGGTCGGCAGGCGTAGCCGCTCCCGTAACCGGATCGGCCTTGAAAACACCGCCCATAGGAATTTTGTTTTGGTTCGTGAAACCGCTGCCGCCAATTCCTGCGGCACCGCTTTCGCCACCCATCAACAGATTCTTGGTTTGGTTGCCGACATAAGCAACTTCAAGCAAGCTTCTAAAAGGAACTTGCTGAGAAATTGTGAAGTTATACGCATAGGTGGCCGAATTTTCGTAGTCGTTCGGATCCGCAACGTTAACGCTTGAGGAGGCTCCCCCGAGGCTTGACGAACTGGCGCCCAAGGCTCCTACTTCGGCAAATGTGATGTTGCCCGACGGGGAGTTGTAGTTCTTCATCAACTGCGCCGAGGTGAGGGGACCATCGTAGTCCTGGGCCTGATCACCCCAACGATACTCGCCAAATCCACCACGAAGAACTGTCTTGCCCGTAGCAAAGACATCATAGGCGAACCCGAGGCGCGGCGATGTGAAAGCCGTGCGAGTCGGCGAGCCGGAATTGGGAATTCCAGGATCGACCCCATGCCAGCGTACGCCCGGATAAGGCCACGCCGCGTTGTCGGCTACGTCTGAAGCATAAAGTCCAGGCAACCATACGGCCATGCCGTTGCCTGCACGATCGTACCAGCGGCCCAGATGGTCGAAGCGGAATCCTACGTTGACAGTCAAACGAGGAATGACTTTCCAGTCGTCCATTACATAAGCTGCCGTAGTGCGATAAGCCGTATTTGTAAGCGGAGCGGAACTGGTCTGGTTGAAGGCGCTCGCAATTCCCATCACCAGGTTAGCCGTCGGATTATTGGTTCCAATTATCTTCGCGCTATTGATTGCATCCGCCTGAACTGAGCTGGCAAACGAATATACGCCGTTGGTCGCATACCAACTGCCCTGGTTGTTGCTCACCAATTCGGTAAAGAGACCGAACTTGAATGTATGCGTCTTCCATACTTTGGTCACATTGTCTGTGAAAGAAGGCGTCTGCTTCAACAGAGGATACTGGCCGCCGCCCGCAGCCCACAGATCGGGCTGAGACATATCGGGAAAGGTTTGAGAACCTGCGGAGTAAATACCGGGCGCAACCAACGAACCGTTGTAGGCAGTGCCATACGGATAAGCGATGGTGGAGCTATACGAGGCGTTCACATTGTCGGGTTTGTAGGGACTGTTGTCATAACCCCAGGCGCCCACAAATTCGTTGGTCATCGTCGGAGTAATGATATTGAGCATGTTCACGGTCAGCACCCGCGAAGTAGTCGGATTCGTCAGTCCTCCACCGGGATAGGGCACAGCATTGCCTGGATTCCAGTACATATGCGCAGGAACCGTCGTCGAGTCACGGCCTTCCTGATAGGCAACAAAAAACTTGTTGCGGTCGTTGAGGTTATAGTCCACACGTCCGCGCCATACCCAGCCATTGTGCTGCGAACCTGCCGCATAGTAGTAGTTGTATCCGCTGTTGGTCAGGGGATTCACATTGGCAGCCGGAAACAGAGACATCAACGCTTTGGCGCCGGCATCCACGGGAACCTTTTGACCCGGCTGAAGGGCGTTTCCATTCGCGTCATAGCCGCCCGACAGATCGTTGCACCAGTTGGTTGCCTTGGCAGTAAATCCGCCCGGGCACAACGCAGCATTGGAATCGAGGGCCGAGGTGTCATTGGTGTTGTTCAACGAGAAGTTGCCGGCGCGCATATCCGCGCCGGGGACATAGGACTGCAGAATCGTAGCTGATCCAAGATTCTGCTTGAAATATTCGTAACCAGCCCAGAAGAGTAACTTGTTGTTCTTATTGAAGTCCGTGCCGGGAACACGAACAGGCCCGCCGACATTACCGCCGGGATAATAATAAGAGTCCTGAGTCCTGGGCGTGCCCGCATGATTGTTTTCCCACAGGTTGCTGTTCAACACGCCGTTGCGCGAATACAGATAGCCTTGTCCATGGAACTGCGCGCCGCCAGACTTACTGATGGTATTGAAGATCACCGGACCGTCGGCACTATCGGCGCCGAAGTTCGAGGTCTGAACCTTCACTTCCTCGGTCATGTCCGGGTTAATGCTTGCCAGTGAATTGCAGTTGCATCCGGGATCGATGATGTTCGCACCATCCAGAATGTAGGCCGAACCGCCGCGATAGGGCGCGCCATTCGGTGAAAGGCCATTGCCGACTGCGCTGCCGGTTGAACCCGCATTTGTAAAATCGACGGGTGACCCGTTGCCGATGCCGTTGGCCACGGTAGTCACGCCAGGAAGAATCTTGAGCAGTTCCGAAACATTGCGACTTTCGAGAGAGAGCCGAGCAATGTCTTCAGTGGACAGCAACGCAGAACGTTCGCCGTTGTCGGTTGGAACCAGCGGCATATTGCCGGCCGAGACTTCGACGCTATCGCTCGAAGAGCCGATAGCCAATCGAATGCCCGCAATTTCCCGGGAGTCCGCAGCATTCATCACCAGGTCGGTTTGCTTCCACGACTTGAACCCCTGGGCTGAAACCGAAACCGTATATGTTCCGGGATTGACCCCGGCAAAAGTGAAATAGCCGCGATCGTTACTGACCGTGTTGCGCGAATCCTCGGTTGCCTGGTTAGTGAGACTTATCGTCGCTCCCGCGACTACTGCGCCGGTCGGGTCCAGAACTGTGCCGGTGAAGCTGCCCGTGATCTGCTGAGCCTGCAGACCTGATGGCGCCAGCAGCAGACAAGCCGCGAACACTACTAAGCCCCACCAGCCTCTGCCCCAATAGGAGCTTCGTGCCATGGTGTTTGATTCGTACGTCATGCTTCCTCCAAAAGTGTGTATTTCTTTTATCTCGCCCGCCTGAAACTCTTTCCTGCGGACAGTGAGCGGGCTCGCAACTAGTGCCTAGCATTCAAAAAACTACAGAGCATCTTTCCGCACAACGTCGCGCTCCAAAGGAAAACAATCTTGCAGACACGCCTGCCTCTAAGGCCGCAACAAAGCTCGTGCTGCCAAGATGGTTGGACCCCGACCCAGGATTAAAACTTGAATGGCTCCTGCCCATGAGGTGCCATTTGAGCTCAACGGTCGATCGAAATCGTTACCACCCTTTGTTTTTCATTAGCAAAATCGTTTTATTAAGCGAAACAGTAAAGAAAAATAGGCTTCAAATGTAAGCGTTGTCAAGGATCTTGATCTGTGGAAATCGTCGATTTCCCCTAAGTAAAACGATTCATTAAGGATCGGCCAGTTTTCGCGGCGCCCCCTAGTACTACTGTGTTATAACCTCTGGACGCCGCAGAACGGACATCGGCAGAGCTGGAGTAGCAGAGATCGGGCGAGGAGGATGCGTAAAGTGGCGATGGAGTGTGGGTTATGCCGTTCTGGACGGATACGAGCCTCGG
>JAATGG010000039.1 GCA_015654835.1 Terriglobales bacterium
GGCCGCGGCTCTGGAGCGGGTAACCAGCACTCCCACCACTTCACAGCAGTCGGTGGATCAGGCTGCGCGGCGTCTCGGGAATGTTCTTCTCGGCGGGCTGCGGACCTCTTCGACTGCCGGCGACCGGCTCTTGCTTGAGGCCGACCCCGTGCTCGGCAATTTGCCGTGGGCTCCTATCGAAACTGGCGAGGGGCCGATCGGGTTGCACTTCAACCTGGAGGAAGCGCCGTCGATCCTGCTGGAACCCAGCGAGCGGTTGCGGCAGGAGCCGGCGGGAAGGCCGCTGGTGGTGGGAGCCTCCATCGGTTCGGGAGAAAGCCAATTTTTGCCCGAAGCACTTAACGAGGCCGGGGCAGTGGCTCGCTTCAACAAAGATGCCAACCTGCTGCTGGCGGGGCAGGCCACGCGGGCCCAGGTGGTTCCGCGGCTTGCCACTGCAGAGGCGATTCACTTTGCCGGCCACGCCGTGCGCGGGGACGGAGGCACCAGGCTGCTGCTCGCCTCCGCCGGTACAGCGGGGGACAAGCCTTATCTCGACGGCGCGGTGTTTCGCAAACATCCGCCAAGGACGGCGCGCCTGGTTGTTTTCTCGGCCTGCTCCACCGGAAAAAGGGAAGAGGGCTGGAATCACGGTATGGGAGATATCGTGGACACGCTGGTTTCTCTCGGTGTACCGGAGGTGGTTGCCACCCGTTGGCAGATCGATTCCTCTTCCGCCGTTCCCATGATGGACGCCTTTTATGGCGGACTGTCAGCGGGGCTCAGTGTTCCACAAGCACTCACTGCAGCGCGGCTATCCCTTATCCGCGATGTTCGATACAGGCACCCCTATTACTGGGCGGCATACTACGCATCCGGTGTGGGCAAAACCGATTTGCACGAGGTATTTCATGGCAGCAACCGGTAATTCTTCTGCAACGACTGCACAACTTGACGTTGTTTTCGATGGAACCTGGGTGATGGTGCCCAGTCTGGACGCAGCCGGCAACATTGTGGCTGTGGATGTGTATTCTCCGGATTGCGGTCATCCGCACGGAGCCGTCTTTGTAAACCAGATCGCCCCCAATCCCTGGCCGCAGCCATCCTCTTTTTACATGCTCGACGATCATCGTCACGCGCTCGACATCACGCGGAATTCCGGCAGCCAGACGGGTATGCAGGTGGGCGGCGTCAACCAGACGGTGAACCATTGCGTGGCACCGGGGCGCTCGATCAACAGCACCTGGGACCTGATGATCTCAATCAACGCCGGGCCCGATGCGTGGGTTTCCGGGGACACAATCGTCCCGCAGTACACGGACCCGCAGGGTACTCTCTTTCCTTGTTTCAGCGGTCAAGACGTGCCTGCGGGGTCGGTTTCTACGCTGCAGACGCTGACCTTTCTCGATGTAAGCGCGATTTCGTTTTGCGGTGCGCCCTCCACCTTCCAGGCGCTGCTGCCGTCGCCGTGGACGGGAGTCGGCTCGCTGATTATCGAAGGCGAAATTCCCTATATTCCCACCATGCAGCATGAACGCGGAGCCATTGCCGCCCTCGCCGAGTTGGCGGGGTTGGACCTGCGGCTCGATTATCCTCTGCCCTCAAGCCGGAGTGTGCAGCCGATTCCACAAGGGATTCAACCACGGAGCCACACCGGCCCCATTTGCACCAGTTCGGTGCTGATTCTGCCTCAATAGCCTGTCGCGAATCGAGCATAATTCCGGAGGCGGGAGGCGGCAGGAGCGCTTCCCGCGCTTCGTCTTTAGATTACTTTTTTGAAGGCGCCAGTCCTGGGCGCGAAGGAGCGCATCCAAACCGGCAGGGCTCCCGATTGCAAGGGGCCTATGGAGTGCGCGGAACCGAGGCGACGATGCCCGATTCCGCAAATTTTAACTCAGCCGGAGGTTTGCCCATGGCATCCCCCTTGCAGCCTGTCCTCAAGCGCTGGCTGTTCTTTGGATTTTCCGTCAGTATGCTTGTTCTCACCGGCATAAGGCTGTGGGGATCGCCCTTTACGGGAGAGGCCAAGGCGCCCAGCCGGGAATCCCTATAAGGACCGGTGCGGTAGATTCGGAATGCTTTGCAAGGCGAGGAAGTACGCGGCTTTGCCGCCGCTGAAGCGCTGTTTATTGCAGCGTCTGGATCTTGGTTCCTTCGGGAATCTCCACATGAAACTGATCGTCGGTCAGCTTCATGTTTTCCACAACTTTTTCCACCATCAGAACGAGTTGGTATTCCTCCAGCGGACGCTTGATGGTGACCCTGGCCGGATATTTGCCGCCCGATCCGAAATCAGTGTAGTCGCTGTAGAAGACCTGTGTCTCCAGGTTGCCGTCCTTATCGTAGAGATCCTGCTGATAGGGCATCAGGTCGTCGCGGTGAAAGTGCACGACGCGGACCGGCGCCAGCTCCTGCGTGGCCGCCTTACGCCGCACCACGCTGAGAATGTATTCGGGAACCAGCAGCAGGCGCTTATTGGTGGGGTCGGCGACGGTATCGGTATCGGCAGCCACCGAATAGAATTCGTTCGGATTGAGCCCGCGCACCACCATGGCATCCAGAAAGAACCCGGGGCGCATGTTCTCAAGCGAGTTGGTGGACTTTTTGGTTACCTCGTTGGGACCCCTCACCGCTTTTTTCCGGGGAGGGATATAGAGCGAAAAGTTCTTGCCGTCGCTGGCCATGTCGAACATGGGCGTACCGAGCACGGGAACCTGCCCGTAGACGCGCAACTGCTCGGGCTTGCGGATGAGGATGTGACCGCGGACGGAAGTATAGTCGGTGGCCACGCCTTGCTTGGTCTTGAGGACGCTGGCCTGGATCTCGACGGTGGCTACGAGGCTGTTCAAGGCGTCCCAGCGCTGATTCAGCCGGGCCACTAGTTCCTCGGGCGTAGCTGTCCGGGTGATGGTCGGAGCCTTGGGAATGGGCAGCTTGCGGGTGCTCCACAGGCAGCCGGAGAGCAGCGCGACCGGAAGCACGAGCCCCATGGCCGCCGCCTGGCGCCATGGAGTCCTCATCGGCCACCTGCCTTTTTTGTGGCCTGGCGGTAGCCGGTGACGTTGCGATTGTGCTCTTCAAGGCTGCTGGAAAACAGGGAGTGGCCCTGGGGATTTTTGCCGGCGGCTACAAAGTAGAGGTAGTCGGTCTGCGCCGGCTCCATGGCCGCACGCAAGGCGGGAACGCCGGGATTGGCCACCGGGCCGGGCGGCAGGCCGGGGTGGAGGTAGGTGTTGTACGAAGTGTCCCGCTTAAGGTCGCTGAGATAGATGGCGCCGCGCCACAATCCCTCGCGCTCCAACCCATAAATCACCGATGGATCGGTCATCAGCGGCATATTTTTTGCCAGCCGGTTGTTAAAGACGCTAGCCACCAAGGGTCGTTCCGCAGCCACTGCCGTCTCGCGTTCCACCAGCGAAGCCATGGTGACCACTGCATGCACGTTCTGTCTCAATCCCAACTCCGCGGCCACCACTCTGAACCGTCGCACCATTGCTGCTGCAATCTGCGCCGAAGTGGCCTTGCGGGGAAAATGATAGGTATCCGGAAACAAATAACCTTCCAGGCTGTTGGCTCTGGGGTCCAGATCGCTGATCAATCCCGCCTGTTGTACTGCTGCTTTCAGAAAATCCTGCCGCGAACCGAGCCCAACCTGCTCCAGGCGCGCGGCAATCTCAAAAATGTTCGCGCCCTCGGGCACAGTGACGGCCTTGGTGTAGACATCTCCACGGGCGATGCGCGCGTAAACCTCGATGACCGCGGTGGGGTGATCGAACCGGTATTCGCCGGCCTTGAGGATTCCCCGCTTCCACCAGCGCACCAGATCGAAGGCATACTGGCTGCGCACCACGCCGGCCGACTCCAACTGCCGGGCGATTTCAAGCGTCGAAGATCTGGGCGCTATCTCGACAAATGTCTCGGTTTCCGGCCCGAATGGCGTAAAAATCAGCCAAGCCGCTCCGCCGGCACCCACTAGCAATACGAGAAACAGGGTCAGCAAAGTTCCCGCTACCCCAGAGCCACTCTTCTTTCTGGTTCTTCGTGCTCTGCGGCGCACCATCCTCTGTTATGTACCCTTCTTTATTAAGACGCGGCAAATGCCTGTGCGGATTCTCTACCTTTTGATTGTAATGGG
Organism: Terriglobales bacterium; assembly: GCA_015654835.1. Classification (GTDB taxonomy): domain Bacteria; phylum Acidobacteriota; class Terriglobia; order Terriglobales; family Acidobacteriaceae; genus Telmatobacter. The sequence continues at coordinate 4,115 of JAATGG010000039.1, forward strand.
CATGATGCCCAAGAGAGGCATTCTTCGCCGCAGAGGAGACTTAGCGTCCGAGGGGCTTTAAGCTGGGAACCGGAACTGTAAATCGGGATTGTAAACCGGGAAACAAAAAAACTGGGTTTGAGCCTGGGCCTGAATCTGTGGCCGGACTTGCGGCAGGAGCTGGAAATTTGCAAACTGTGCCTCGCTATCTCGCGCTCGATGTCGGCAACCGCCGCATTGGCGTGGCGGTGTCGGACGAGTTGGGGCTGACGGCGCAGCCGGTGCTGACGCTGGAACGGCGCCATAATCCACGGGAAGACCTGCGATCGCTGGCGCGACTGGCGCGGCGGTTTGGGGTGGTGGGCATTGTTGTCGGCAATCCACTGCACCTGTCGGGGGAGCAGAGCCCCCAGGCCGCCAAGACCCAGGCCTTTGCCGCGGCGCTGGGCGAACTGGCCGGTCTTCCGATCCATCTGTGGGACGAGCGACTGACCAGCCGCGAGGCCCACAGGATTCTTTACGAAGCCGGCCATGCCCGCCAGCAGCACCGCAGCGTGGTGGACCAAGTGGCCGCCACGCTCATTTTGCAGTCGTTTCTGGACGAGCACAGGACGGCTGGCAAGGAAGCCGACGACCATGCGGCCGGCAATGGGACAGATGGGGATGCTGACGCTGGCGGGAATGCCGATGCTGGGGATTTCGACGCGGGCGAGGGGGAATCGCCCGCCCCGGATCGCTGAGTTCGGATTGCTGATTGCGGGCTGCCGATTTCAGGCCGCGGCTTTCCAGTTTTCGGTGCGGTGTCCCATCTCGTGAGTGCCGGCAGCCTCGCTCCACCGCCCCGCGTATAATGGGAAGTTGAGTTCTTTCATCTCTTGCGGTCTGAGCAACTCAGCTCCTCCCGCCATGGAATCCGGATGCCCGAACATATCAAAAATCAGCTTCTCAAAGAGATCCAAATCCTTGAGCACGAGCTAGCCCACGAGTTGCCAGCCGAGATCAAGAAGGCTGTTTCGCTGGGCGACTTGTCTGAAAATGCCGAATATCACATGGCAAAGCAGCGCCAGGAATTCGTTAACGCCCGATTGGGCCAGCTCAAGCGACGAATGGCCGAACTCTCTCTTGTGAATTTGGCGAACATCCCCCATGACCGGGCCGGTTTTGGCTCGACGGTGGTGGTGTTCGATACGACCAAGGACGAAGAGATTGTCTATCGGCTGGTTACCAGCGAGGAGTCCGATGTGTCGAAGGGGTTGATCTCGACCACTTCGCCCATTGGCCGCGGCATTGTGGGCAAGCGCGTGGGCGATATCGCCACGATTGTGACCCCGAACGGCAAGCGCGAGCTTGAAATCCTGAAACTGACCACGATTCACGACGAAGCTGCAGCCGCCGCCGCCTCCGAAAATGGAGCCGCGGCCAGCACAGAGCAGTAGCGAGGAACTCCGGAATGACCTGGACCAGCGCCTTTGGCCGCGCGTGCGGCTGGCTTCTCGACCGCATTGTCCACGGTCTGTCGCTTACCCGTATTTCTCCCAACGTGCTCACTTTTGTGGGCCTGATCATCAATATTGCCGCGGCGTTTCTGTTTGGACACGCGGACGCCAACAATGCCGGGCGCATGTTTCTTTATGCGGGCCTGGTGATTATCGGCGCAGGCATCTTCGACATGGTCGATGGCCGAGTGGCGCGCCGCACCAACCAGGTAACGGTCTTCGGCGCCTTCTTTGACTCGGTGATCGACCGCTACTCCGACGTGGTGCTGTTTTTCGGGCTGCTGGTGTATTACGCGCGGATCAACCATTTCCGCTACGTGGTGCTGACGGCCTTCGTCATGGTTACATCGCTGATGGTCAGCTATACCCGCGCCCGCGCAGAGGCTCTCATCGGGCAGTGCAAGGTCGGCTTTATGGAGCGGCCGGAGCGCATCGTGCTCATTATTCTGGGTGCGCTGTTCAATCACTGGGGCGTGATGGCTCCGGTGCTGTGGGTTCTCGCCGTGCTCTCGACCATCACGGTGGTTCACCGCGTGACCTACACATACCAGAACACCAAGCATCTGGCGCCGCTTAGTTGAGGCGGTGAGTCGTAGGTACCATCTTGCGACTGTATCGGCAGTCATGTAATCCGAATTCCGCATGGAAGAGAATTTCTGTGCTAGCATTTAGCTTCCAAAGGGGAGGGACATATGTCGACAGTCGCTTACTTGGCGCCGGGTGAGGCGGTTCTGAAGCGCATTCGTGAATCTTCCTTGAAACCGACCGGTCTGCTTGCCGACCTTGGATCGGAGTATAGCTATATGGAAATTCAGGACGCTCTCTCCGATTTGCTCGAAAAAGGCGAAGTTACTCTGACTTCCGAGCTTTTTTTGGTTCCCGTATTATCTCAGGAGAATTCCGAGGAACGTTGAGTGTCGTACGATCCGCAAGAAACTACTCGGCGACTTTTCATGGAAGAGAGCCGAAGGGGAGATGATCGGAACGACTTTCAACGGGATAGGGATATCATTCTCTATTCTTCGGCGCTCTAGCGCCTTTCAACGACTACCCAAGTCGTATCGGGCGAGTCTGGTTATGTTTTTCATAATCGGCTTACCCATACTCTCCAGGTAGCGCAAGTTGGTCGGCGTCTTGCCGAGAAGCTGATTCTCAAACAACCTGAGCTTGCCCGCACGCACAAAGTAGATCCAGATGTGGTCGAGTCTGCATGTCTTGCGCATGATCTAGGGCATCCACCTTTCGGCCACTTGGCAGAGGAAGTGCTCAACAAGCTTGCAGGAGAGGAAATACAGGGATTCGAGGGCAATGCGCAGAGCTTTCGCATTGTGACGGAGCTCGCCTTTCGGGACATTAAATTCAACGGCCTGAATCTGACAGATCGCACACTACGTGCAATTCTCAAATACCCTTGGACCCATAATGGAGCGCATCCCCTGAAGCCTGGTAAATGGGGTGCCTACGATACGGAATTGGCTTCGTTTGAATTAGCGACAGGAAAAAAGGGGACCGGCCCACATGTTAGGTCGGCTGAAGCTGAGTTGATGGACTGGGCGGACGATCTCACTTATGCGATTCATGATGCCGAGGACTTTTACCGTGCTGGTCTGATTCCGCTGCATCTGTTGCTTCCACAACGTGTTCGAGAAGGCGGTGAGCCGGATTTTACCGCCGAGGGCGATAAGTTCTTACAGTATGTCATTGACAACAAAACAAAATTAGAAGAACTCAAAAAGACTACTGATTCCGATATTCGCTCAATTTTTGCCGATTTGCTGTTCGCGCATTTCAAACTGTCAGGGCCTTATGAGGGTACGCGGGACGACAGGACCAGATTACGAACCTTTACAAGCCAACTGGTTGGTCGTTATATCAACGGTTTGTCACTTGCCGGCCCGGAGAGCGCTAACACCACGGTACGAGTTGGAGAGAACCTGCGAAGCCAAATTGCCCTGCTCAAGCAGTTAACTTGGTACTACGTCATTGAGTCGCCCGGGCTCGCCGTGCAACAGCATGCTAATCGCCAAGTCATCCGTTATTTATTCAATGTCTTTCTTCATGAAACCAGAAAGTCTCCTTCGCGGCTTCTTCCACCCTACTATCGCGAGCGTTTGAAAGGTGCCGCTGGAACTACAACTGCCATAAAAAGGATAGTGGTAGATCTGATTGCGGGCATGACGGAAGCGCAAGCATTAACAACCTATCAACGGTTAAACGGAATCGTACATAGTTCCGCTCTCGACAAGTTAGTTGTATAGCTCCGCTTGACTTCGCTGATTCGTTAACAGCTTTAGCAGCTGATCATAACGGTGGAGCAGCCGGTGTGGGCCGGGCGCCACTGGGCCAGGAAGCTGGTTACGGCAGAGGACTCCATGCGGCGCATGGCTTCAAACTCGCCGGCCTTCTGGCTATAAAGCAGAGTGCCTTTTTCGCTGAGCACGGCGAGTGCCGGCACGCCCTTGCCGAGGGGGACGCCGTACCTTTCGGCGATGTCCAGGTTCTCATCCATGTGGCCGATGTTGACGTGGATCAGCACAAAATTGGCATCGAGAATGGGCAGATTTTGAGGGTTGTGGAAGTAGATATCCAACACCTGACAGTCTCCACACCAGTTGCCTCCGAAATCGAGCAGAACCCGCTTGTGGGTCTGGGCCGCGGTCCGGAGCGCGGCGGCGATGTCGGCCTTGGCCTGCGCGGGATCGGGATAGATTTCGCGGCTGGCGGGGTGAGCCGTGCCGGCCATAAGCGCCAGTCCGGCGGCGAAGGCGAGGAGCTTGATCATTTTCATGAGATCAGAATTCTCCAAATGCAAAGTGTTTTTTTCAGTCTGCCACAAGGGGGCAGGAAGATACCACTTTTCCACCTCCCGGTACGGGCACCGAGGCATGTACTCTTGAAGAGCAATGAGCGATCTGCTGAATGGTATTCGTAAGCGTTTGGAGTCCGCGTCCTTCCCCGATCTGGGGGCCATGATGGAGGCCTACGCCCAGTCGGCGGTCAAGCTGGCGCACGATGAGTTTCATCACGAGTTGGATTTTTCTTCGGATTCGATCGATGCGTTGGACGAGATTCTCATCCTGGTGGGCGAGAGCCCGGAGCGCGATGTGGATTTTGAGGTGCGGCTTTGGGGCAGCTACCTGGGCGAGGTTCTGCGCCGCCGCTATGCGGGCATTTGGGAAATGACCCAGTATCCAGGCGGAGCGATGGCGGTGCCAGCCATCGATGTGCGCGGTTCCCGGCTGTTTCCCCTGATGAAGGTATACCGGCGTCTGACCGTGGGCGAGGAAGAAGATCTCCGCGGTTTTTATTCCATGGTGACGGAGCGTTTGGGCAAGCCGGCGCAAGTCAATTGAAATCAAACCCTTGCTGGGGAGCTAACGTGAATGGGCGCAGCCCCCGGGCGCGCGCGGTTGGCTTTGTGCGACAATAGCGAATGACGATACGTGCCGGTTTCTGGGCGCGTGGAGGGTAATGCGATGGGCGATCTATTTCAGCCTTGGCATCTGGTGGTGCTGGGCGTAGTGGCATTCCTACTGTTTGGCGCCAAGCGGCTGCCGGAGTTGGGCAAGGGATTGGGCGAAGGGTTGAAGGGCTTTAAAGAAGGCATCAAGGGCATTACCGAGCCTACGACTCCTGCGCCCACGGTGCAGCAGAGCGCGCCACCGGCGCAGCCGGCTGCCGCCCCGGTCGAACACAAGTAATCCGCAGAGCGCCAGGTATGTTTCCGAACTTGTTGTCGGGAGTGTGTGCCGGCGGGTGCTGCGCGTAGTTCAAAATTTCAGAGCCCGTTACAACCGTTCAGGCCTGTGCCATGGCACAGGCCTGTTGTGTCTGCGCACGCCTGTGCTGCGGCACGGCAAGGCCGCGGCGATTTCTTGAGGAAATCGCCACTTGGCATCCTGCATTCTGTTCAGAGCAAAATCGAAAACGCTGTAGCCGCACTGCTCCTATACACTGAACGCGTCATGAGTTGTCTCTTTTGCAAGATCATTGAAGGCAGCATTCCCTCGGCAGCTATTTATCAGGACGAACTCTGCTATGCGTTCGCCGACATCAATCCGCAGGCGCCGGTGCATCTGCTGGTGGTGCCGCGCGAACATATTGTTTCGCTGGCCGAAGCCGGCAAAGACCACCTTCCGCTGTTAGGGCACTTGTTGGGGGCCGCTGCGGAGATTGCCCGCTCGAAGGATTTGCCCAAAGGTTATCGGGTAGTCGTGAATACGGGCGAGGATGGGGGCCAGACGGTGGGGCATCTCCACCTGCACCTGCTGGGCGGGCGGCCGCTGGCGTGGCCTCCCGGATAAATCTTCGTGGCTGTGTTTTATAGGCCACGAGATCCGATGTGTACGGACCAGCACAAAGGGCGCTTCCTATATGGGAAACGCCCTTTGTACCGGGTAAGGATCTTACCGGCTTAGGCCGGTTGAGGAATGTATTCTTCTTCCTCTTCCATGCCGTAGCGGCGCAGCAGGTTGGGCAGGCTCTGCGAGAAGGCCGAGCGCGGCATGACGGTGTCGCAGCCTACCTCGACAGCCTTCATCTTCAGGTCCCCTTGCAGGTGAGACAAGAAGCCGATGATGGAGGTGCCTTTTTTGAACTTTGTCTTGAACTTGGGAATCAGCGTCATAGGCTTGGCGTTGGCATTGTTCAAGTCGAAGACGATCAGCTTGGGCCGTTCGGCTTCCGGTGCTCCGGTGAGCCGCGCCACGGTTTCCTTCTCGCCCTTCACAAACTCCACTTTCACGCCCAGCTTACGGGCCGTCTCCTGAATTTTCGCCAGGAAAAACAGGTCCTCGATGAAGCAGAAAATGCGGGTGGGCGCGTCTTCGCGGATGGGAACGGGAGGAGCAGCCTGATAGTTGTCCTGGTAGTACCCGCCGCCGTGGCCATTGCTTGAGGTGGGGATCGTCGAAGGCGGCCCATCCGCAATGTTGCCGTTCACGACGCGATAGCTGTGGTCCATGGGACCCACAAACTCCCGGGGACCTCTTTGCTTCCCCTTGCGCTTGGCTTGGGGGATAGCCGTGCTATTGCCCGGCTGAGCCTGAGGGGCAGAACCTTTTTGGAAGAATTTTTTCTTTTTTCTTCCCTGATTCTGGTGAGTTGGGGGGGCTGGCTTTCGCTGCTGAACAGCCGCCGCCTGAGGTTGGGGCGGTTGCGGTTGCTGCGGCTGAGGCTGCGTTTGGGCTTGCTGTGCCTGAGGCGTGCCTGCTGGACTCGGCTTGTTTTTGCGGCGGCGCCGGCGGCGCCGATGCCCCTGCGACTGGCCCGGGCCGTTGGCCGAGGCTGGCCCCAACTCTGGCTGGGGCTGCGTCGATTCTGTCGTCATGCGTGCACTTCCTGGTGCATTGCTATTTGATGCATTGTGGTTCTACGCCATTTCAAGGGTGGTTTAGGTCCTGTTGAAATTTCCTGGGCTGAGGTGCTGCTGTTTCACCTTGGGAGAACGATCTCTGGCGCGCGACCCACGGTCTTCCATCCAACAGACAACCAACTCTTGTGGAGATGCTGTCGTGACAGTCGTGTCAACCTTTGCGACCTTGCGCTAGAGATACATTCACCCTGAGATGCGTTCGGTTCAGCGGTTTTCTTCCGGGAGCTGAACAGCCCGGATACCTGTCCTGGTTGGGACGGGGAAAACGGCGAACGGTCCAATCATTGCGGGACACGAGCAAACTGCCTGGCAGGCCTGCTCCATGCGCGATATGCCGATCTTGCGAGAGGCCCAAAACATTTTCACAGGTGTTGTGACATGTGCGGCCTGTATGCGGAGTCATACGTTCGATGTGCCCCGCAGCAAACCTCCGCCGGCAGGAACCCCGCTCCGTGTAGCCGCGCTGGCTCAACCCTGTGGCCCCCTTGGCAATGGCCGTTGTGAAAATGCGAAACCACCTAGTATCCAAGAGCCTTGCTTCAGCTCCATCCCGTTGCCGGGATCGGTACGGTGCAGCCAATACTTTCTTCAGAAAAATGCCCTTCCCGTTGGGAGCCTTCGCCACATGCAGCCTGCTCATGGATTGGATGTCCGGCGAAGATTCCTTAGTTGGCGACGAGCTTGCTCTGCCCGGTTGGGGTGGCCCGCATCAGCCGCTTTATAGGCAAGTCCGATACTACAGCGAACCACCGCGGCTGGCAAGTGAGGTTTTCAGCTAAATGGATTTCCGGATCGCAAAGGTAACGAGCCGGCTTTCCCCAAGAAGATCGACCAGGCATCGAGAAGCGCTTCCAGTTTACAAGGGGCTCTGGAGGCAAGGCTTATGAGATGAATTGCGTACGCCAGTGCTCAGGGAATATTTGTGCCGGCAAAAAGCATTGCTTGAAAATGGAGTTTTCAATGTCTGCTCCAACACAAAACGCCGCTCCGATGGGAGCGGCGTTTTGCGATCTTGCGCTGGTCACTGGCCTCCCAGCGTATTGTGAGGGCGATGGTTGTCCCAATCGCACCTGCTGCAGGCTTTCCCGACCGGTTTCCCTTTTGAGGGGCCGCTCTTTGGCGGTTTCTCTTGCCGGGGCCTGCTTTTCTTTGGGCTTACCGTAAACTTGGTTTCGGCAGCCTCTTAACATCACTGGCGCCTATACCTATAGCAATCGCCGGGCCATTCTTGGGTTTTCCTGTTTTCTGCAACTTACGGCTGGGCAGGGTTTACTTTTTTCTACATTCTGGAAGCTTGTGCCAGTCTGGAATTCTGAAAACCATAGAAGCCTGGTTCTAGTGCTGGCATTGCGGACAAAAATGGGTGCCGCGCCCGGCGATCAGAATGCGGCGAATGGGCGCTTCGCAGTGCCGGCAGGGCTTGCCGGTGCGCAGGTAGACGCAATGCTCAAGCTGGAAGAAGCCGCGCACGCCGTCGGCGTCCACATAGTCCGAAACCGACGATCCGCCGAGCTGAATGGCGTGCTCCAGAACCTCGCGCAGGGCCACCCGCAGCCGTTCCAACTCCACACGGGTGAGCCGGCCCGCCATCCTGCGCGGGCGGATGCCGGCGCGGAACAGGCTTTCATCGGCATAAATGTTGCCGACGCCGGTGAGCAGGGTTTGGTTCAGCAGGGCGGCCTTGATTGAAAGCCTGCGCCCGCGGAACAGGGCCGCGAATGCCTCGGCGCCGATGGTGAGCGGTTCCGCGCCTGCGCCGCTGAAGCTTGCCATGCGCTCCAAATCGCGGAACTCCAGGCGCCCAAACCTGCGCGGGTCCACAAAGCGGATTTCGCGGCCGCTGGCCAGCGTCAGGCGCGCGTGGGTGTGGAGGGCAACGGGTGCGTCGGGCGTGGTGACCAGCAGACGGCCCGTCATGCCCAGATGCACGATCCACTGCGCCTCGGGCTTGCTGCCGCGCTTGCCTGCGGATGTTGCAGGCCCCAGTTCGCAGACGAGGTGTTTGCCGGTGCGGTGCACGGAGAGGACGATGCGGCCTTCGAGCCCTTTGGCCTGGCGCGCAGCAGGGGTCTTGAAGGGTTCCCGATGGCTGCCGAACCAGACTTCGGCAATGCGGTCGCCGCTGACACGCCGATCGACGCCGCGCGCAATCGTTTCCACTTCCGGCAGTTCTGGCATCGCTCTATTGTAGAAGAGGGCCGGGCTGCCTGACGACAGCCCGAATGCCGCTGCTAATGCGTCTCTTCCGGATGCAGTTCGGCTTCTTCTGCATCGCGCGCCCGAATCCCGCCCCACTGTTCGAGATAGACCAGGCCCAACCCCAGGCCCAGTACGAATACGCCGGTGGACGAATATTCGAACAGGTTCAGGCGGCGGTTTTCTTCCTCTGTTTGATAGACCACGGTTCCATGGATATTGCGGGGAATGATCCTCATCTCTTCCGGCGCGGGAAACTTGGGCAGCTTGTCGAGATAGTTTGTCGAAATCACGGCTGAAACGATCAGGCCAGCCAGACCCGGCAATAAGAAAAAGAGCGCGATCAACCTGAGTGCTGCTAAACGTGTGGCTTTCATGCGATCGACCCCAATGTTGCTGACGATAGAGCGTGCGGTTCCTTGCCAATGAAACGAAACCGCGATCTGACTGCAGGGACATGACTGCGAGGCATGTCCGCGGGCATCTTGAATCGGAATCCGGCAGAGACGGGGAAATACCGGAAGGATTCCCGGGAGCGCTTGCGAACTGGGCAAGCGGCAGCAGTTTTCAGCAGGAAGTGCGGACCTCAACCGGCGGCGAGGGGAAGAAGTAAAGATGCACAACAGGCAGGTTTGAGGTGGATCGCCTGCGATTTCAGGGGCCGCACAATGCTGAAAGAACTGAAGAAGAAGCAAGGCCCGAACAACTACCGAGAGGCTGGCACAGAAAAACAGAGCAAAATCTAGACGGAGTATAGGTCACTCGTTTCGACAAAGCTATCTCTTCAGGGGTTTGACGGGACCGCAAAGTAACTCGGCGCCGTTCCAGAGTCACGTTGAGTGCAGGTTACCGTATCCGGGGCGAAACTCTGCAAGGGGGAGCGGCACACGGACCCGGCAACAAACAAGCTAGAACTTGACTCCCAGGGTCCCGAGAAACTTCTTCACATCCGGCCACGCCGTCCGCAAATCGTTTACTGTCTGAACATCCAGCGCAATATTCAGCGGATTGGCAGCCGCACCGGCAAAATCCGCCAGCGGCTTTTCGACCGCGCCCACCAGCGTAGCCAGGGCCGCAATCACCTGCGGGGCCGCGTGCAGGGTTTTACCCGCGCCCGTCAACCACTTCAGAGCATCCTCAGCCCCGATTTCTATGCCCTTTTCAAGATTCACCAAAATATTGGCCATCGATCCTCCTTCGGCCGCACCCATCCCTTGGCGAAGGCGCACAATTCGCCGGACGCAGCATGTCTGTCCTATGTCGAGGTACTGGATCAAGCCTAGGCAATCGAAGGTCTATCTTCTGAAAAGTTAATAAGTGGATGTAACTCTCTCTAAGTGGTCAAGTTACTGGCAGTGTGCAAGCCGGACCGTTTGACAGCGCGGCAAACTTCCGCAGCAAACCAGCCAGTCCATAAAGTTCATAACTCAGTTAATGGAGACTTTCCGCTTCACGAACCGCCGCCCGCGAACCTCATATTCGCCGCTCGCCACCCGCGCAATGGCGTCGGCATAAGCGACGTGTTCCTCGTCCAGAATCCGCAACGCCAGCGAGTGGCTGTCGTCCGTCTCCAGCACAGGAATCGCTCTCTGCAGCACGATTACCCCGTGGTCCAGATGCTCGTCCACCAAGTGCACGGTGCAGCCGGCCACCTTTACGCCATAGTCGAACGCCTGCTCCTGCGCGTCCAGCCCTGGAAACGCCGGCAGCAGCGACGGGTGAATGTTGAGGATGCGATTCGGAAATGCCGCCACAAACTCCGGCGACAACAGGCGCATATAGCCCGCCAGGCACACCAAGTCCACCCGATGCGCCCGCAGACACGCCAGCACATCGGCATCGTGCTCGGCTCTCTTGCGGCCTTTTGAAACAAAGATCTCGTGCTTCAGGCCCAGGTCGCGGGCCGCCGCCAGTCCGGGCGCCTCGGCCACGTTGGCGATCACGACCGCGATCTCCACACCCTCGAGCCGCCCTTCGCGGATCGCCCCGGCTATCGCCAGGAAGTTCGATCCCCGGCCAGACAGCAAAATTCCCAGCCGCACCGGCTTGCCCGAACTCATGTGTACTGCACCTTACGGTCGCCCTTCACTACCCGGCCAATCATGTAAAACTTTTCTTCGGCCCGGTCCAGCAGGTTTTTGGCGCGCGTATATTTTGCCGCTGGAATCGCCGCAATCAGGCCCACGCCCATGTTGAACGTGCGCATCATTTCGTCTTGCGATACCTGGCCCAGATCGCGCAGATGCTCGAAGATGGGCAGCACCGGCCACGAGCCCAACTCGATCTGCGCCCCCGTGTTCTTGGGAAGAATGCGGGGCAGATTCTCGGTAATGCCGCCGCCGGTGATGTGCGCCATGCCCGTCGTCAGACCCGCCGCCACCAGCTTCTGGATCACCGAAAGATAGCTGCGGTGCGTCTTCATCAGCGCGGTGCCGGCTTTTTCTTTGATCGCAGTCACATATTGCGTTGTCTTGTAGCCGGCCACCTCAAATAGCAGTTTGCGCGCCAGCGAATAGCCGTTGGTGTGCAGTCCCGTGGAGGGCAGCCCGATCAGCACATCGCCCGCCTTGATGCCTGCGCCCGTGACCATCTTTTCGCGGTCCACGGCGCCGACGATAAATCCCGCCAGATCGTATTCGCCATCGGTATAAAAGCCCGGCATCTGCGCCGTCTCGCCGCCAATCAGAGCACAGCCATTGGCTTTGCAGGCCTCGGCCAGCCCGGTAATGACGCTCTCCGTCACCTCCGAATCGAGCTTGCCGCTGGCCAGGTAATCCAGAAAAAACAGCGGCGTGGCGCCCTGCACGGCGATATCGTTCACGCAGTGGTTCACCAGGTCCATGCCCACCGTCTGGTGCAGTCCCAGTTCGAACGCCACCTTGAGCTTGGTGCCGACGCCATCGGCCGAACTCACCAGGATCGGGGTTTTCCAGCGCTGCAGATCGAGCCGGAACAGGGCGCCAAAGCCGCCGATTCCACCCAACACATTGCGGTTAAAGGTTTTCTGCGCCAGAAACTTGATGCGCTCCTTGGCTCGGTCGCCACTGCTGATATCCACGCCAGCGTCGGCGTAGGTCACGGATTTGGACTTGGTTTCGTCAGGCACGGTGCGGCTTTCTGAGGTGGAATTTCGTACGGCTCGGCTGGCCGGAAACAACGATTCTAGCAGGATTCCCCGCGAAAGGCAGTTCTTCTCGAAACGCCGCCACCCGTCAAAATATGTCCAAAACCGCTAGAGAAACCGCGCCCGCTCCTCCGCTGTAGGAACCGGGCAGCTTGCCAGCCGGCCACCCAGGCGATAGCGCGCGCCTGCCACCATGCGGTACCCCAAATCTCGCAGCGGCCGCGGAATCCACCGCAATGCCGCTGCAAAAGCCGGCCAGGGCCACGATAGCGCCCCGAGCATGGCCAGCGCCGCATCCGACCGCACCAGCACCTGCGCCGTTCCCTTGCTCCCCGCCGGCCCGCTGGCCTCAGAACGCACCACGATCAGGGTGCTCGGGGCAAGACTGCCGCTGGCCAGGTGGTTCTGCAGAAAGGCCGGCAGGTTCTCGGCACGCCCCAGTACCCCAGCCACATTTGGCGACTCAAACGGCACAAACCGCAGGCGATCCCGCCGGTCCCGGCGCAAAAACCACCGCACCAAGCCGTTGCAGAATCCACAGCGGCCATCGAAGATGACCAGCAACCGCCCGTCCATCTCGTTCAATCCGTCCACACTCACCCCGATGCCCGCCCCGGCCCGCCTGATTCAATCTCCCGGCCCTTCTATACTGGACCCATCATGAGTTCCAGCATCTCTACCCCCGACCGCACCCGTTCCCAGGCACTCCAGCAGCGCGCCGAGCGCTTCTTTCCCGGCGGCGTCAACTCGCCGGTCCGCGCCTTCCGTGCCGTCGGCGGAGCCCCTCCGTTCATCGCCAGCGCCCAGGGCGCCTACCTTACCGATGCCGACGGCAATCGCTATATCGACTACTTCGGCTCCTGGGGTCCGATGATCCTGGGCCACGCCTTCCCGCCCGTCGTCGAAGCCATCCAGCAGGCCGCGAGCCGCTCCGCCAGCTTTGGAGCCTCTACCGCCGCCGAAGCCGATCTCGCCGAGCGCGTCGTCGCCTGCTATCCGGCCATTGAAAAGCTGCGCTTCGTCAGCTCCGGCACCGAGGCCACCATGTCGGCTATTCGCCTGGCCCGCGCCGCCACCAACCGCAAAATCATCGTCAAGTTTGAGGGCTGCTATCACGGCCACGCCGACGGACTTCTCGTCAAAGCCGGTTCCGGCGTTGCCACCTTCGGCATCCCCGGCTCGGCGGGCGTCCCCGAGGAGATCGCCCACCTCACCCTCGCTCTGCCTTTCAACGATCTCTCCGCGGTCGAGGCAGCCTTCGCCGCCCATCCCGGCCAGATCGCCGCCATCATTCTGGAGCCCGTCGTCGGCAACGCCGGGTGCATTGCGCCCGAGCCCGGCTACCTCGCCGGCCTCCGCGCCCTTACCACCCGCGAAGGCGCCCTCCTCATCGCCGACGAAGTCATGTGCGGATTCCGCATTGCGCTCGGCGGCGCGCTCCAGCTTTATGGCGTCGATGCCGACCTCGTCACGCTCGGCAAAATTGTCGGCGGCGGCCTCCCCGTCGGCGTTTTCGGCGGCAAGCGCGTCTTGATGGACATGCTGGCCCCTCTCGGTCCCGTCTACCAGGCCGGAACCCTCAGCGGCAACCCGCTCGCCATGGCCGCCGGATTCGCCACCATCGGCTACCTTCAAGCCCACGCCGCCGAAGTCTATCCCCGCCTTGAAGCCACCTCCAAAGCCGTGACCGAAGGTGTAGCTCGCGCTGCTGCGAAGGCCGGAGTCCCCGTTACGCTCAACCGCGTGGGCGCGATGTGGACATGGTTCTTTACCCCCGGCCCCGTGACGAATTACGGTCAAGCCGCCCAGTCCGACACGGGCGCTTTCGGCCGCTTCCACCACGCCATGCTGGACCAGGGAATCTGGCTTCCCCCCAGCCAATTCGAAGCCGCCTTCCTCAGCACCGCCCACGGCCCAGCCGAAGTAGAAGCTACCCTGGCCGCCGCCGGGGAAGCTTTCAAGGCGGTCCGGGCCTGAACCGTTCAACCTCCGAATAGGCCAACACGGATGCCTCCCATATCTCGCTCAGGTCTCGATTCCGAGACCTGGGCGGGGGGATTCCACGTCACCTCAGCCCTCAAACGAGTTACCCGGCCACATTAAAAATCGCTAAAACTGCTCTTCGCGCCGATAATTCTTCAAGGTGCGACCTATGATCCCACTCTATCGATCCTTCGCGTGTTTTTCCGCAGCCGCATCGCTGCTCTTTTCCGCAACCGTGTGCGTGGCGCAGATGGGCTACCCGCTGGTCATCGACGAGCCATTCACGGTCCGCGTGCTCAGCGGCAACGACGGCAAGCCTGTCGCCCATGTGCATCTGATCATCATCGGCGGCTACGATCTCGACGACATCGCCCACCACCTTTGGGAAGAAGAAACCCTCACCGACGACGATGGAGAAGCCCAGATCACGCGTCCCCTGGCGAGCCTGCCCTTCGTGCAAGTCTGGGTGACCAAGCGGCATCTCTGCCAGGGCAATCCCCGCGCTTCCAAGTTCAGCATCGACCGCATCCGCAACTATGGACTCGCTGCGCCCAATCGCTGTGGCATCTCCACCGCAGAAGACACGCCAGGGGTGTTCACCGTCTTCGTCAAGGGGAAGCCAGTGCCGCCGCCTCCGACTGCAGATTCAGACGCCGAGCCCGCCGCGGAAGTCGTTCCCGCGTCTCTGCCGGCCCCGCCGCCCGCTCCGGCCGCCATCGCGCCCAGTCCGACGCCCCCGCCGGGCGTTCGCGTCATCGCCTGGCATCGCCGCACGCCGAAACAGCCTTAGGTGCGTTTTCGGAAGACACGCAGACTTTTTGAGATGAGTAAAAGGTAGCTTTTTGTTGAGAAAAAGTCACTTAAATGTGTGCTTTCGGTCTACACACAGTCCGAAAGTGCCTTAACCTCTGCCGCCGCTATTCCCAGGCATCCAGCGTTACGAACCGGTGGGTACTGGCGTAGCGGGCCAGCAGCAACCCCGCCGCTGTGATAGAAGGCTCCCGGTTCACGCCGAGGCTCAGGTGGCCGCCATCGTGCAGCACAATGTTGGCCGCCCATCCGCGGCGGGCGTAGCTGTCGATCTTGCCCATCAACCGCTCGGCAATCCGGTCAGCCGAGGGATCTTCCCAGTCCGAGGTCATCGCGTTCCATAGCACCGGCGCCATGCCCAGCCGCCGGGCGGTCCGCAGCACATCGGGCCTGCGCGCGCCGAATGGAGGCCGAAAATACCGCACCGCCTTGCCCGTAATCTGCTCCAGCGTTTCCCTGGTCCGCGCCAGTTCATCGCGCACGCGTTCCGGAGCCGTCATCGCCAGATTGGGGTGGCTCCACGTATGGTTGCCGATCTCATGCCCGGCCTCGGCCATGCGCCGCACCAGCGCCGGCTCGGCCTCGGCATAGTGCCCCACCATGAAAAACGTCGCCCGGACATCATACGAGGCCAGTGTCTCCAACAGGCGCGGCGTCCAGGTGGGATTGGGCCCATCGTCGAAGGTCAGCGCCAGTTCTCCCGGCCTGCGCGGAGCCCGTATCGCGGGCCCGAAGATCCGCGATCCCGGCCACATCGCCGCATAGGCGAATCCGCCGGCCGCCAGCCCCAAAGCGCCCACCGCGCCCAGCCCGGCATACATTTCTGAAGCCACCGATGCCATCATCCTTACCAGTGTGCGGCGCACGGCAGGCTGGCCGCAAGTCGCAGCCTCCGTTCTTCCCCGGCAAAATATGGGACATCTTCATTGCTCCTGCCCTCTCCCCCGGGCGTATACTCGCTTTGGTTCGGGTCGCATCCTGGGTTTGCGGAGCGGCACTGGAGACAAAGCTATGAGCCTGACAAATTTCCCCGGAAGCAGCAATTCCACGCCCTCCGGTACTTCCATCACAAAAGTAACCATGCCGGCACTGGCTGAGATGAAGCGCCAGGGCAAGCCGATTTCTGCGCTGACCGCCTACGACTATGCCACTTCGCGGCTCGTCGACGAAGCCGGAATCGACTTCATCCTGGTCGGCGACTCGCTCGCCATGGTCGTGCTCGGCCATGACAACACCCTGGCCGTGACTGTGGATGAGATGCTCCACCACACCCGCGCCGTGCGCCGCGCCGTGCGCCGCGCCCTCGTGGTCGCCGACATGCCGTTCGGCAGCTATCACGGCACCGTCGCCGACGGCCTCACCAACGCGATTCGCTACATCAAAGAGGCAGGCGCGGAAGCCGTAAAAATCGAAGGCCCGCGCACCGAGTTGATCCGCGCCCTCAGCGACGCCGAGATCCCCGTCGTGGGCCATCTCGGCCTCACCCCGCAGAGCATCCACCGCATGGGCGGCTATCGTGTGCAGGCCCGCACCGCCGACGCGGTGCAGCAGCTTAAAGCCGAGGCCCACGCCGTCGCCGATGCCGGGGCAGGCGCGCTCGTCCTCGAAGGCGTACCCCGCGAGGCCGCCGCAGCCATTACCGCCGAGTTGGCCATCCCCACTATCGGCATCGGCGCCGGCCCCGACTGCGACGGACAGATTCTTGTCTTCCACGACCTTCTCAATCTGACCTTCGCCCCGGCGGCCAAGTTCGTCCGCCGCTACGCCGACGCGGGCGCCCTCATCCGCACCGCTGTCGAACACTATCGCGAAGACGTGGAACGCCACGCCTTCCCCTCCGACGAGGAGAGTTACCACTTGCCGGAGGCAGCACGCCGCGCCCTTGAAGCCAGCTCGCTGCGCAAGGCCTGATGCATATTCTTCGTACCGTTGCAGAATTACGCCAATGGGCGCGCACCGGCCGGGCACAAGGCGGCACCATCGGCCTCGTCCCCACCATGGGCGCGCTGCACGCCGGACACGCCTCGCTCATTCGCGCAGCCAAGGCCGCTTGCGGCCAGGTTGCCGTCAGCATCTTCGTCAACCCCACCCAGTTCGGTCCCCATGAGGATTACGCGGTCTATCCCCGCACCTTCGACGCGGATTGCGCCCTCGCCAGCGCCCAAGGGGCGGACGCTGTTTTCGCTCCCGCGGTCGAGGAACTCTACCCCGCCGGCGCCGCTACGTTCGTGGATGTCGAAGGCCTCAGTTCCCGCCTCGATGGCGCATCCCGCCCGGGGCACTTTCGCGGAGTCGCCACCGTCGTCTCCAAGCTGCTGATCGCAGCCGAGGCCGACTTCGGCTTCTTCGGCCAGAAAGACGCTGCCCAGGTCGCCGTTCTGCGCCGCATGGTGACCGACCTCCGCCTGCCCGCGAAGCTTGTCGTCTGCCCGATCGTCCGCGAGCCCGATGGGTTGGCGCTCAGTTCCCGCAATGCCTATCTCAGCCCCGCCGAACGCACCCAGGCTCTCACGCTGAGCCGCGCCATCCGGCAGGTGGAGGCGCTGGTAGCCGCAGGCCAGCGCAGCGCCGCCAGCCTCATCGCCGCTGCCCGCCAAACCTTTGCCGCCGAGCCTACCCTGCGCATCGACTACATCGAGTTAGTGGATTGGGCCACCCTGGAGCCCGCAGAAACCGCCCGCCCCAACACGCTGTTTGCCGTAGCCGCCTGGGTTGGCCAAACCCGCCTCATCGACAACACCGTCATCGCGTAAATAGCCAGGATTCCCGGCAAACTCCGCAACAATCCCCTCCGCGAACACTCACCGCGCCCCATCCTTCGCAGCCAAGGCGAAGGATGGGGAAGCACCCCTGTCCGCGCCTCAAAATCTCAGCCCGATTCGGCAGCCCCTTTGCACAAAATTCCGCCCTGTAAGCGGAAACTGGAACCAGAGCGTTTTCGATTCACTGATGAACATCTCTGGCATCGTGCAAGGTGGCAATTCCTTGAGGAAATTGCCACTTGGCATCCTGCATTCTGTGAAGAGCAGAATCGAAAACGCTGCAGTTGTGCACCGATACGAGACGCCCTCGCGCGTTATTCCCACGGACAAAGAGCTTTCAGAAAAAACTATGTGTATCGACATGTGGGCGGCGGGGGCTGCTTTTTCACTTTCAAGGAGGGTTTGCATGAGTGGAATTTCGAATATCTGGAAACATCCGAAGACTTCGGCGGCGGGCGTGCTGATTGCGGTGGCCAGCGTTGCCGGCGCGCTTTCGCAGCAAGGCATCACGCTGGGCAAGGCGGGGACGGGCAGCCTGGTCACGGTGATTGCCGCGGTGGCTACGGCGCTGCTGGGGTTGCTGGCGCAAGATCCGGCGACGAAGAATGGATATCCTGACAATGGACCGGGAGCGGGAGGCTCGACGGCCAAGCTGGGCGCGTGGCTGCTGATTGCGCTGCTGGTGCAGATGCCGTTTGTGAGCGGCTGCTCGGGTGCGACTGTGGCGCAGGACATTGTGAACTGGGCGCCTGCGTTGCAGAGCGCGGTGGCCACAGTGGACTCGACGGCGGCCGTGCTGGCGCCGGCGGATGCGTCAGCATTTACGACAGCGACGGCGGGGTTCGATGCGGCCTCAAATCTGCTGGCGGCGCAGGCGAGGGCGTATCTTGCCCATCCATCGGCGGGCACGCTGGCGCAGATGCAGGCGCAGGTTGTGGCGTTTCAGCAGCAGGTGAACGCTTCGCTGCTGCAGGCGGCAAGGATCGTGAATCCGGAAAGCCAGAGCCATGCGCTGGCGACGATTCAGGGGGTGGCGGCGATTGTGAATGCAATGCTGGCGCTGGTGCAATCGGTGTCAAGCAAGACGGCGGTGGCGCAGATGGCGGCTGCTTGCCCGATCAAGCTTGCCGCAGTGCGGACGTACCTGGATGACGAGGCTGCGGTGAAGATTGTGGCCGGGCATTATGGGGAGGGGGAACCGCTGGCCCGAGTGCAGGTGGAGCAGGCGGCTGCGGCGGAGATGGCGGCGGGATTTTAAAACGTAAATTACGTCAAGAACACGTAGAGTAGAGGGCTGCCGCCGTGGCGAAGCAGCCCTCAGACTGCCGACAAGCCA
>JAATGG010000129.1 GCA_015654835.1 Terriglobales bacterium
ATGTCCTATTCACGTCTGGATGTGCGACTTTAGTCGAGACCAGAACATCAGACAGGCATGAGCAATCTCACCGAAATCCATACTGCGCCTTTATTCAAGCCCTTCAGCATCAAGAATCTGGACTTATCGAACCGGATCGTGATGGCGCCCATGACGCGCTCCAAGTCGCCAGCGGGCATTCCCGGACCGGACGTGGCGGCCTATTATCGTCGCCGCGCCGAGGGTGGAGTGGGATTGATCATCACGGAAGGCACCTACGTTCCACATCCGGCAGCGGGTTTCTATCCCGATGTGCCACGCTTCTACGGTGAGGAATCCTTGGCTGGATGGAAATGTGTGGTCGAGGAAGTTCATCGTGCCGGCGGCAAAATCTTTCCCCAGATCTGGCACGTTGGTCTGACGCCAGCTGCGGACGGCACATTTCGGCCTGGCGCCATAGGTCCTTCAGGACTTGCCAGACCAGGTGAGAAGATTGCCGAGCCAATGACGCAGCGGGACATCGACGCAGTGGTTCGCGCTTTCGGCGAGGCCGCCCGGTCGGCACAACGCCTGGGATTCGACGGAGTAGAGATTCATGGCGCCCACGGCTATCTTCTGGACCAATTCTTTTGGGATGGAACCAATCAACGTACCGATGGCTATGGCGGCGATCTGGCCGCTCGCACCCGTTTCGCGGTGGAAGTGATTCGCGAGATCCGTGTTCAGGTTGGTCCGGAGTTTCCGGTCTGCCTTCGTTTTTCGCAGTGGAAACAACAGGACTACGACGCAAAATTGGCGAAGAGCCCCGCAGAGTTGGAGCGGTTTCTTACGCCTCTGGCCGCCGCCGGCGTGGATCTGTTCCATTGCTCACAGCGCCGCTTCTGGGAGCCGGAGTTTGAGGGCTGTTCGCTTAATCTGGCAGGATGGACCAAGAAGCTGATCGGTAAGCCCACCATTACGGTAGGCTCGATCACGCTGAATGAGGAGTTCACGCACACATTTCGAAGTGCGGAGACCGCCGCGGTAACTGGTATCGACGAACTGCTGGAACGCTTGGAACGTGAAGAGTTCGACCTGGTGGCCATCGGGCGTTCGTTAATCGTAAATCCCTCCTGGCCGGCCGTGATTCAGCGCGGGGACATCCATGAACTGCTGCCGTACCAGCGGGACGTGCTGGCTCAGTTGGTATAGGGCGGCAAGGCCCGTAAGAAGCTCCGTAAAGGAGCAGACGTGAAGATCGGTATTAGAATCCGTCCCGTGATGGAATATCGCCATCTCCGCTATTCCATTGTGCTGCGCAGCCGCAGGCTGAATACGGAGTTGCTAGTTCTGGCACGCTTCATTCTCGTGCTTATCACAACTGTCGGCAGCGGCTCGCTGCGCGACGCGCTGATGGGCAGAGGCCACACCTCCTTCACACAACCTTCATTAATTGCGATCTAATCTTCGTCTCGGAGTTGTGGCTGGCCGTTTGCATCCGATCTTGCTGCCGGGGCATATCACGCGAGACATTCTCTCGATAGTCTCGGCGGTGCACTCTTGATCTCAATCTTTGCTACGAAAGAGAAATGGAAATGACAATACCTGGTTTGAGCGGATATATCTCAACATCTCAGACATCTGGTTCCGAGCAGTCCATAATCAACCAGCAAGCTGAAACCCGATCCTTTGCACAATTGTTTCAGGACATCCAGTCGGGCGATCTATCGGCCGCCCAGCAAGACCTCAGTACCTATGAACAGTATGCCCCGAACCAGAGCCCGAGTGAGAGCGACAGCTCCGGTACGCTCGTGGCAAGTTTAGATAAGGATCTCAATTCACAGAACATCTCTGGAACTCAATCTAATCTTGAGGACTGCCTGAGTTCTGCCAATCAGGTCAACGTGAATAGCTTTATGGCAGGGAGTAAAGGAAATTCGATTGTGTCAACGAGCGATAACGACCAAACCGCCAGTGAAACGGTCAAGGTTGCGGGAGGAACTGAGATGACCTTCGGTACCTTTACTCTTGCCCCATCCATGGTGGCCGCTTTTCAAGCCAAAATGGATGATCGCAATGGAGACTCGGCTGCGGCACAGAATGCTGAGCGGGCGCTTCAAGCCTATATGCACAATCCTCCGCCCGGAACCGGAACTTCTGTCGTGGCCTCAGTCTAGACCAGCGAGTAAGCCTACATCAACCACAGCGCGGGTGGGATCGCGCACATTCTCCTGCCCCAGGACAAAGCCAACGCTACCCAATATGTTGTTGCCGGGTAAACGCGGTTCAGAATTCAAGGCAGATATTTGCCTTGCGTCTTCGTCGTCGAACCTTTGCCGATTACCATGCATTTTTGAGAAGCTTTAATACTTCGTCTTCCGAGGTAATGGGCAGTGGATTTGTGGCGAGCAAGGGATCGTGCATGGCAGCGGCCGCAACTGCACCGAGTAGACTAGCGTCAACTCCGGCATCGCGCAACCTGCCCGGCAGGCCCAAACTCGTGACCAATTGTGCAATGACATCGGCAAGATCCCGCCCGGTCTCCCCGATCAATGTACCAAGCTCTTGTTGCCGTTCGGCATTTACTGCGGCATTGTAGCGAAGAACGTGTGGAAGCATGACACAAGATGTCTCGCCGTGCGGCATCCTCGCGGTTCCGCCAAGTGCGTGACCGATTCCGTGGCTGGCTCCAGCACTTACCCCGGCAGACGCTCCCTGAATGGACAGCCAGGCTCCCTCCAGGCAGTCCTGCCGTGCCTGTAGATCGTCGGAATCCCGCTGAGTCCGTTCCAGTGCATGAATCAAGATCCGTGCTGCATAAAGTGATGAAGCGTCCGAAAGGGGCGTAGCGTTGACGGAGCACCACGTTTCTACCGCATGATCGATAGCCCGCATGCCGGTCCCGAACCATAATCTGGATGGGGTACCGATCGTCATTGCCGGATCGAGCACGACTATATTGGGCGCCATGCCCGTATAGTCGTAGCCCTCTTTGCGTGGACCCCGCTCATCCGTTACACCGGCGAGCGACGTGAATTCTGCTGCCGACAATGTTGTCGGGATAGCGATAAATGGCAGCGAAGGAGAAATGACAGGTAAGGCTGCGCCATCGGAAGCCCGGTGCGAGCACAGCCTATCCATCTCGGCAGCTTCCGTTACTCCATTAGCTAGGCAAAGCCGGGCCGCTTTAACGGCATCGCAGACCGAACCACCTCCAATCGTCACGACACCATCCGCATGCGACAGTTCTCGCGTTAGACGAATCACATCCTCGCGAGGCGTGTGGGCTCGAATGCCACTTATCGTGGAAATGCCAACCGAGCCCAGCGCTGCGCGCACCGCTTCCGCAAGTCCATCGGGACCGGCCAAACTCCTGGTTGTTACGACGACCACATGATGCGCCGAGAGCATTTCCACCGCCTCGGGTAAAGCACGGGAGATCGGCGTTCCAAAAGAGATCCTTTGATTGGGTGCGGGCTTTGACCAGCCGGACCTCGAAGGCGCCAGATTTGTGTGCCGCTTATCGGTCGTTCCTTCCGTATCTGTAACGCTCATGGGCAGTCCTTTCGTATGTTGTCCAAGTGATATTCGTCGAACTATAGCTCTTCTGCAAACAGTGCGAGGGGCAGTTATCGTTCGGGCAATGTCGGCGAATGAGTTGACGAGATCTTCGCGTCGACTACTCCATTGTCAAAGCAAGCCGTAGTGAAATGCGCAATGTCGGCGAGAGCAGTCCTGGCCTGCCGAAGCCGGTCTGGAAAGAGCTGCCATTGGTGGATCATGTCTGGCCAGAC
>JAATGG010000251.1 GCA_015654835.1 Terriglobales bacterium
CATACGCGCTAGACTGTTAGACGAAATTTCGCTTTCCGAGGCCCTATAGATTTCGCAGGCGTCCCTTTTCTCAGGCAAGCAAGTTCCAGATTTCTCTCTGGAATGCGGATTCTTCTCTCTTCGCGAAAAACACGCCCACTCCGTCGGACGTAAAAAATGGCAAGGATGAAGACAAGTTTTGTGTCCGGGGCCTCTCGAAGTTTGGCGCATGGTTCCACGGAACAGGCTAAAAGTTGATGGGGTAGACTGTTTTTATATCAACCACTTACCCCGCACCGGGCAGTCCGGTGCAGCCAGCGGCACGCTCGCTGGCGGCCTTCGAAGACCCCGCCCATTCGCAGTTCTGCCCGCCTCTCGATGTGAATACCGTGCGACAATGGAGGCAATCGTGATGACCACCGCCTCTTCTGCAGTAGTCCCCGAGCCGGTCCCGGTAACCCCGGCGTTGCTGGCTCAGCACAGCATCACCCCGGATGAGTACAGCCGTATTTTGGCGGCGCTTGGCCGGGTCCCATCCCTCACCGAACTGGGCATTTACAGCGTGATGTGGAGCGAGCATTGCTCCTACAAATCGAGTCGTGTCCATTTGAAACGGCTGCCCACCAAGAGCGATCTCGTCGTGCAAGGGCCGGGCGAAAATGCCGGCATTATCGACGTGGGCGACGGCTGGGCCTGCGCCTTCAAGATCGAGAGCCACAACCATCCCAGCTACATCGAGCCCTATCAGGGCGCGGCCACCGGCGTGGGCGGCATTTTGCGCGACATCTTCACCATGGGTGCGCGCCCGCTTGCTGTGATGGATTCGCTGCGCTTTGGGCCGATTGCGCCCGAGCCGGGCGTGGGTCCCGAACTTGTCGCCCGGAATCATGCCGTCACCGAAGGTGTGATCAGCGGCGTCGCCGGCTACGGCAACTGCTTTGGCGTCCCCAATTTGGGCGGCGAAACCAAGTTCGAAGCCTGCTACAGCGGCAATCCGCTGCTCAATGCCTTTGCACTGGGTTTGGTGCGCAAAGACGAAATTTTCTACGGCAAGGCCACCGGCTTCGGCAATCCCGTAATTTACGTGGGCGCCAAAACCGGCCGCGACGGCATCCATGGCGCCACCATGGCCAGTGAAGAGTTCAAAGAAGGCTCTGAGCAGAAGCGGCCCAACGTGCAGGTCGGCGATCCCTTCATGGAAAAGCTGCTCATGGAAGCCTGCCTTGAGGCCATGAAGACCGGCGCCATTGTTGGCATTCAAGACATGGGCGCGGCAGGGCTGACCTGCTCCACCTGTGAGATGGGTGCGCGCGGCGGTGTGGGCCTGGATGTGGAGCTTGACCTGGTTCCGCAGCGCGAAACCGGCATGAGTTCCTACGAGATCATGCTCTCCGAGAGCCAGGAACGCATGTTGCTCGTAGCCGAGAAGGGCCGCGAGAACGAGGTTCTGCGGGTCTTTGAAAAATGGGGCCTCGACGGCGTGATCGTGGGTACGGTCGAGCCCGAGCCTCGTTTGCGGATTCGTCATCATGGCGTGCTGGTCGCCGACATTCCCAATCAGTCGCTCACCGATGATGCGCCGCTCTATCACCGGCCGGTCGGCACATGGAAAGCGCCGGTTTCTGCCGAGCCTTCAGCGGAAGCGGTTGAAGAACTGGCCAAAGATCGGGATTATCTGGCTGACCTCAAGAAGCTGTTGGCCAGCGCCAACGTCTGCTCCAAACGCTGGGTTTACGAGCAGTACGACACCATGGTGCAGACCAATACGGTCCAGGGGCCTGGTGGCGAAGCGGGTGTCATGCGCATCAAGGGCACAGGCACGGCAGGCCATGAGCGCGGCTTGGCCATGGCTCTCGATGGCAACGGACGCTGGGCCTATCTCGATCCAAATCTGGGCGCAAAACACGCTGTGGCCGAAGCCGCGCGCAAGGTAGCCTGCACGGGCGCAAAGCCGGTGGCTGCGACCAATTGTCTCAACTTCGGCAATCCTGAAAAGCCCGAGATCATGGCCCAGCTTTCGACGGCCATCGACGGCATCGGCGAGGCCTGCATCGCCCTGGGCACGCCCATCACCGGTGGCAACGTCTCGCTGTATAACGAGACCCGCGGCGAAGGCATCTATCCAACGCCGGTGCTCGGCATCGTGGGCATTCTCGACGATGTCACCAAGGCTGTCCCGGCGGACTTTCAGCAAGATGGCGACGCCATCCTGCTCTTGTGGCCAATGCCCAAGGGCGATGCGTCGAATCCTGATTTGGAAGTTCCGTTCAAGCCCGCACCGATGAGTCCTTATCTTGTTGCCGGCATGTCCATCGACTCGCCCTTTCCGGTAGCCGGTCCTATTCCGCCGCCGGTTCCCGATGCGCCGGAAGACACCACGGATTCCGCTTCAAAGGAGTTGGCTGCGTTCGGCAGCTCTGAATTTGCCAAGGTGCTTCTCGGCACCCTTTGGGGCAATCCACCGGAACTCGACTTGGAAGCTGAGGCGCGTTTGCACAAACTGCTTCAGGAACTGGCCAAGCACAAGCTCGTTCATTCTGCTCGCGACATCTCCGACGGTGGAATCGCCGTCGCCGTTGCGCAGTCCGCCTTCAGCAAAGGCATCGGCGCCAAGATCGATCAGGACCAGTCGCTCATGGTCCATCCGCTCTTTGGGCTCTTTGCCGAGCCTGCCACCACCGTGCTTCTTACCACCGCGCCCGGTCACGTCTCTTCCATTGAGAAGTTGGCGGCAGACCACAGCTTTTTCATCGCCCGGATCGGGAACACGGGCGGCAATCGCCTGGAAATTTCCGTGGATCGCGAGCCCTTCATTTCAGCTCCCGTGAATGATCTGCGCAAGCCTTGGGCCACCGCTCTTGAAGCCACTTTCCGTAACGAGGTGACGGCGTGAGCCAGTTGCTCTTCCAGGGCGTCGAAGGCATCGTAGACGCCACAAACTCCGTCCTTGCCGAAGGCAAGCGCGCGCCGGATACCCCATGCCTCGTCTCCGAGACTGCGGATACCAGTGATCCCAAGCTCCGCGAAGAGTGCGGCGTCATGGCGATTCACGGTCACCCCGACGCGGCACGCTTGGCCTATCTCGGCCTCTATGCCTTGCAGCACCGCGGCCAGGAGTCGGCCGGCATCGCCACCGCCGACGGCCACCACTTGGCCAACATCAAAGGCATGGGCCTGGTCTCTGAAATCTTCACCGACGATGTCCTCTCCAAGCTCCCCGGCTCCATGTCCATCGGCCACACGCGTTACTCCACTACCGGCGACTCAGCCCTGCTCAATGCCCAGCCCATTCGTGTGGATTCCGTCAAAGGCCTCATCGCCATCGCCCACAATGGCAATCTCGTGAACCTGGGCAATGTCCGCTCGCGGCTCGAACGCGATGGTGCCTATTTCCAGACCACGTCCGACTCTGAAATCATCGTCCAGCTTATCGCCCACTCGCGCGCCGGCTCGCTGGTGGATGCGATTGCCGACTCCCTTGGCCAAGTCGAGGGCGCTTTCTCCATTGTGATGATGACTCGCGACCGCATCTTTGCCGCCCGTGATCCGCGAGGATTCAGGCCGCTGTCGATGGGCCGCATCAAAAATCCCGATGGACCCGACACAATCGTTTTCGCCTCCGAAACCTGCGCCTTCGATCTGCTGCGCGCTGAATATGAA
>JAATGG010000202.1 GCA_015654835.1 Terriglobales bacterium
ACATCGTTTGCATCCGCAGCCAGCACGGCATTCACCACGTCATAGGCAAAGCCGCGCACGTCTTTCAAATAAAAGTGCAGCCTCTCGCGCAAAAAGGCCGCAACCTGTTCGCGATTGGCACCGGCAGGCCCGCCGGCCTTCACGACATCGTCCAGCGTCAGCGGCAACTCCGACTCGGCCAGAATCATCACCACCGCATTGGCCCCGCGCCGCAGCGCAAATGGGTCCTTCGAACCGGTGGGCGCATTGCCAATGCCGAACATCGCCGTGATCGTCTGAATGCGGTCTGCAAGCCCCAGCAACTGCCCCTCTACCGACACGGGACCGTTGTCCTCGCTCGATGCCGGAATGTACTGCTCATAGATGGCCAGCGCCGTGCGCTCGCCCAATCCCTGCGCCCGCGCATACAGCCCGCCAATGATTCCCTGTAGCTCGGTAAATTCCTTGACTAACTCCGTCGTAAGATCGGTCTTGGCCAGTTCCACGGCCTTCAGCAAAGCGGCTTCGTCGAACGCAAGGCCCGCAGCCTTCACCGTTGCCGCCAGTTCCCGCACGACAGCAAGGTTTGACTCGGTCTTCCAGTGATAGCTGCCCAGTTCTTTTTGGAACGTGACCGACTTCAGGCTCTCTACGCGATCGGCAAGCGCCGTCTTCTGATCGAAGTCCCAGAAGAACCGCGCATCCTTGAAGCGCGCCCGCAACACACGCGCATTGCCGTGGCGAATAATCTCCCCGCCCTCGTCGTCCACCTCGGTGTTGAGCACGGCCAGAAAATGCGGCGCCAATTTGCCGTCCGCACCCTCCACCGCAAAGTACTTTTGGTGATCGCGCATCACCGTCACCAGCACTTCTTCGGGCAGCGCAAGATACTCCGCCTCAAAGTTGCCGAGAATCACCGACGGCCACTCCGTGAGATGGACCACCGTCTCCACCAGCGCTTCATCCTCGCGCCACCGCGCGCCGGGCACCGTGCGCGTCACCGCATCCAGGGCCTTGCGGATCACGTGCCTGCGTTCCGCCACATCGACCACCACCTTGGCCGCGCGCAGCTTTTCGGCATAGCTCTTCGCCGCGTCCAGAACCACCGGCGCCTCGCCATGCAGCACGCGATGCCCGCGGCTCGCATTGCCGGCGGCGATCCCGGCGATCTCCAGCGGCACAATGGTGGAGTCGAGCAGAGCCACAACCCAGCGCACCGGGCGCACAAACCGCTCCGGCTTGCCCGCGCGCCAATACATATTTTTAGCCCAGTAAATGCCGGCCACTTCCTTCGGCAGGTCCGCGGCCAGCAGTTCCGACGCGGCGCGCCCTGCCCGCTTCACCGTGGCGCCCACATACTCGCCCTTGGCATTGGTAATCTTTTCGAGCGCGGCCACATCGACGCCCGCCTTCTTCGCGAAGGCCTGCGCTGCCGCTGTCGGCGCGCCGTCTTTGAAAGCCACTTTCCACGACGGACCGGTCAACTGCTCTTCGGTATCGGCCTGGCTCGCCACCACGCCCTCTACCAGCACAGCCAGTCGCCGCGGCGTCGAATAGGTGGTCAGCTTGGCCGCAGGCGTCAGCAGCCGCTCCCGTGTCAACAGGTCGTTTACCCGCCGCCCCAGCTCAGCCTCAGCCCCGGCAATCATGCGAGCTGGAACCTCTTCCAGCCCGATCTCCAACAAAAAATCCGCCATAATCTTATTGCTTTCTCGCTCGCTCCGCAGGCTCGCGAAAAACCCGCAAGAAACCCGCAAAGCATCCCTGACTTAGTCGACCTGTGGAACGATTCCTTACGCCGCCTGCTGCGCCGCATACGCCTTGGCCACACCCACGGCCAACGCTCGAATGCGTCCGATGATCCCCACCCGCTCCGTCACGCTCACCGCGCCGCGCGCATCCAGCAGGTTGAACAGGTGCGAGCACTTCAGCGCCAGTTCATAAGTAGCCAGCAGCGGAAAGCGTCGCTTCTCTCCGGTCGTCGCAGCTTCGTTCGCAAACAGTTTGTGCACCTGGTCCAGAAGGCTCTGCGCCTCGGCTTCGTAAAGGTTGAAGTGCTCCCATAACTTCGCCACATCGGCAAACTCGAAGTTATAAACCGAGAACTGCAACTCTTCAGCCAGCCGCACATCGCCATAGGTCACCGCCGCGCCCGTTTCCGGATCGCGCGCCCACACAATGTCGTAGATCGAATCCACGTCCTGCAAGAAGGCCGCAATGCGCTCCAGCCCATACGTCAGTTCCGAGCAGATCGGGTCCAGATCGAGCCCGCCGCACTGCTGAAAATAAGTGAACTGGGTAATCTCAAGACCGTCGAGCATCACCTGCCAGCCGACGCCCCAGGCGCCGCCCGCGGGCCACTCCCAGTTGTCCTCTTCGAACTTCAGATCGTGCTTGCGCAGATCGATGCCGATCGCTTCCAGCGACTCCAGATACAATTCCTGGACGTTGACCGGTGGCGGCTTCAGAATGAGTTGAAACTGGGTGTGCTTGAACAGCCGGTTGGGATTCTCGCCGTAGCGCCCATCGGCCGGACGCCGCGAGGGCTGCGCATAGCCGACCCGGTAAGGCTTGGGCCCCAGCACGCGCAAAAACGTTTCCGGCGACATGGTGCCGGCGCCCACTTCCACGTCATAGGGCTGCTGCAATACGCATCCGCGCGCGGCCCAAAAGCCCTGTAAGCGGAAAAGCAGTTCCTGAAAAGTAAGCGCGGTGGGCTTTACGGACGATGCGGCCGGACTGGATGAAATTGCAGTTGAAGGCACGGGCAATTCTCTCTTAACAGAACTCTCTCAACGGAACTAGGGTCGATTTTATCAGCCTCGGCCGTCGCTACCCGCCCAGCCGTCCCAGCGCCTCGGCGGAACGCAGCTTGCGCTCCAGGTGCCGCTCAAGGGATTGCCACGTAAACCGCCGCAGATCCTGCCCCCGCCGCCGCGGCCAAATCTCGCCTGCAAACGCCGATGCCGGCGCCCTCAACATCCGCTGCGCCAGTTGCCATGAGTCCGCCGAAAGCCCGCTGGCGTTGCCGTTACGATGCACCTTGCAGAACAGCCCGTCGCCGTAAAGATTAAAGCTGACCTCGCCGGCCACCAGCGCCTCGCCGCACGCCGTGCAGTGGGCCACATCGGGCAGCAAGCCCATCAACCGCGTCATCCACAGCGAAAAATAGGTCAGCGGCATCCACGGCTGCTCCATCGTGGTCTGCTCCAATACCGCCAGCAGCAGCCGGAAAATCGTTTCTTGGGGATCGTGGTCGGGCAGCGCCTCGTCCAGCACCTCGGCAAAAAAACTCAGCACCGTCATCCGCACCACGTCCACCGGAGCCGACAACGGCGAGCGCATGATCTCAAGCTGATCCAGCCGCGCCAGTTCCTGCTTGGGCCGCTCGGCAAACCAGGCCCGCGCCACCGTCATCGGCTCCAGCGCCCCGCCAAACCGCTTGCGGCTCTTCAGCGCCGACTTCGCCACGCCCCGCACCTTGCCGTAGTCGCGAGTAAAAAAACTCACGATCAGGTCGGCCTCATGCACCGGCCACGTCCGCAAAACCACCGCTTCCGAGGTGAATACGCTCAT
This sequence comes from Terriglobales bacterium, assembly GCA_015654835.1. Taxonomy (GTDB): domain Bacteria; phylum Acidobacteriota; class Terriglobia; order Terriglobales; family Acidobacteriaceae; genus Telmatobacter. Next base: position 3,556 of record JAATGG010000202.1, read on the forward strand.
GCACTTTCACGTCGCAACAAGAAGCGCGGTTCGCGCCCCGAAATTCGCGGTCCCCAAATTCGTGTTTCTAAGACTTGCGCTTAAGACACGAACGCGCATCCCGCCAATGCGGGATGCGCGTCGTAGAAGCCCAATCGTGAAGAAGAAAATGCCGTTTAGCGGCCGAAATGCGTGGCGTTCTTCTCGGTAAAATGTGCCCACTTCTCCGGCAGGTCGTCGGCGGCAAAAATCGCCGATACCGGGCAAGCCGGGACACACGCGCCGCAGTCGATGCACTCGACTGGATCGATGAAAAGCTGATCGGAATCCGCGAAACCGTCTTCGTCCTTCTTGGGGTGGATGCAATCGACAGGACAGGCGTCCACACAGGCGGTGTCCTTCGTGCCGATACAGGGTTCTGCAATGACGTATGCCATCTCTGATTTCTCTCCGGGGAGTCGAACTCTCGACGCTGATAGTAGCACACCACCCCAGCGCCTGGATCAACCTCCAACCTCAATGTTTTGCCATGCGGGAATCAACAAAATCATCCCGCCGCTTAGACAGCCTTCGCCGTCCGCGCCATCCGCCGCGCCGCATATTCCTGCGGAGTCGGGATCGGTTCCAACCCACGCCCCGCAAACATATCGCTGAACAAACCCAGCAATTCGCCGTGAATAAGGCCGTTCGAGGCCAGAATCTCCCGGCTGTCGAGTCCGTATTTGCCGCCGGAAAAGTTCGTTACCCTGCCGCCCGCCTCTTCCACCAGCAGAATGCCGGCGGCCGTGTCCCAGGGATTCAAATTGAACTCCCAGTACGCATCGATCCGGCCGCAGGCGGTGTACGCCAGGTCCAACGCCGCCGAACCCGCACGCCGCACGCCATGCGAGCGCAGCGTGAACTCCTGATAGAAATGAATGTTCGGATTCTCGTGCCGCTTGCGGCTGGGAAATCCCGTAGCCACCAGCGCTTCTCCCAACTCCGGTGTGGACGATACCTTCATCGGCTTGCCGTTCAGCAGCGCGCCCTTGCCCCGTTCCGCGGTAAACAGCTCGTCCCGCATCGCGTCATAGATGACCGCTGCCACCAGCGTTCCATCCTCGCCGTCGGCAGTCCCCACGGGGCGATGCTCCAGCCCCATCGATACGCAAAAATGCGGCAAGCCGTGCGCGAAATTGGTCGTGCCATCAAGCGGATCGACGTACCAGCGGTACTCGCCTTGCAGCCGCTCGCGCGTCCCCTCTTCGCCATAGATGCCGTGCTCCGGAAAGCTCTCGCCCAGGCGGCCCCGGATCAGCTTTTCTACCGTCCGGTCGGCCACCGTCACCAGATCCACGTCGCCCTTGTACTCGGTCTCTACCCCTTGCGCAAGAAATTCACGCAGCCGGCCGCCCGCTTCCCGGGCGATCACTGAAGCCTTTGGAACCCATACAAATCCATTGTCAGCCACTGCAACTCCACTCATGAAGCTCTGCGCGAGACGATCCCTGCTGCTGTCTCCGGACGCGGAGCGTGCTTCCGACCCACTTCCGTAATGCTGCGGATCTGGTGTTTGTAAATGAAAAGATTCGGCTTGCCTTCGCGTGTCAGGCGTAACATGCCGTCATCGAAATATTCGATCCAGCCGCGCACGGTCTCGCCGTCGCGCAGCTTGACTGAAACGCTGACCTGCCGGTCGCTGAGAGAGCGCAGATAGAGCGCTTCCTGGCCGGTTTCGCCCGGCGGTGGCGTCTTGGAGCGGCGTCGCGTGGAGAAGGAAGAGGTCATGTTGTCCATTTTAGATGTTTGGTTAGATGCAAGGGCGAACAAAAAAGCAATCCCTACGCGGCGCCAATCGCACGCTCTGCAGAATCGCGTTCAAAGCAAGGAACAAATCCAAGTCGTTCCCAAAAATTGCGAACCAGCGCCACCGTCTCCGCCGTGGTCGAGGCCGTGGTGCGCAGCAACAACTCGCGCGCCGCGCCGCCGGTGAGGCTTGATGCCTCCGCGGCAATGCCCACACACTGCCCTTGTCGATAAGTGCATGCAGCCAGGTCGGCAATCGAGAGCCGCGTGGTAGGCGTGGCCAGCACCGTGCGTGGCGGCGCCATGCGGTCCAGCAGCCAGAAGATCTCCAGCTTCGATTCCAGTTCGTCCGGCACGCAATCGATCGCCAAATCGGCCTCGCGCACCGCGTCTTCAATGGTGGAAACGAAGTCGATGTCGGGCAAGGCTTCGGGGCTGAGTTCCAGCCGGATGGCCTCGCGTGCGTGATGCAGGTTCAGAGGCATCACGTCTTCGAGCAGCACGCGGAACCCGGCACGGGCCGCCGACAGCGCAAGCCAGCGCCCCAGCGGTCCCGCACCGATAATGGCTAAGGTTGGCACGGCGGCCTTACTTTTCCGCCAGCGGCTTTTCCGTCAGCGACTTCGCCACATCCTCGGCATTGGGCTTTGACTGCTTCAGATGCTCACTGACGCGCGTACGCTCCTCGGCGGTAAGCGTGGGGGCCAGGGCCATCACCCGGCGCAGGGTCACGGCAACGTCGTCAATGTAGTTCATCAGGCGAATAGCTTCTCCGGAAAGCGGCATGGATAGGTCCCCTTAAAAGGTCAATGTCAGCCCCTATTGTAGGCGGTGGAGTTGGGGTGGGGAAAGGCGGCGGCGGCGAAGCCGTTACAGCGGTAATTTTTTGTACGCCGCGTGGCGGAACCCGGCAATCGGGTTTCGCCGCGCAGCGGTTGGGAATAACGTCGAGGTTATGCCGGCAGCGCCGTGCTCACGCGCACCAGTTTCTTGTTCACGAACTCCTGGATGCCCATATCCGAAAGCTCATGGCCATAGCCCGAGTTCTTGATGCCGCCGAACGGCAGTTCGGGAGCAGTCCAGGTCGCTTGGTTGATGAAGACCATGCCGGTCTCGATGCGCCGCGCGATCCGCTTGCCGCGCTCGACATCCTGCGTAAACACCGATCCGCCCAGTCCATAAGGCGAGTCGTTTGCCAGGGCAATGGCTTCGTTTTCGTTCTTTACCCGGAAGAACAACGAAACCGGCCCGAAAAACTCCTGCTTGTACGCCGGATTTTCGGGTTTGATATCCGTCAGGATGCTGGGAGCCATAAAGGCTCCGGGGCGATTGAGCCGCTTTCCGCCCAGCGCCACCTTCGCGCCCTTCGCAATGGCCGTTTCCACCTGCTCAAGAAGTCCCTTCAGCGCGGCTTCGGAGCAGAGCGGCCCCAGGGTCGTCTTCACATCCATCGGGTCGCCCGGTTGCAGGCGTTCCAACGCTTCCTTGAACCCGGCAAGAAACTTGTCGGCAACCTGCTCCACAACGATGAAGCGTTTGGCCGCCACGCAGCACTGCCCGGCGTTGTTCATGCGTCCCCACACGGCCCATTTCACGGCCTTGTCGAGATCCGCATCTTCGAGGACGATGAAGGCATCGGCGCCTCCCAGTTCCATCGTCGTCTTCTTCAGGCTCTTGCCTGCCGCCGCGGCCACAATGGCGCCGGCAGCTTCACTCCCGGTTAACGCCACGCCCTTGATGCGCGGATCGGCGATGATCCGCGTGATCTGCTCCTTGGTCACGAACAGGTTCGTGTACGCGCCTTCCGGTGCGCCCGCGTCCTTGAAAAGCTGCCCGAAGGCCGCCGCGCACTGGGGCACATTGGAGGCATGTTTCACCATGACGACATTGCCCGCCATCAGGTTTGGAGCGGCAATGCGGGCCAGTTGATAATATGGAAAATTCCACGGCTCGACCCCGAAAATCACGCCGATTGGATCGCTCTCCACCATGGCCTCGCCTTCCGCGACCGTGAGGCGCTCCGGGGCTAGAAACCGCTCTGCGTTGTCCGCGTAATAGTCCAGAATATCGGCGCTCAGCTTGACCTCGCCCTCCGCCTCGGCATACAGCTTGCCCATGTCGAGCGTGAGCAGGGTGGCAAATTCATGCAATTTTGTGCGCAGGATCGAAGCCGCTTTCTTCACGACCGCCGCCTTCTGCGCAAAGCTTTTCGTACTCCACTCGTGATAGGTCTGTTCTGCACGGACGATCGCCGCTTCCAGTGCGGCGTCGCTCAAATCGGGAAATGTTTTCAGGATCTGCTCATTGAAGGGATTGACACTTTGATAGGCCACAGTATCCTCCTGTGTGCCTGATGCCCGCCGTCCCAGGTTCGATTCCTCTAAACGACGCCTGCCATCCCTCCGTCTCCAACTTTGTTCATGCCATCAACAAATGCCGCCCTCTTCCCTTCCTCCGGCGATCCGCAAAACACCTCGCCCCGCAGCCACCCAATGCGCCCAGACGCGCCGAGGCGGCCCACCCTCCCACAAGGAATGGACCGCCTCTTCGCATCCCGAGCTCAGCATCGCCTCGCCGGAAATCTTTTTTTGCGCTGCTCCCCTCTGCTTCAACTCCCTACAGCGTCCGCTTGAACAACGGCGTCGCAATCAGCAGCGTGCCGATGCCGAAGACAAACAGAAATATTAAGTCTGTCTGGATCGCCACGAATCCGCCGTCTTTCAGCAGAATGGCTTTGAATCCGTGAATCGCATACGTGAAGGGATCGACAATCGCAATCGCCCGCAGCCAATGAGGAAACGCGGCAATCGGATAGATGGCGCCCGATGGAAAGAACAACAGCGTGTTGAGCACCCCGAACATCGCGCGCGGCACCAGCGGATCGTCCACCCGCACCATCATCAGGAACATCATGCCGTTGAACGCAATCGACGTGCCCAGAATCAGCAGCAGCAGCCACAACATCGCCATCGGATGAAAAATAACGCCCAGCCCCGCCATGAGCGAGCCAATCACGGTGATCGAAATGCCCGCCAGCACCGCCTTGATGGCCCCCGCAATGTTGAGGCCCATCACCAGTTCCAGCTTGCGAATCGGCGTCACCAGGTAGCCCTCATGCACCCCGCGCGCCTTGTCGTCGATATACAGCATTCCGCCGCCGATCATCACCGAGATGTACATGGCCAGCGCAATCGATCCCGACAGCAGATACTTCATGTACTCGACATAGGGATATAACTCGACGATTTGCAGAGCGATATTTTTGACGATGCGGTCTTGAATGACCGGCGCGTTCAAGGCATCCACCAGCGACTGCATCTCGGCCTCAATGCTGCTGCTCATGAACTGGTCGCTGTTATCGACCACCAGTCCCAGCCGTGGCGCGTCCTGCGCATAAACCCGCCGCGAATACTGCGCCGGAATCACCACCGCCGCGTCCACCTTGCCGGTGCGCACATCTTCGCGCGCCTGCCGCTCATCCTTGTACTCGATCGTTGTGAACGTGGCGATATTGACAGCGACCGAGTCGAACTTTTCGCGGATCTTCACCGCCTGCGGCCCGTGATCGTAATCCACCACCGCCACCCGCGCCCCGCGCACCTTGCCGCCGAACGCGTTGCCCAGAATCACCAACTGCACCAGCGGCAGCATCATCGACATGATCATGAGAATGGGCGAGCGAAAGAACTTGCGCATCTCGCGCTCGATAATGGCAAACATGCGGGTCATGGCTGGGCTCCTGGCCTGGGCGGCATCACAAAGTTCACCGGCTTGATCTGCTCGTCGCGCAGTTGGCGCCCGGTGTAGTGCACAAACACATCGTCCAGCGTGGTGTTTTGCACGCTCAGCGACGTGAGTGTCTCGCCGCGTTCGGCCACCATCTCGACCAACTGCATGGTGGTCTTGGACCCGTTGGCGGTGAGCACGCGATACCCTCCGCCCGACAGCGATTGCACGCTGGTGACGCCGGTGAGCCCTTCAAGCCGCGCCAGCCATTCGCTGTCTTCGCGGTCGAACTGCACCTCGACCACGTTGGCCCCCGGCACCCCCTGCTTCAGTTCCGCCGGTGTGCCCAGCGCGACCAGCGTGCCGTGATCCACAATCGCAATGCGGTCGCAGAGCCGGTCCGCTTCTTCCATGTAGTGCGTGGTCAGCAGCATGGTCAGGTTGCGGGTGCTCTTCAGGTTGTTGAGCATCTCCCACACCGCGATGCGCGATACCGGATCGAGGCCCGTGGTGGGCTCGTCGAGAAAGAAGATGCGCGGATCGTGAACCAGGCCGCGCGCAATCTCAAGCCGCCGCCGCATTCCTCCGGAAAGCGTCTTGGTCTGCGCGCGCCTCCACTTGGTCAGGTCAACGGCTTCCAGCACCTCGGCAATATTCTTCTCCCGCTGCACACGAGGCACGTTGTAAAGCTTCGCGTAGATGCTCAGGTTCTCTTCGACAGTCAGATCCTGGTCGCTGGTGAGCGCCTGCGGAATCACGCCAATCAAGCGGCGCACCGCGTCCGGCTCTTTCGCTACGTCATGGCCGGCCACAATCGCACGGCCCGCCGTCACCGGAATCAGCGTCGTCATCATGCGGATCAGCGTGCTCTTGCCTGCGCCGTTCGGTCCCAGCAGTCCGAAAATCTCCCCTTCCGTGACGGAGAAGTTCACGCCCTTCACGGCTTCGAAATCGCCGTAGCGCTTGACGATTCCCTCCACCGCAATCGCCACCGGGGCCGCGGTGTGGGCCGCTTCGTGGATATCGCTTCCAGCCTCGCTCACTGCTTCACCAGCTTGTCTTTGGCAATGTAGACATCGGCCGTCATGCCGGGAACAAACTTCTCTCCGGGATTGTCGATCAGCAGTTTCAATTGGACGGTCTTGATGTCCCGCTTGCGTCCGCCGTTGATATCTCTCTGGGTGGCAAAATCGGCCTCGGCAGATTTCGCAATCACCTTGCCCTGCACCGCGGTCCCGCTCGGCATCACCACCCGCAAGCTGTCGCCTACCTGCACGCTGTCGGCCTGCGTCTCGGGCAGCGGCGCGTAGACCCAGGTCTGCGTCAGGTCCATCACCGTCACAATCGGCGTGCCGGCTGCGACAACCTCGCCCTGCCGGGCAGCCCGCACATTCACCTTGCCGCTCACCGGAGCCAGCACCTGCGCATAGCCCACCTGCACCTTGGCCTGCTCGGCCAGAGCCCGGGCATTCTCCATCTCGTCGCGGGTCGAGTCCACGGTGCGGGCTGCAACCTGGGTCGATAGCTCGTGGGCGCGTGCCTGGCGCAGCGAGGCCTCGGCAGCCGATACATTCTCGCGTGCCGACTCGACCGCCGCCTGGGCCGCCTGCAAGCTGGTCTCCGCGTCGTCCTTCGCCTGCTCGCTCATAATGCCCTGCTTCGACAGCGCCACTGTCCGGCGGGTATCCGCCTGCTGATGTTCGAACTGGGCCTGCGCCTGGGCAAGCGTCGCGCGCGATGCCCGCACCAGTGCCTCGGCATTCACTGTCTGGCTTCCGGTTTCGCCGCGCGTCTGCCGCTCCGTCTCGACCGAACCGCCCAGCTTCCATTTCTGGCTGGCGGCACTGGCTTCGGCAGCCTTGTGCGCTGCCTCCAAATCGTCGCTCTCGATGACCGCGATAAGCTGCCCCAACTTCACATCCTGGCCCTCATCCACCGTCAGCGTCTGAATGCGCCCCGGAATCTTGGCGCTCACCAGCACCTCGTTGGCATCCACCGTGCCGATCAGGTGCAGATCCGCCGAGGACCGCGCCGTCAGCAGGTACCAGACCAGCGAGCCTGCCGTCAGCAGGCCTAAAATCAGAAAAACTCGATTGCGTGCGTTCACAAGTTCCTCACTTCAAATTCCTCACTTCAAGTTCTTCACTTCTTGATTCTTGCTCGAATCCCGAATCAGATTCGGTTCCAGTTGCGGCCAGAATCCGCCAGCCGATACCGGAGTTTCCGCCAGCACCCGTGCGGCAACCCGCGCCCCATGCGCGCGGTCCATAAAGATGGCCAGCCCCAGGTACTCGATGGCTGCTCGGCGTCGAAACTCCAGCGCTTCGGACTCCAGAGGATCGTCTCCTTGAATCAGCCGCATCAGCGGCGCGGAAAGAAAATAGAAGACGTTGGCTCCCAAAGCGGCGAAGCGAATCTGCGTAGTCTCCGCAGCAATCAGTTCCCCCGAAGCAATGCCTTCCACTAACACTTCCTGCATCCTGCCCATCAACGGCCGAAAAACTTTCTCGATCAGCGGTGTCAGCGAGTGCGCCTCGCCGCGATGCAGGCGCACCATCTCCTGCTGCATCAGGCTTTGAAACCCAGGGTTGGTGTGAATGCGGTCGAAGTGGTTGAGAATCGAGCGAAGAAAGCGCTCCCCCGCCGACTCCGGCCCATCGAGCACCGCCAGGCTGGTGAGCCGCACTCCGTCGGCCACCGTCTCCAGAGCCGCCGCGTAAAGAGCATCCTTGCTCTTGAAGTAGTAGTAAAGAAGGGCCTTGTTGACGCCCGCCTCTTCGGCGATTTGCTCGGTCCGCGCTCCCGCCAGCCCCTTCGTGCTGAACTGCCGGACGGCGGCGGTAAGAATGCGTGCGCGCGTCTGGTCCGAGCGCTCCGTTTGGCTTCGAGCTGAGAGAGGAGCCTTCATAGGTTTTTAACTAACTGGTTAGTAAATTACACGAGAAAATATCTTCAAGCAACTACAAACTCTAAAATTTATGGAATAGGCAGGTTGACTCAAGAGACACACTGACAGTCAGGCTTAAACGCAGGTCGATCGTCGGGCCATGCTTTTTGCCTTGGCGAGAAAGCTCAGCCGTCCCCGAGCAGCATTCAGGCGAATAAACTGACTCGACGAGCAACGCTCAACGGGTAAAGTTCGCCCATTTCCGGCGCTTCCTCAAAGCCGGACTCGTCGTCTTCCAATCCCCTGGGAGCCTTTTCGTCATGAGGATGATAGGTTTCATCCCCAGATCGGGTCGAATTCTCAATCTGGAAGACCGTGAATAACGCAGAACTCTCCCGCGCGGATTTAACGGCAGGCACGATTTGAATACCAGCAACAGGACCGATTTCCATGGCTCACTCCTCGCTCAAGAAGTCGTCATGCGGACTATATCGACGGGATGAAGCGAAACTTTAATTTTTCTAATCAAAGACCGTTCACTTTTGGCACAGCAGATGCTGTAGCAAGTCAAACTATTACCCTATCGGGAAAATCCCTCCTTTACCGAGGGCCGGTAAACGCCGTCGAAGTCGCAAGCGCTGTCGGCACGGCCAATGCGGTCTTGCTCTCGGCTGGATCAAGCAAACGCATCCCTTGCGCCAGATTCATGCCCGCTGGCACTGCGGTGAATCCGCCTCGGACTTCGCTGGTTTCCCGCGCAATCGTCTTGAACAGCATCGCCCGGCCGTTCATATGGACTTCCAGACGTTGCGTCTTCCAATCCGTTGCGCTCACCTGGGTACGCTCCAGCCGGAACCATCCGCCTTTGTTCAGCCTCCCCAGAATGCCGAAGCCGAAATCGACCTCTTGCTGAAGCTGGCCATCGAGCCGCGCCAACCGCTTGGTCCGGGTGCTGATCCAGATCTTGCCGCTCATGGCATGGAAGATACGCGCCTCGATCGAGTGGGCCGGATAATCGGGGTTGGGACGAAAGCGCAGCCGCTGGCACCCATTTTCCTCTCCGTCATATTCGTAAAGAAACGCGTCCGGCAAGAGCATCAGGATTCGTCCGATACGCTTTTCATCCTCGGCATAATCCTGGCGGTGCTTCTCCTGCTCCCCCGGGGACCCCAGCAGGTGCGCAAGCCGGGACCGTTCCTCCTGCTCGTTGCGCGGACTGAGCGGCCGGCCATTGCTCTGCGCCAACCGGGTAACCGGCCCCTCAGAGGTCTCGACCTGCTCTTCGAGGCGGGTCTGATTCTGCGCATGGCGCTCGATCCAATAACGCCAATAGCCATGCCGGGCATGATCGTGTTGCTCGTTATAGACGACCTCGCGCACCAATTGCGCCGGTGGCGTCTGCTGGGCACAGCAGCAGCACGCTCCCGACAACAGCGCCACAATTCCCGTAGTCCTCAACAAAGCACGCATCCTGTGCCCTCCGGACTGAAGAATTTAGACTCCCGAGCCATGTGCGGGGTTGTTCCCTGCGCGAAGTATGATGCTATTTCGGTGAAGAGCAGGCAAGTTTCCTATAAAAAACCAGAGAAAATCGAGGCAAAACGGAAAAGCGGAAAATACGGACACGAGTGGACCGCACCGCCCAGCGATGGCCTTGCTACACTGAGGCTATGTTGGACGAATTGGAGTTCCGCCGCCTGGCCGAGACCGCCCTCGACGCGTTGAAGCAGCACTTAATCACCCGCGAAGAAGACGACGATGCCGGCTTCGAAGTCGAAGAGCAAAACGGCGTGCTGAATGTGACTTTTGAAGAGCCGGCGGGTAAGTTTGTCATCACACCCAACACGCCGGTGCGCCAGATATGGATTTCGGCGCTTTCCACCAGCTTCAAGTTGGATTGGGACCCGGCAGGCTCGGCATTTATCCTGCCGCGCACGGCAGAGCAGCTTACGCCGCTCATCGACCGGCTGATTCAGGAACACCTGACCGCATAAGAGCCCGGAAGCATAAGTTCAGAAACATGGGGAAGCGTAAGAGCCTCAGGCTTCCCCTTGTTTCACCACTTCGTTCAGTGCAAGAAGGGCCGGCAAAGAGCCGGCCCTTTCCAGCAGTGTTTCTACTGCAATGAATAAATCGTCTTCAGCACTTTTTCCGCAACGGCAGGCGGTAGCGGCGCATACGAGAGAGCCGAAACCTCGCCCTCGCCCGACTTGACGATCCAGCTCAGCATGTCTTTGAGCACCTTGCCCTTGGCCGGGTCCGCGGACTTGATCGGAACCAGCATCCAGGTGAAGCTGGAGATCGGGTAGGCATTCGCACCCGGCGCGTTGGTGATGGACACGCGATAGTCCGCCGGCATCTGCTTGACGCTCGCCGCCGCCTCGGTAACCCCGGCGATGGAAGCCTTGGTCCAGTGACCCGCGGCGTTCTTCACTTCGCCAAAGGTGATCTTGTTCTGCAGGGCGTAGATCAGTTCCACATAGCCCACCGCGCCCGGCAACTGGCGCACCAGGCCGGCCACACCTTCATTGCCCTTGCCGCCCACGCCAACCGGCCAGCTCGGCGAAGCGCCTTTGCCCGGACCGCCGGCCCACTCTTTGCTTACCTTGCTCAGATAATCGGTAAAGATATAGGTCGTGCCGCTGCCGTCGGAACGGTGTACCACGATGATCTTCTGGTCGGGCAGATGCACGCCCGGGTTGTCCTTGGCGATCCGTCCGTCGTTCCAGTTCGAGATCTTGCCCAGATAGATGTCGGCCAGCACGTCGGCGCTGAACTTGATGTCGCTCACGCCGGGAACGTTGAATACCGGCACCACCGCGCCGAGCACGGTCGGAATGTGAACCAGCTTGATCTTGGAAGCGGCCAACTGCTCGTCGGTCATGGGACCGTCCGAAGCACCAAAATCGACGAGCCCAGAGGTTACCTGGCGAATTCCGCCACCGGAACCGATCGACTGATAGTTGATCTCAACGCCAGGATGCGCAATGCTGTATTCGCTAAACCACTTGGAATAGATCGGATAAGGGAAAGTTGCTCCCGCTCCGGTCAACTTCTGAGCTTGGGCCGCGCCCAAGGACGAAAGCAACAACGCAATGGCGACTAACATTTTTTTCACAGAGATCTCCTTGCAGTTTTACTGCCGCAACGATTCTCGCTGGTGAATGTTACGGGCATTTGAATTGTGATGTCTTTGCTGCATTGTTCTCATTTATCTACGCCACCACCGGCTCTGGTTTCTCATTCACTTCCTGGGTCCGCGGAACCAGCGGCAGCGTAAAGTGGAAGGCCGCACCCGCGCCCAACTCACTTTCGGCCCAGATCCGCCCGCCGTGCGCCTGCACGATGTGCTTCACGATGGCCAGCCCCAGCCCCGTCCCCCCGGACTCGCGCGACCGCGCCTTGTCGATCCGGTAAAACCGCTCGAAAATCCGCTCCAGATGCTCCGATGAGATGCCCGGACCGAAGTCCTGCACGCTGAACTCGACCTCGGATGGAAGCAGTTGCGCTCCGATGCGAATCCGCTTCCCCGCCTTGCCGTACTTCAGCGCATTTTCGATCAGGTTGCCGAACACCTGGTTCATCGCGTCCGGGTCGGCCATCACCAGAACGTCCGGAGCCCCCGCAAATTCCAGGTCGATCTCCGAATCCACCACCATCCCCCCGAGAGACTCGATGGCGTCCTCAACCAGCGCATTGGCCCGCATCGGCTGCATCGCCAGCTTGTAGTCGGGACTCTCCACACTGGCCAGGGCCAGCAGGTCCTCGGTGAGCCGGTTCATGCGCGTGGCGTTCTTGAGGATCACGCCAAGAAACTCCCGCGTCGTCTCCGGCTTGGGATGCGTATCCTCGATCAGCGTCTCCACATACCCCTGGATCGAGGTCAGCGGCGTGCGCAGTTCGTGGCTCACGTTGGCAATAAAGTCGCGGCGGGATTTCTCCGCGGCCTCAATGCTGGTTACATCGTGCAGCACCGCCAGGGCTCCGCCGCTGGGCAGAGGCGCCGCGCTGATTTCAAAAACGCGTCCCGGCGCCAATGAACTGGCACGGCCGTTGCGCACTTCGCGCTGTTCGAGCGCGCCGCGCACACAGGCCAGCAGTTCAGGGTCGCGCACCGAATGCACCAACGGGCGTCCGGTGCGAATCTGGGTGCCGGCAATCCGCTGCATGACCGCGTTCGACCAGCGCACGAAGCCTTCCGGCGTAATGGCGACCACCGCCTCCTGCATGGCGTCCAGCATGGCCGCCAGTTCTTGCCGGCGGCTCTCGATCTCGGCAAAGCTCTCGCCCAGTCTCTCGGCGGTCTGGTTCAGCGCCGTCTCCATGCCCGAGAGTTCGTCTTCGCTGCGCTTTTCAAGCCGCGCGCTTAAATCGCCCTCGGCCACGCGGCGGGCAAACGAAATCACCCGCTGCAGCCGGTTCGAGATGCGCCCGGCTACCCAGGCGGCAATCGGCAGCGCCACCAGCAGCGCAATCAATCCCGACCACAGCGCCTCGCGGCCCAGCAAATGCAGCGTCCCTCCCGCCGAGTGCTCCACCATGCGGCGAAAAACAAACTCCATCACCACCGTATGAAACACCAGCAAAAGAACAAACAGTCCAAGCAGTTTCGTAAAAACGCGCGGGGTCAATCTCGAACTCCCGTCCGGCAGATGCTGCCGTCCGACTCATTGCAGCGCACAGCCGTCATAGACCAACCCTTCACTCGCTCTTGGGAATCTCGAAACGGTATCCGGCGCCGCGCACCGTCTTTAGATAACGCGGATTTTCCGGATCGACCTCGATCTTCTCCCGGATGCGGCGCACGTAAACGTCAACCGAACGCGGCGTCACAAAGCGCGCGTCGCCCCACACGGCATCCAGCAAATGGTCGCGGCTGAAGACCCGGCCCGGATGCCGCGCCAGGTAATCCAACAACCGAAACTCGGTGGCCGTGGTGGTGGTCAGTTCGCCGCGCACCTTCAATTGCATGGCGTTGGCGTCGATCACAACCTCTTCAAAACTGATCACGGAAGGCGAAGTGGGCCGCTCGAACCGCCGCAGCACCGCCTTGACGCGCGCCACCAGCTCTCGCGTAGCAAAGGGCTTGGTGATGTAGTCGTCGGCCCCCAATTCCAAACCCAGCACGCGGTCGTTCTCTCCGGCGCGGGCGGTCAAAAAGATGATGGGGATCGTCGAAAGCGCCGGATGGCTGCGCAGCCGCCTGCACACGTCCAGACCGTCGCCGCCGGGCACCATAATATCCAGCAGAAACAGCGCGGGAGCCTGGCGTTCGGCGTCCGGAATCAGGTTGGTGGGCGTGTGATACAGGCGAGCAGTAAACCCCGCCGCCTCTAGATGATGTTGCACGAGCCGTGAAATATCGGCATCGTCTTCTAATACAAATACAGATTGGCTCAACCGGTCAGCCCTCGCCCGGCGGCCGTTCAATTTCAAAATGCGGAGGCCGCACGGAATCGTTAACAGAATACTGCCACAAGGCAAAGAAAGTGCAAACGTTTCGTGAATTTGGCTTTTTTCGATAGTGGACAAGTAGACTGCTTTTTCTCATTTGGCGCGTCTTTGTTTTTGGACCTAACCCGGGATTCATCCATCTCAGCAGGAACAAATCCCCGTTCACACGCCTAAGGAGCCAGATTGGCCAGTTGCGGCGGGGCATCCGGCGCTTCGCCCACCTCCATCCGCTTCAACCCATTCCCCGGCCCGCCTTCGGTGTGCTCACGGCAGGGGGAATGGGTCGGCTCCACCGGAGGGAGTGCACCCTGCTCCTCTTGCGGACGGCGCTTCTCACGGTCCGCATGTTTCTTCCGCACCTCGTTCACCGCCACCAGGATCAGCGCCGTGAAGGTAACAATCAGCAGCGCCCCAGCGGTAAACCCGTGCAGTTGTTCGATTTCCCCCGCAGCGCCGCCGTCCACGTCGCCGTAGAGCAGCGCCAGCCCCACAAAAACGAAGAGAATATGGGCGCAGAACACCCGCAGCGAGGCCTTCCCCAGCGTCAGGAACGGCTCAATCTTGATCAGGCGCATCACGTATTTGCGCAGCCAATAAAAGACCACGGTAAACGTGATGAGATTGATGACCCGCAAGGGACCGATCTGCCATTTATCCAGTTGGATGCCAAGCGACTGCTGCGTCAGTTCAGGCCCCAGCCAGCCATGCCGGATGCCGATAAAGACAAGGCAAACCGCGGCCGAAACCGCCACCACCCACCCCGGAACTTTCTTGAGTGGGACGCTCCCCACCGCCGACCCGGCGCCGAGCCACAAACCGACCGTCCAGACCCCCTGCCACGCAAAAAGATTGAATGCGCCCGTCTCCTGCAGCGGGATTTGCAGATGCGTCAGGTGCACCATCCAGTTATGCACCACGTCGCGTAGCCCGAACTGCGCCAGCAGCCAGATCAGGCCGCTGGCGGCAAGAATCTTTCGCCATCCGAAACGCGCCGACGCCGACAGAAGCATGGGCGTGAAAAACAGAAACGTCACATACATCGGCAAAATGTCGAGCAGTGGCGGGCAATAAAGCAGCAGCACCGAACCGACGATCGCCACCACCGGATGGGCGAGATAGAAGTTGAGCAGATGGATAATTGCGGCTTTATGCGTATGCACCGCATAGGCTGCCGCGACCGTGAACGCCAGCGCCAGCATCAGCAGGTGATAGCCGTAGATCTTGAGCGACCGCTTCCACAGCTTCGCGCGCACGCCCGACGGGTCCTGCAGCAGTTCGCGAAAATAGAGCCGCCCCACCAGCAGCGCCGACATAAACACGAACCCCTCAGCCGAGGAAACGAACCCGATCGGTTGATTGACGAAGTCGCTGAAGCGCGTAGGAAGATGCGTCAGCGTCATCCAGACAAGGAAGAGGCCACGGAGAGCGTCGAGTTCGGGACGGCGTTCGAGTTTGGGAAGATGCATGCAAATCAGCGCCCTTACACAGCGAAACGGTAATGCGGCCTCACTTACTTAGACGCTCGCCACCCCCGCCGGTTGCACCTTCCACCTTCAAGAAGACCAATTCAAACCGGCCGGCTTCGGTGCCGAGCCCGCGCCAGCCTGCAACGAACGCTCAGTGCGAAGGATGGCAACGCTGTCCCTCGCCAATGCCTTTCCCGGCGTGCCATGCTTTACGCTGCAAGCGCGGACTCGGCATCGCCCCTTCAAGATGAAAATTGAACGGGCATGAAAGATCGAACGGTCGCGTTCCAGAGGGGGAAACATGACTTGGTTGGCGTTGATGATTGGTCTCGTGGTAGGGGCCGTTTCCGGCGTGGTGGGCATCGGCGGTGGCATCTTGTTTGTCCCCGCCCTGATGTGGCTCTTCGGCATGGACCAGTACAAGGCACAGGGCACCTCCCTGGGAGCGCTGCTGGCGCCGGTCGGCATCCTGGCATTCTTCGAGTATTACCGCCGCGGCAACGCCGACATGCACGTCGCCCTGCTGCTCGCCGCCGGCTTCCTCGTTGGCGGATATTTCGGCGCAGTCGGCGCGCAGCACATCCCCGAAGTCTGGCTGCGCCGCGTCTTTGCCATCACCCTGATTGCCGTAGGCAGCCGAATGCTTTTCACCCGCTAAGGCGTTTTCAATTCTGCTCTGAACACAGGAGGCCAAGGGTCAATTTCCTCAAAGAACTGCCGCCTTGCACGATGCCGGAGATGTTCATAAGTGAAACGCTCTACATGCCGGCGGCTCTCGCAATAAAACGCAGCCGCATGTAGTCCCCGATCCAGTTCCCTTCCTCGTCGCGCAGTGCGGGAGCCAGCAAAGCCGCCGTCTCCTCGACCACCGTCTCCCGCAAAGACTCCGGCAGCCCGTCGAGCACCCCGCGGCGAAACGTCCTGAGCCACGCCGTCATGCCGCTCGGGGGTAGCAGCGTAGGCCGCGGAATCAGCGCAATCTGCTCTACCTCGAAGCCCCGCCGCTGCAGTCGCCGCCTATACCCCTCCGCCGTGGGATAGTAGTTGACCCCATCTTCCCGGTCGCCGTAGCCATGCCGCGCCAGCACAGCCATCAACCCCACGCGGATGGCCGCAATATTGCCGTGACCGCCCATCTCCGCCACAAAACGTCCACCCGGCTTCAGCACCCGCCGCACCTCGCCCAGCATCGCGTCCTGATCGCGGACCCAATGCAACGCAGCGTTTGAAAAGACCGCATCGAATGCCGCGTCCGGAAAGGGCAGCGATTCGGCGTTCCCCTCGCTCGCCGCAATTCCCCGCGAACGCGCCGCTGCCACCATGTCCGGCGACGCATCCACGCCGGTCACCTCCGCGCCCGTCGCGGCGATCCGCTGGCTCAATTGCCCGTCGCCGCAGCCCAGGTCGAGAATGCGCTCGCCCCGTTGCGCCCCCAGCCAGTCCAGCGCACCCGCCGCCAACCCGTGCACAAATGCGCCGTTTTGCCCATAAGCCTGCACATCCCATGTCTGCGTCACACCAACACCTCCGCCTCCAGTGTCGATGGCGCAGCCCCATAAGACAACGTTATTTAATTTTGTATTTCGATAAGAAATTTTTATACGAAAAACGCAGACCGCTCCCCCGCTAGGTTGGTGAACTGCTGTTAAGTCCAACCACGCTCCTCCTGCAAGAATCGGATTCTTCTTTCTAGCGCATTTCTAATTTAAGTATTTACGTTTATGCGATACTATTCCTGCTGGGAGAGAGGTGAGGCGGGATGCAATCTTATTCGCAGGATTTGCGTGAGCGCGTATTGTGGGCACTGGATCGTGGCGAGAGACCGAGTTC
>JAATGG010000225.1 GCA_015654835.1 Terriglobales bacterium
AGTCGAAATTGGTCTTGCACTTTTGAGAATGAATTTCCATCTTCCAGCAGTCGACGGTAGAGGGAAGCACGGCTGAAACCAAGATGCGATGCGGTCTCCTCAATGTTAGGCATTCCGCTGACTTCATCAAAGCTGGTGTCAAAGATAGCCAATATTTGTTCGGTGATGCTGCCGGTTCCCCGCTTTTCATACGACTGGTCCATGTGTTGACGGAGGGTATGCCGAATCAGAGGCGCGACATACTTGTTGAAATATGGATTGCGTATATTGTGAGGGTTTCCATTGAACTGAATATATGAGTGCTCCCCGTGGTAATGCGGGCGCATGCCCGTAATTGTGAAAAAGCCGCTTTCATCCCGGATGCCACAACAGCTGAAGTTCACAAAGATGTCGTCCGGGCTGAGATTGAAGATTGACCGAGCCTCACTAGCAATAATTGCAAACTGCGATTGTGGTCCGCAGTTGGCGAGTTCCTTGTGGCAGTGATCATGGTGAAACTGAATGGCGTTCTGTGTAGTCTCCGTCCATACCTTCTCGGAAGGAAATATGCTAAATCGTCGCACTAGCATGCTCACGAAGTCAAAAAGCGTTTCTGCATTGCGGCATTCTGCGATCACGAGAGATAGCAAGGGCGGAAATCCACAGGACAGTACGTCATTGGTTCGAAATGGAATGACGAAATCCCGCAGTTCATCTTCTTCACGGTAATGGGTTCGCCCTAAGAGCTTCATCACCTGCAGCGCGTGGTGAGTATTGGTGTAGAACCATACACCTGCGCCTGTATATCGAGAGTATGCAGTGTATATCTTCTCATGGGAATAAATCCCAAACTCGCAGGTAAGAACGCTTGTCAACTTTTTGATCAAGAATGCAGGAAATTCACTCATGAGTCCATCAACTCCGGCAATACGCGCAAACCGGCTGTCACCTTTTCCTCCGCATTGAATGTCTTGTAGGCGCCACCAAAGTGACCTACGATAAGAGCGGAATTCCAGGCCGGTTATTGGTTATCTCGTTCCTCGTTCGCTTTTTCTTGTCTGGTACTCACGAAGAAGGACCTTGAAGCTCTTAAGGGAATTCGCGATGCATCTTGTGTCTTTACGGAACATGGCCTCGATAGAGAATCCGCGTATGGCTGCTACCGCAAAGTTGGCAAGGTCTCGGTTGATGGCTTCGCCGCGCAGTCCTGCGTCGCGCATAAGCTGCATGATACGGGCCTGGGATTCAGACTCGATTTCAGCTTGTAGTGGAGCGAGGCGTGCGGCCAGCGCAATATTGCTCCGCGAAGACATCATGATTTCAAGCACAGCGATGCCGGAAGGTCCGCTCATTACTTCCCAAGCTAGATCGGGGAGAGCAAAGTATCTTTCAAGCGGATCGCTGATCTTCGCTAGCCCCGCTCGCAAACTGAGCGAATCACGTTCATGTGCAGCGCGTACGACAGCCAGCATCAGGTCATCTTTCGAAGGAAAATGATGGAGCATGGCTCCGCGGCTCACCCCTGCCCTCTCAGCTATCTTGTGAGTCGTGGCGGCCACATAGCCTTCGCTATAGAGGAGTTCAATGGCAGCGTTGAGGATCCGCTGCCGCGTGCCTTCGCTTCGTTCCTCCTGGGTCTGTCGTTCGGCATGCACACTATCGCGGCGCGACGAACGTAGCCGCTTTTCTGTTCCGGCAGGTCGATCTGGAACCTTCTTTGAAATGGACAACATTTTCTCCTCTGAACCGAATTGCTTCTCAAAGCATCCATTATCTCAGTGTAAGACAAAAACAATCCGTCCGGTTTGTATTATAAAGGAGAAATGAATGAGCATGCAACGAACCATCGGAACTTGCTTCCTGCTTGCTGTAATCGGCACGGTGGGACATGCCCAGTCCAAGAACCACGCACCTCTGCCCACGTCTTCGAGTTCGTTGTCAGTTGAGGCTAAGCTGCTGGTGGGTTTTCACGATATGCCTATAGGTGCCAAGGGAGAGCTTGCAATTACACCTGTCAACGTCACCTTCACCAGTTCGGGTGTGACTGATCGATTGAGGCGAGGTCGAATCAGCGATGTTTTCATCGGGGACGAACGAGTAGAAACGGGAGGCGTTGCCGGCAAGGTGGCTCGCATTGCGGTACCCTTCGGCGACGGGGCGGCATTAGGCACAATCACGCAGGAGCAGGTCGGGCTACTCACCATCAACTATCGAGATGATCACGACGGGCTTCTGAGCGTCGTTTTCCAGCTTCCCAAAGAGGACGCGGTAGAGATTGAGAACGAGATGGAATTGGATGTTATTAGCCGTCCCTCCATTGTTCCCCATAGAGTATGCAAGGTGCACGACACAATGGCCTCCTTGCACATGCCGCCAATTCAGAGTATTCAGGGCCTCGTGGTTGCTCCTGAGTACCAGTCGTTACTATACGAAACTCTGATCGAACTACCCGTGGAGAATTTCCACGTCAACAGGCTCTTCCCTGATGGCCACCAAGGTGCGGAATGTGCACATTACATGCTGACACTCATCGTGGAGAACTTCTCCAAGGGCAGTGCGCTGACTAGAGCCTCGACCGGTCCCGCAGGATTATTCGTTGGCGTTACGAAGCTGGCAGTCCGCGTGGAATTGCGTGATGCAAATGGCAGGCTCCTTCTGGACAAAGAAGTGAAAGCATCTCGCAGAGACGACCGAGAGAGCTTGAGCGCTGCCTCTTCAGCGGCCGGAGATATTGCAAAAGCAGTGAAAAAGGCCGACCTTTGGCTCGATCGCGCGAGGGTGAACTAATGAAACATCAACGACAAGCTCAATTGCGATCCTTCACGAAGAGGAGAGGTCTGAGAACCCTTATCTTAGCTTTGGGTTCGATCCTCATCCTTGCCTGCCTTATGGTTGCGGCTACTATTTATCGGTGGCATTCGCTTCCAGCTCAGAATAATGCCGAGTATGTCGCGTTAGGCAGTTCCTTCGCTGCCGGCCCGGGTGACGTAAAGAGATCTAAAGGTAGTCTCGCACTTTGTTTTCAATCAGACGCAAACTACCCTCATCTCCTGGCACGTCGATATGGACTCTCTCTTTACGACGCCACTTGCTCCGGCGCTACGACGGACGACGTTCTAAAGGGAGGCCAGTGGTTTCAAAGAGCGCAGTTGGATGCCGTCAATCCGAACACGAAGCTAGTGACGATAACGGTGGGCGGAAATGATGTGCATTACGGCGGGTTGTTCACCGCATGGGCATGCGCCAACAAGCCATCCCAAACCCCTCTGTTGGTTCGCCCTCTGGGTTGGTGCCACGTACCGGACTGGGACAAGGTGGAAAAGGGATTCCATGCGCTCCCTGATCAGCTCAGACAGATCGTAGGAGAGGTCCATCGTCGCGCCCCTGGAGCGCATCTTCTGTTCGTCGACTACGCGACTGTGTTTCCCGACACAGGGACGTGCGACCGTCTCCCATTGACCAATTTGCAGGCAGACAGCGCAAGAGATATTGCGAATCGACTCCGCTCTATCACAGAGCAGGTCGCCCGAGAAACAAATTCGGGGCTACTGAAGGCCTCGGAACTTACGCGTGGACATGATGTGTGTTCTGCTGACCCTTGGGTCTATGGATATCAGTTTCCATCCCACTTTCTTGAATTTGGGCCAGCTCCATTTCACCCAAACGAGAAAGCGATGGTTGCCGTTGCAGATGCCGCTGCCCAGCAACTGGCTCCGCTTCTGGAGCGAATTC
>JAATGG010000047.1 GCA_015654835.1 Terriglobales bacterium
CGCAATCCGGCTTTTCTGGCAGGCAGCTTCGGGCTGGCGACTCTCACCTTCGTCATGGGGGGTATCTCGGCCTGGGTTCCGACGTTTCTGCAGCGTTTTGCCGGCCTCTCCGTCGGCAAGGCGAGCTTAGTCGTCAGTGCCATCACCGTGATCGACGGCATTGCCGGAACGCTGGTGGGCGGCTGGCTGGCCCAGCGCTGGCTGCGCACCAATCATCGCGCACTCTATCTGCTTTCGTTCTGGAGCGTCGCGCTCACCTTGGCCTGTGGCGTGGTGCTCTTCTTCGGCCCATCGGGGTGGGCGATTCCGGCCCTCTTTGTTACCGAGTTCTTTCTATTCCTGAATACCGGCCCGCTGAATGCCGCCATCGTGAACTCGGTTTCAGCCCCCGTTCGTGCCACTGCCGTTTCGTTTAACCTGTTTTGCATTCACTTTTTCGGGGACACATTTTCTCCACAGATTATCGGCGCTATTTCGGACCACACCAAGAATCTGCGCCTCGGGCTTGGCGCAACTCTCGTGTTTCTCGTGGCTTCCTGCATCATTCTGCTGACCGGCGCCCGTTTTGCCCCGCCTCTTGAAGAAGACAGCGGCCTGCCTGCATCCTCGTGATGGGCGCAGAAGGCTCCTCCGATGCACGCCGGCGCGCTATTTTGTAGGCCGCGTCTCCCGGTCCCGGCCATTCATGAAGGCCCGTCTTCCGCCCTGCGAACGCAGGTTGGGATCACGGATGGGCGGCCGCTCTTCCGCTCCGTTGAAACTGTGCGCCAAGAGGGGATTCGGTTTGAACTTCGGCGGCCCGCCATAGAACTGCCGGGCGTGGCTCAGCATGATTCCGGCCCGTCCGTGCATGGGCCGTATGATTCCGCGTACATGTACATCCATGTCGCGATATTTGGTCAACTCGCCCACGTCGATGCGGTCTTCTCGCAGGCTGACGATGGTAAACAGGCAGGCATCGTCGGGAGTGGCCGGGGTGCAGATATCCAGAAACCGGGTTCCATCCGCCAGTTCCACAACGTCGTAGACATGCGCGGTGATGCACACGTCTTTATCCACCATGCGCGAAGCTTCATCCGCGGTAACGCAAGGCTTCGGTGCTCCAGCGAATGCCGTCGCCGATACGCACGTGGCCGACAACAGCAGCCCCAATAAATGGCGCAACTCCATAAAAGCCTTTCCGGGGAATTGCAGAGAGCGTACCGCGAAATTGCACGGAAGGGAAGCGGCGAATTGATTGCAGGCGCATAGGAGGGCGAAGTGAGGAAGGGGAAGAGATTGTCAGAAAAGAGGCTGGCCTCCGCGAGAAATGCGTATGCCAGCCTTCGGGGTTACCGTGCGCCGACGAGTTCCTCGCTCTTGGCGCCGTGCCCATAGTGGCTTTGCACGTAGTGATCGAGAATCTCCTTGAACTCCGCCACAATCGTGTCGCCGTGCAGCGTCTTCAAGAGCTTGCCATCGACGTAAACAGGCGCTTTGGGCTCCTCGAAGGTGCCCGGCAGACTGATGCCGAGGTTGGCGTGCTTCGATTCGCCCGGTCCGTTCACGACGCAGCCCATTACGGCCAGCTTCAGCTCTTCCACGCCGGGATACTGCTTGCGCCACTCCGGCATCGAGGTCCGCAGATAACCTTGAATCTGTTCCGCCAATTCCTGGAAATAGGTGCTGGTGGTGCGCCCGCAACCGGGGCAACTGGTCACCTGGGGCATAAAGCTGCGGATCGAGAGCGACTGCAGAATCTGCTGTGCGGCCTGCACCTCTTCTGTGCGGTCGCCGCCCGGCTTGGGCGTCAGGCTTACGCGAATCGTATCACCAATGCCGGCCAGCAACAGCGGCGCCAGCCCGGCGGTGGAAGCAATCAATCCCTTCGCGCCCATGCCGGCCTCGGTCAAGCCCAGATGCAGCGCGTAATCGCAGCGGGCGGCCAGGTTCGTGTAGACATCGATCAGGTCGCGGACGCCCGAAACCTTGGCCGACAGAATGATCTGGTCCTTGCGCAGCCCATAGTGCTCGGCAGCCTTGGCCGAGTCGAGCGCACTCACCACCATGGCTTCCATCATCACTTCGCGCGCTGGCAGCGGATGGGGCAGACGGCTGTTCTCATCCATCATGCGGGTCAAAAGCGCCTGGTCGAGCGAGCCCCAGTTCACGCCGATACGCACAGGCTTCTGGTTCTCGACGGCGCACTCGATCATGACCTGGAAATTGTCATTATCTTTCTTGCCGATGGAGGCGTTGCCCGGATTGATCCTGTACTTGGCAAGCGCCCGCGCCGTCGCAGGGAATTTTTTCAGCAGCAGGTGCCCGTTGTAGTGAAAGTCGCCCACGATGGGGACGCGAATTCCGCGTTTATCCAATCCCTCCACGATGTGAGGAACGGCGGCCGCGGCTTCCTCATTGTTGACCGTTACGCGGACAATCTCCGACCCTGCCAGGGCCAGGGCTGCAACCTGCTCAATCGTGCCGGCAACATCCGCGGTGTCGGTGTTGGTCATCGACTGTACGACGACCGGCACTTCCCAACCCACGCGAACCTGCCCGATTTTGACCGTACTCGTTTTTCTGCGCTGAATCTCCGGCATGTTTTTAGTGTAACGCGGGTGCCATTTTGCGGGAAATCGGACGCAGGGAGGCGCGTTTGACCCAGATTGCATCCTAACTAGTGAAACTAGGAGGTCTGCCCAGACGTGAATTTCCGGCAAACCAAGTTCGTCCTGTTGTTCGCCGCCATTCCCGGCCTGGGATGGGCACAATCCGTAGCGGACTCGGCAGAAGTTCCGCCCGCTCCTGTTGTCTCCAACGCTGTCATTGCGGCTCCGGCGCCCGGCACCCCGGTTTATGTTCGACCGAACGCCACGGTCCGATTCCATGATTATCTGTACGACTCATTTGGCCCTTACCCTGCCATCATGGCAGCCGCAACCGCGGGCATCAATCAGTGGACCGACTCGCCGCCGGACTGGCAGCAGGGGTTTAAGGGATACAGCGAGCGGTTTGGATCGAACCTGGGTATCACCATGGTCTCGAACACCACGCAATACGCTCTCTCCGAGGCTTTTAAACAGGACAGCTTGTACTATCCCTGCACCTGCAGGGGATTCTTCCCCAGGCTGAGACACGCAGTGCTATCGACGGTGATTGCGCGCGGCGGCGACGATGGTCACTCCGTCTTTGCCTTTCCAGCGCTCGTTGCGCCTTATGCGGGGACGACGGCTGCCATCTATGGCTGGTATCCCAATCGATTTGACGCCGAAGACGCTTTTCGCATGGGCAACTATCGTTTGCTGGGCTATATCGGCAGCAATCTCAGCATCGAGTTTCTCCCCTCCACAGGCCATGCGTTGATGACGCGCCTGCACCTGAATAACCGGCACGCGGCTGCCAACTCGGATGCGGGCAAGTGAGCGACCAAGAACTCAGCACGGCGGGCGTTGACGCTCCACTTCGGGGAGAGAAGCATTCCCGTGGTGTCGGCCATAGCCGGGTTCATCAACAGCGTTTTCGAGTGGTTCGGCAACCTGGGTCTCTTCGCGTGGAACGCCGCCAAGGCCGCATGTACGCCTCCGTTTGAATGGGAAGGATCTGGTTTCGTCAACTCGACGAGGTCGGTTCGAAATCTCTACCTCTGGTCGCGCTGGCGGGCTCTGCCATCGGTGCGGTGCTGGCCATGCAAACCCGGTCGAGCTTAGCTCGATTCGGCGCCAAGTCTCTGCTGCCTTCCGCGATCGTCTACACCGTCGTGCGGGAGATGGGCCCCATTATCACGAGCCTGGTTGTCAGCGGCAGAGTGGGCGCGGGCATTGGTGCGGAGTTGGCTTCGATGAAGGTGTCCGAGCAAATCGATGCCGTCGAGGTATCGGGCGTAAGCCCATATCGATTTCTTGCCGCGCCGCGCATTCTGGCTTGTATCCTGATGATGCCGCTGCTGACGCTGGCAGCCGATGCATTAGGAGGACATATGTCGAGAGTGGCGCGCTTAGGGCTTTTTATCGTCGCGACATTCGTCGGCGAACTCCGCGCCACCGCCGTCTTCGCCCGCGGCGGCTCCGAAGCAATAGGCCCGGCGGCGGGTTGAGGCAGTGGGCTCTAAAAAGGGCGTACGTGATTAAAGTCACTGCTTATGGAGCGCGGGTCCACTACCTTCGGGGAAGAAGGTAGGCAGTCGATGATTCCCCAGCCATTCCCTGTTGTTTCACCCGAAGGCCAGCAGCACGAGAAGAAAAAGCTCATCCGCCGCACGATGAAAGATCGTTCGCAGCAGATCAGGCATGTGGTCCAATGGCTGTTTATCGCCCTCAACGGCTGGCTTGCCATCCAGTTTTATTTCTGGGTGCGCTACTTCGAGCGCGGTGGAAGCGGCTTCTATGTTAGCCGTCCAGGCGGGGTCGACGGCTGGCTGCCGATTGCCGGGCTGATGAACTTCAAATATCTGCTGACCTCCGGCCACGTACCGCTGGTTCATCCGGCGGCGATGTTTTTGTTCTTAGCCTTTCTCGCCATGAGCGTGTTCCTGAAGAAAGCCTTTTGCTCCTGGCTCTGCCCGGTCGGCACACTCTCTGAAAATCTTTGGAAGCTGGGGCGCAAGCTCTTCGGGCGCAACTTTCAACTGCCGAAGTGGGCAGATCTTCCGCTGCGCGGGCTCAAATATTTGCTGCTCGCCTTTTTTGTCTTTGTCATCGGCGCCATGTCGGCGGAAACGCTCGAAGGCTTCATGCAAAGTCCCTACGGGTTGATGGCCGACGTCAAGATGTTGAACTTCTTCCGTGGCATCGGAGTGACGGGCATTGTGGTTCTAGCGGCGCTGGCTCTGCTCTCCATGCTGGTCCAGAACTTCTGGTGCCGCTATCTTTGCCCGTACGGTGCGATCCTGGGGCTCTCTTCTCTGCTGAGTCCGCTCAAGATTCGCCGCGATGCGAGCGCCTGCATAGAGTGCGGCAAATGCGCTCATGAGTGCCCGGCCGGGCTGCCGGTGGATCGCCTGATTCAGGTGCGTTCGGCGGAGTGTACCGGATGCATGGCCTGCATCTCTTCCTGCTCGGCTGAAGGCGCGCTGCAGTTCTCGCTGCCGCCGAAGAAAACGGGCACGCTCGCGGAGCGCTGGGCACGGCGGACCGTCGGTCCCCTGGCCGTAGCCGGAAGTTTGGCCGTCATCTTTTTTGCCGTGGTGATCTATGCCAAGGCGACGGGCCACTGGCAGACGAACCTGCCCCGCGAAATGTATATGGAACTGGTTCCGCATGTGAGTGAATCGGCGCATCCGATGATGTGACGCGGCCGGGCTGTTGCCCGGTCGCGATTCTTGCAAAGCTGTTTCTGCGAGGGCCGCAACCGGCAAGATCGGGACGTCTTGCGATTAAACTAGAGTGGTGAAGATCGCACTGGCCCAGATCGATCCGACTGTCGGGGATTTCACTGGGAATCTCGAAAAAATTGTTGCCGCCAGCCGTCGCGCCGCGGCTCAGGGTGCACGGCTGACGGTGTTCTCTGAACTGGCGATTTGCGGTTATCCGCCCGCCGACTTCATTGAGAAGCCGAGCTTTCGGGCGCGTTGCCGCACTGCCGTCGAGGAACTGGCCGCGGCCACCCGCGAATTGCCCACCGCTGTTTTGGTGGGAGTGGCGTTGCCGGCGGAAAGCGAAGGCGGCAAACCCGCCGTAAACGCCGCCGTTCTGCTGGATAAGGGCCATTTGCTGCTGGAGCAGCATAAGCGTCTGCTGCCGTTCTACGACGTCTTCGACGAGCAGCGTTATTTTGTTCCGGCCAAATCGCAGCAGGTGGTGGAGTTGGACGGCGTGCGGCTGGCCGTTACCATCTGTGAGGACGCATGGAACGACAAGGCCTTCTGGCCGCGCCGCCTCTACTCCGTCGATCCGGTGGAAGAGTTGATGCGCCAGCGGCCTGCGATCCATATCAACCTGTCCTCTTCGCCCTTTTGGCACACCAAGCGGGAAGTCCGCCGGCGGATGCTGGCTGCGATGGCCCGCCGCGACGGCATTCCAGTGCTGCTGTGCAACCAGGTCGGCGGCAACGACAGCCTGATCTTCGACGGCTCTTCGCTGGCGCTCAACGGACGCGGAGAACTCATCGCCCAGGCGGCTTCTTTCGCTGAAGATCTGGTCATTCTCGATCCCTTCGATGCGCCCCCGATCGACGCTCCGGAAGAAGACGACACCGCTGCGGCCTATAACGCGCTGGTGCTGGGTACGCGCGACTACGTGCGCAAGTGCGGGTTCCGCAAGGTTCTTATCGGCTTGAGCGGCGGCATCGACTCCGCTCTGGTGGCCGCCGTCGCCAAAGACGCGCTGGGTGCGGAGAACGTGTTGGCCATCGGAATGCCCAGCCCTTACTCTTCGGCAGGTTCCATCGACGATAGCCGGCATCTGGCGGAGAACCTCGGCATTCGCTTCGAGACCATCGGTATTTCAGGCTTGTTTCAGGAATATGCGCAGGCGCTGGAACCACTTTTTGCAGGCACCAGTCCCGACCTTACGGAAGAGAATATCCAGTCGCGCATTCGCGGCAATCTGCTGATGGCCTTGTCGAATAAGTTCTCGGCGCTGGTTCTCACCACCGGCAACAAGTCGGAGATGGCGGTTGGGTACTGCACTCTCTACGGCGACATGGTGGGGGCTCTCGCCGTCATTGGCGACCTGGTCAAAACGCGCGTTTATGCCGTGTGCCGCTGGCTCAATCGGGACCACGAGGTGATTCCTCAAGCGATCCTTGAGAAACCGCCTTCGGCCGAACTGCGCCCCGGCCAGATGGACACCGATTCGCTGCCTCCGTACGACGTTCTCGACCCGATTCTTGAGGCGTATGTGGAGCGCTACGAGACTCCCGAGCACATCGCCCAAACCTATGGATTTCCGCTTGAGCTCGTCCAACAAGTCGTGCATCTGGTCGAGCGTTCCGAGTACAAGCGCCAACAGGCCGCTCCCGTTTTGAAAGTGACCTCCAAGTCGTTTGGCATGGGCCGCAGATTTCCCATCGCCGTCAAGGTTCAGGTATAAGCTAAGTGCGGGAGCATCCCGCCTTTTAAGGAGAAATCAGCTTGATCCGTCTGTCCGCGCGTTGTGCCAGCCTTGCTGCGCTGGTTGTTTTATCTCTTCCTGTATTTGAGGCCTCTGCCCAGCAGCAGGTGCCGCCGGCGCCAGCACAAGATCCATCCGCGCCTGCTCCTGCGGCAGCGCCTGTGTTTCCCAAGCCGGACCCGGCAAATTTTACCGCCGCGGCTCCGACGAAAGAGACCATCAATGGCTTCTTGCAGACAAGCTGGGGCTACGACGACAGCCGTGTCTGGCAGATTCAGGCTGTGCTCAAGACTCCGGTCGAGGGCATCTCTCGCGTCGTTGTTCTGGTGGGCGACAAGAGCGGCAAGCAGAAGCCCCAGGCGCTGCAGTTCTTTGCGCTTCCTGACGGCAAGCACATCATCGCCGGCGAAGAGATCGTTCCTTTCGGCGAGCATCCCTACACCGACTTCCGGGAACAGTTGCAGCAGCGCGCCGACGGCCCTTATCGCGGAGCTGCCGCCAAGGATTTGGAACTGGTCGAGTTTGCCGACTTTCAATGTCCCCATTGCAAAGATGCACAGGTCAATATGGACAAGCTGGCCGTTGATTTTCCGAAGGCCCACATCGTGTTTCAGAACTATCCGCTGGCCCGCATCCACCCGTCGGCTGTGATTGCGGCAAGCTACGGCGTCTGCGTAGCCAAGCTGGGCGGCAGCACTGCGTTCTTCCAGTTCGCTTCGGCAGCGTTTGAAGGTCAGGATGGACTGGCAACCGCGGACGGCGCAACCCTCACGCTGAACAGTGCCGTGACCAAGGCCGGTCTCGATCCGGTGAAGATCGGAGCCTGTGCAAAGACCCCGGCGACCGCAGCTTCAGTCGACGCGTCAGTGAAACTGGCACAAGACCTGAACATTACCCAGACCCCGACGCTGATGGTCAATGGCCGCCAGATTCCGTTGGGCGGCGTGCCGTACGAAACGCTGAAGCAGATCGTGGCCTTCCAGGCGAAACTGGACGGCGTGGCACAATAACACGCTCCAGTCTTGGGCTCTGAGGCTCAGCAAAGAATCCCCGCTATCGAACGCACTGCTTTCACGGCGCTGCTGAGGATGGCGGGGATTTTTTGCGTTCGGAGTTGGAATTTTTACGCTCTAGTGAGCCTGTGTATTCCGCTCCACACGCATCATGGGCGAATGGCCGGCGGTGCGGCTTCCGCGAACGACATGGGGCGTGATGATGATGAGCAGCGAGGCATAGCTCTTTTGCGTGTCGACATCGGTCACGTTATTCAGGCCGGGAATCTCGCTAAAGCCGGGCACGCCGCTGATCGCGCGGCTCTCCGCCTTGTCGAGTTCGCTTGCCACCACCACGGCCGCCCCTTCTTTGACCGTTACCACCCCGGAATAGGCACGGTTGTTCAACACGGGCACGCTATTGATGGTCGATCCAGCCAGCGCGTCGATCTTGAGGTCAAGCGTGAGGGCCACGTCGCCGCTTCGCAGAACCTTGGGGGTAGCCTTCAGGGTCAGGCCTAAATCTTCATATTGAATTTGCGGGATGGTCGATTGTGCGCTGTTGGCGGAAGAGAGCAGGGAAGAAAGGCCGCCCGAGTTTCCGGCTCCGCTCAGCCCCGGAATATTGACGCCACTCGCCCCCACGCTCGAATAAGACGACGTGATGATCGGATAGCGCGTGCCCGAGCGCAGAGTGCCCGTCTCATCTTCGCCCAGGCGCAACTGCATCCGGTCGAGCTCGCGCGTATCCGACGAGTTCAAGTTGATGTTGACGGTGGCCGGCCCCGGTGACAAGCCGGAGAGGGTAAGGCCATTGCCAAACAGGGCGACGCCGTTCGAGAACACGGAACTGCTGACCTGCCCGGATGCCAGGAGGATGCCGAGAATCGCCAGCGTATCGCCCGGAGAGGCCAGCCCCGATGAGATGATCTGCTGCACCAGGCTTTGATTCGCATTCAGGATGGACTGCTCTTCGGCAAAGGCATTGAAGGCGGTCACCTGCTGCGGCAACTGGGCTCCGGTAGTGCGCCCACTGGTTTTTGAAAGCTGGACCATGCGCACATCGAGCAGCACCTGGTTGCGTCCGTCGAGCAGGTCGCGCATGGTGGCATCGAAAGCATTGATTGTCTGTTCGGATGCCCGGATAGTTAGCGTTCCTGCGGACTGATCGGCCACCGCTTGCTGAGCCTCGAACACGTTCCTCGCGAGGTTGCTCACTTCATTCAGTTCAGTCGAACTGAGGCCCGGTAAATAGACGGTTTCCAATTGCTGACGCGTGAAGCGCTGACGGTTGTCGCGGTTATCGAGCGCCACGACTACACGATGCTCGTCCAGGGGTACATAGAAGGTGTTCGTCAGCAGGGACAAGATGCGCATAGCCTGCTCGAAGCTGGCATCGTCCACGTCGAGTCGCACCGGGGCGGACCGCACGCTGTCATCCAAGGTCACTTCGAGACCGTAGGCCTTGAAAACCTGCTGAATCATCTGGCGCTGGCCGATGCGCAGATGAAAGGTATGTGCGCCCGTGGTGTGCACGAGTTCTTCGGCCGCGGCCACATTGTTTGTGGATTGTTCATAGAGCGGCTTGGTCAGGTTACGGACCGAGTCGTCGCCCAGTTCATAGAGGTGCTCGGCCACCTGCGGGTTCTTCGGATCGAGTTGGAGCGCGTGCGCCAGGGCAGCCCGAGCGCTTGCATCGTCGCCGCGGGTGCGGTCTTTCGCTGCCGTCTGAATCAGCGCCGTGACGGTGTGGCTGAGAGCGACCTGAACAGCCAGAGAATAGTCGGAATTGCTGGGGTCGAGTGAGGACGCCTGCCGGTACCTTTTCAGCGCCTCTTCGAACTGAGCCTTGTCGAATAATTTGCTTGCCGCCAGATAGAGCTTGACGGCCCGCTGCCGGTCGCGGCTGCTGGGCGGCTTGGCCTGTTTGGCGTCGTTCGCCGGAGCAGTGCCGGGCACTGCCGATGACGCTGAAGCGGCAGCAACCGGCGCGCTTTGTACAGGAGACGAAGGCGGCTGCGCGGGCAGTGGCGGAGAAGCCGGCTGCTGCGCTTGCGTGGTACCCGCAGCTATCGCCAGCAGCATTCCAGCGATTCCGGATGTGCGTAGCAAGGTCACTGGACAGCCTGTGTGTGCGCAAGCAAATCGGCGAGCGACGAGGTACAGACTTCCGGCTTGAATTTGAGCAACTCGCCGAAGCTATAGTTTCCGGTGGCGACGGCGATGACCGGAAGAGAATTGGCCCGCGCGGCTTCGATATCCCGCGGCGTGTCACCAACTACGCAGATGCTGGCTCCGCTGCCTGCCAGTTCACGCGCCTTGCCGGCGGCATGACCGATCAATTCGGAACGAACGGGGAAATGGTCGCTGAAGCCGCCGAAACGAAACCACTCGCGCAGCCCGGCCTCTTCAACCTTGGTCCAGCCGATCATCTCCAGGTTGCCGGTGCCGACGCCGAGCAGGGCGCCGCGTTTTGCCAGATGTCTGAGCATCTCTTCGACGCCCGGCATACGCACCAGATCGAACTCGTGGCGGCGCTTCTCGACCGTGCTGCACATGGCCTCAAGAACTGCTTCGACATGCGCTTCGAGCACTTCGGCAGGGATTCCGGCCTGCTTGCAGGCTTCGCGCAGAATCGCCGTGTCGGTGCTGCCGTGCAGCAGAATGCCGGAGAGCGTGATCTCGAATCCCGTCACCCGCTGGACGCTGCTGGCAAACGAGTCCACATGAATGCGGTCACGCGTACGCAACAGAGTGCCGTCGATATCGAAGAGGTAGGCATCCTGACCGTCCCAGGCAAAGCCGGGCTCGATCGCGACACGCGCTTCGTGGGTCTGTATTGTCTGCATGCTTTCAGGAACCGTCAGCCTTATCGAAAGTTCTGGCGCATTGCGCTATACACAGGACGTTCGCTACGGGGCGGACGCTTGAGTCCGGCACGTACTTCTGCCAGATCGAGTCCGAGTTCCGCCATGGCCCGGCTGAGCGTGTTGCGGTGCATCCCTAATTCTTCGGCTGCCTTACACTGGTTTCCCCGGTGTGCCACCAACACTTCACGCAAAAATTGTTTTTTGAACTCCCGCACGGCATCCTCGTAACGGATACCGCTCGAGTGCATTTGAGTCACCAGGCTGTCCAGCTCTCGTTTCACATCCACCTCTTACTTTATTAGCTTGCCATATTCTCTGCTGCCGTGCGTGTACCAAACGTAATCAACCGTGACCGGGATGCATCCAGTACGGCGACTCTTCTTCCATGGCCGTGAGGCCGTGACGAACGCGTGCTGCCAATTCCGCAGGGCTCATGTGCGTACTCAAATGACACGCACCAAAAAACATGCGGGGCAGCTTGGCCTCGGCCAGCCAGTGAGCCTGCGGAAAGAAGGCCACGATCACCAGAATACCGACCGTCACCAGCAGGAGTCCCTGCAAAAAGCCGAACGCCGCTCCAGCCAATCCATCGAGCCAGCCTAATCCCAGCAAACTGAAGGCTCTTGCCAGCAGCGAACCGATCATGCCGACGATCGCCATCACCAGCAGTGCGATCAGCAGAAATGCAATGGCATCGGCTACCGGCCGAATTCGCACAAGGTGCATCAACACCGATCCGAGATGCCCATAGTTCCAGGCTGCAATCGACAAACCGAGCAGCAGTCCACCCAGCGCGCAAACCGAACGGAAAAATCCTTGCGATAGCCCGCCGAGCACGGCGACTACCAGGACGACAACAATGATCCAATCCACCAGCGCCATGCGTTGCTTCACCTCGAAGTAGTGCGGCTGTTCTCCAGTTGAGATGCGCTGAAATGGCCGTAGCCCGAACTCCGTACCG
Source organism: Terriglobales bacterium (assembly GCA_015654835.1). Lineage (GTDB taxonomy): Bacteria > Acidobacteriota > Terriglobia > Terriglobales > Acidobacteriaceae > Telmatobacter. Next base: position 11,855 of record JAATGG010000047.1, read on the forward strand.
AGAGAAAAAGAGGACCTCGGCCATCGCCGCATCCGGATTGGACAACTGCGCTACAAACTGAGATGCCGCCCGGTCAAACGGCGGAATGCCTCAAGATATTTGGCTTGCGTGCGCTCGGCCACATCTTCGGGAAGACTGGGCGCGGGTGCCTGCTTGTTCCAATGAATTGACTCAAGGTAATCGCGTACAAACTGCTTGTCAAACGACGGCTGGGGACCGCCGGGATTCCATCCGTCCGCATCCCAAAAGCGAGAAGAGTCCGGTGTCAACACCTCGTCGGCAAGGATAATACCTTCTGTCGTTCTGCCGAATTCAAACTTGGTGTCGGCGAGAATCAGTCCGCGGCTTTCGGCGTGCGCGGTTGCTTTCGCGTAAATGGCCAGGGTTAAACGGCGCAACTCCGCCGCATCGGCGGCTCCCAATACTTTTTCGGTTGCGGCAAACGAAATATTTTCGTCGTGGGCGCCGTCCTGGCTCTTGGTAGCGGGCGTGAAAATCGGTTCCGGTAACCGCGAACCGTCTTTGAGGCCTGCGGGCAACTGGATGCCGCACACGGTTCCGACAGCTTGGTATTCCTTCCAGCCCGATCCGGCGAGATATCCGCGCGCTACACACTCCACCGGGAACATCGCGGCCCGTTTCACGAGCATGGACCGGCCTTCCAACTGGTCGCTGTAGGGCTGCAACACGGCGGGGAAGTCACGGACATCGGTGGCGATCAGATGGTTTGGCACGAGATCCGATATCAGGTCGAACCAGAACAGAGAAATCTGCGTCAGAATCTTGCCCTTACCCGGGATGCCGGTGCCCAGCACATGGTCGAATGCCGAGATGCGGTCGGTGGCCACCAACAGCAGTGCATCTCCTACTGCATACAAATCGCGGACTTTGCCGCGGCCAAGCAAGGGAATATCGCCAAGATTCGTTTTCAAAAGATCTGTCAAAGGAGTGCCTTCTTAGGGAGAAACTGAATCTCCGATTCTCCAGTGCCGGCCGCGCTTTGTCAATTCCCCTGGACCCGCTGCAAAGCAAGAGAGAATCAAAAAATCGCCCGAAATCTATCCCTGAATGGGCGCGATGCAGCGGTGTGACGACCGTCACGGAATGGATTCTCCGCATGGGAGAAACTCCAGTTGTCAACATGGTTCGGAGGACACGTAAGAAGGTCCTCTTAGAGCCGGGCGACACGAGGCAGCCGTGGAAAGGGGAAGCCGCAGCTAGCTTCGTTTTGTGCAGGGAACACCAGTAGCTGCGTGCTACCGACCTCCAGTGCCGGCTACTGGTTCCCGTCTCTATCTTGTGTCAACGCAAGCGCCTCCAAAGCGAAGATTTCCTTTGGGGGCGATTTTTTATGTCCGCAAACGTCAGGCGGCTTTGCGCCGGCCCATTTTGAACAGCCGCCACGCTCCAATCCCGATGAAATCCGGCGATGTGAGCGCAAACATCAGCAGGGCAGTTTCTTCAGCGAGAAACTGCCCTGCTGGCGTTTGCCGATTCTTCTCGACGCTGCTGGAACCGTGAACTAGGCCGTCGCGCGCTGTTGCTCGGTGGCACCGGCTCCCAAACGGACGCTGACTACCTTGGACACGCCCGGCTCCTGCATGGTGACGCCGTAGATCATGTCGGCCGAGTGCATCATGCGCTTGGAGTGAGTCACGATCAGGAATTGCGTGCCCTTGCTCAACGAATGCAGCAGGTCCGCAAGCCGGCCCGTGTTGGTTTCGTCGAGCGCCGCATCCACTTCGTCGAGTACGCAGAACGGGCTTGGCTGGAACTGGAAGATGCCGACCAGCAAAGCCAACGCCGTCAGGGCCTTTTCACCGCCGGAAAGCAGCAGAACGTTTTGCAGCTTCTTGCCTGGAGGCGAGGCCACAATCTCCAAACCGCTCTCGGCCTGATTCTCCGCATCGGTGAGGCGGAGGAAGGCCTGGCCGCCATGAAAGAGCCGCGTAAACACCTGTCCGAAGTTTTCGTTGATCTGTGCAAAGGCTTCGTCGAATTTGGTTCGCGAAATCTGATCGATTTCCTTGATCGTTTCCTGCGTATTTTCGATCGACTCCATCAGGTCTTTGCGTTGGGCTTCGAGGAATCCGTGCCGCTCGGCAGTCTCCTTGTACTCGTCGAGCGCCATCATGTTGACCGGGCCCATCTGCTCCATACGCTGACGCAGTGTGCGGCAGGTTTCTTCTTCGGCGACCAGGGCGTCGTCGGCCAGATGCACAATCTCGGTATCGGCGCGCAGGACAGCCGCCTCGATGTTGACCTCGGCCAGGCAACTTGCCTCAAGATGCTCCAAGTCGGAGCGCAGCTTGGCAACCTCGCTGGCACGGCTGGCACGGTTCTCGCGCAGTTGATCCAGGGTCGCGCGCCCGGTCTTCAATTGCGTCTCCATGCCCGCCAACTGCTGGCGAAGGGTGTGAGCCTGGGCGACGAGCGTCTGCGCCAGGGCAAGTGCCTCGGCACGCGTGGCGGTCAGCTCCTTTTGCCGTTCGGCCAACTCGCTGCTCTCGCGGATGCGCTGTTCGCGCTCCGCTGTGGCGGAGGCCCGCTGCTGCTCGATGGCTTGCACCCGGCGCTCCAAGTCGGCGTGGAGCCGCTCGATGCGCTGGAAGGCCGCCTCGGCACCGCGCCGCCGCTCTTCAAGGCCGGCCAACTCGGCGGTGACCTGGGCCGCTTCCTGCTGAAATCCTTCGCGCTTCTGGCGCAACTCGGCAAGCTGGCCCTGCAATGCCTCAAGCCCTGCTTCGGCCCGCGCGTGCTCGGCCTCAAGCCGCTGCATCTCTTCGCGCCTCTGCTCGATGGAACCGTGCTTGGCCTCGCGCGCGTCCTTGTTGCGAGCAGCCTGCAGCGTCCAATCTTGCAGACGGCGCTCGATGCGCTGTGCCTCGGCCTCCATCTGTTTCAGGGCCGCGCCCTGGTTGGCGGTGTCGCGCTCGGCCTGGCGGCGCTCTTCGCTGCGGACTTCCAGTTGCGAGGCCAGTTCTTCAATGGTGCGAGCCAGCCGTGTTGCTTCCGTCTCCGCCTGCGCTAGGTTGGCCTCAAGCCCCGCCAGCCGCTTCTCGGTTTCGCGGAGTTCGCGCTTGAGGGCCAGGGGACCTTCGCTGGCCGGCTTGCCGCCTGTCACCGTGGCGCTATGAAAACATTCGCCTTCCAGCGTGAGGAAGTAGGCGTAAGCGTGTTGGGCCGCCAATCGTTGCGCTGTGCCGGAGTCCTCCACGAGATACCCGTGCTTGAGCTTGGGCAAGATCGACTCCAGGGAGTGTCCAAAGCCGTTCAGCACCTTGATGCAATCTTTCAGCGGTGTCAGGCCCGGTCCACTGATGGAACCCGCACCTTCGTCTGCCGAGTTGTCCTGTGCAGCGTTCTCGGGATGGATCAGGAACGTGGCGCGGCCATCGACGCCGGACTTGAGAAGCTTGACGCCTTGTTCCGCCGCCCCCCAGCTTTTCACGACCACATAGTTCAGTTCTTCACGCAGAAACTCATCAACCACGCCTTCGTGCTCGCCGCTGACCTCAAGAAAGTCGGCTAGAGTGCCTACCGGAGCTTGTCCCTCGCCCATGGCGCCGGGCTTGAGCAGCCGCCGCACCGTGTCGGTGGAGTAGCTGTGATTGCGGATCAGGGCTTCAAGCGAGTTGCGCCGCCCGGCCACGGAGGCCTGCTCGCTGCGCAGTTGGTTGGCGCGGGTGCGCAGGGCATTCTCTTCGCTGCGGCGCGCGTGCAACGACTCGCGAACGCCGGCAATCTCCTCTTCCAGCCGTTTGAGGGCGTCGGTGGCGGACTCGAAACGCAGCTTGGCCTGGCCGCTTTGCACGCCCAGATTCTCAAGCTCGTTGCGGGACTGGCCCATCTCGGCCTCAAGCCGCTGTGCCTCGCGCTCCAGGGCGGCCAGACTTTCCTCACTTTGGGCCATGCTGTTGCGCGCATTGCCGGCCAGGGTCAGCAGTTGCATAGCCTGACGGCGGCTGGCTTCCAACTGCCGCTCCGAGGCAAATACCTCTTCGGTGGCGGTGCGGGCCGCTTGCTGGCGGGCTTCCACCTGCTGGCGGAAAGTCTTTGCTTCGCCGGCGGCGGACTCCAGAAAGCTGCGCTGCTGAGTCCTTTCCTCGGCGATACCGGCCAACTGGGTCCGGGTCTGTTCCAGTTCGGCCGCCGTCGCGGTCAGCCGTGCATCCAGCTCATTGACGCGCTCGGCGTTGCTGCGTTCCCGCGCCGCTGCCCGCTCCAGTTCGAGGGCCGAACTGTTGGCCTGGCTCTGCGCCTCCTGCCCCTGCCGGTCGAGTTCATAGCCGCGCTCAGTGAGGCTATGCTGGCTGGCCTCAAGCTGCTCAATCTCCGCAGCGGACCCGTCGATTTGCTCGGTCAGGACGGCGATTTCCTTGTCCAGCCGGGCTTGATCGGCGTCCATGTGGCCCATGCGGCTGGCCAGCACGACACGAAGGCGTCCGCGCAACTCGTCGCGCACGGCGGCAAACCGCTCCGCTTTGGCGGCCTGACGCTTCAGGCTGTTCATCTGGCGCGTGACTTCTTCGAAGATGTCATCGACGCGCGCCAGATTCTGCTTAGCGCTTTCGAGCCGCAGTTCGGCGAGGCGTTTCTTGGTCTTGAAACGGGTAATGCCCGCGGCTTCTTCGATAATGGCCCGGCGGTCGTGCGGCTTGGAGCTGAGCAGTTGCCCGATGCGTTCCTGCCCGATGATGGCGTAGCTCTCCGGCCCCAGGCCGGTGCCCATGAAGATATCTTGGATGTCGCGCAAACGGCATAGTTTGCCGTTCAGCAGGTATTCGCTTTCGCCGGTCCGGAACAGGCGGCGGGTAATGACGATTTCGCCCTTCTGCGGGGTGCGGTGAAACTTGCGGCGGCGGATCTTGAGCACCACCGCCTGCGGTCCTTCTTCCGCCGCGGTGGCCTGTGGCTGCATCGTGTTCTCCGGCGCATCCTCGTCGATCACCTGGCCGGGCTGCTCTGAGGCGGCAATTTCTTCTGACTCGGCGGCGCGCTGCCGGCGAATCTCGTCCTCATCCCAATCGGCGGCGGGATTGTCGTTCTCGACCACCACCTCCGGCTCCACGGGCACGGGTCCCTCGTAGGCCTCGGGATCGACCATGGTCAGCGTTACCTCGGCCATGCCCAGCGGCTTGCGGTCGCGGGTTCCGGCAAAGATGACGTCTTGCATGTGCGTGCCACGCAAGGTTTTGGCGCTCTGCTCGCCCAGTACCCAGCTCACGCCGTCCAGAATGTTGGACTTGCCACAGCCGTTCGGACCCACCACCACGGCAATCCCTGTACCGGACACGGTCAGTTCCGTTCGGTCGCAAAAGCTTTTAAAGCCGAGGATATGGATTTTTTTCAGTTTCAGCATGTTCACTCCGGGTTGAATGGGCGATGCACGGCTATGTTTCTGCCTGAATGGCGACTGAGCAGCCCGATTGCAGCCGCCGAAAATATTGCCATCCGATTACAGACTCTAAGGAGCCGGGGGAGCAGGGTCAACGGGCGAATGGCCGGTTCTTGTGGATAAGGGAGGCCGGAATTCGCCTTCCGCAAAAAACTCGGGGATGTTGCGTCCAATAGCGGGTCTTTACCGAGTTTCGCCGGCTTTTTGCACAGCCGCCCCATGAAGCAAGGGCCCGTGTTCGCCCAGAACGGGACCGACCGCTTTGCGGATGACCTTTTCAAGCGCCCGAAGCGCCTGCGGCCGGGGAAAGCCCGGACGGCTGGCCAGCCGGATGGTCCGGAAGGTTCCTCCAGAGAGTGGCAAGAGCACGATCCCTCGCAGCCCCAGCGAGCCTGCGGCCAGGGCCGGAATGAGAGTTGCGCCATAGCCGGCGGCGACCAGGTTGACCAGGGTTTCAAGCGTTGCAGCTTGCATGGAGCCTTGCAGACCGGTACGCGCAGGACCTCCTCGGGTTCCGCAAGCGGTCAAAGCCTGGTTGGCAAGGCAGTGGCCGTCGGCGAGCACAAGCAACTCCTCGGCAAGCGCTTCCTCACTGACCGTTTCGTCCCCACAGAAGCGATGATCGAGCGGCAGCGCGGCTAGCAGAGGCTCATCGAAGATGGCCAGTTCGGTAATCTCCGGCACCTCGGCGGTGGTGGCAACAAGGACTGCGTCCAGTCGATGAGCCCGCAATCCCTCGATCAGAGGACGGGTCTGGTCTTCCCAAAGTTCGATGGTGAGACCGGGATAGGACTGCCGCAAGGGCTTGAGAATCAGAGGCATCAGGTAGGGAGCCAGGGTCGGAATCACGCCCAGCCGCAGCGGCCCAAGCAGGGGATCACGGGCGGCGCGGGCTACTGCTTCCATTTCACCGGCCTCCGCCAATGCGCGCTGCGCATGGAGCAGAATCTGCCCGCCGACCGGCGTCAAATTGACCCGCTTATTGGTGCGTTCTAAAAGAGTTACGCCCAATTCTTCTTCCAACTTGCGAATCTGACTGCTCAAGGTAGGCTGACTGACGTTGCAGGTTTCGGCGGCCCGTCCAAAATGGCGATGCTCGGCGACTGCAACCAAATAGCGAAGCTCTTGTAGATTCATTGCCTCGGTTCCACCTCAATTATCAATAGTCTATAGCGATCATCACGGTAGAAACAATTGATTGGATTTATCGATGACGCGAGCCTACCTTGAGGAAGTACCGGGACAGAGTGTGACGAGCAGAAGTAGAAATCGTTGCCGATCCCGCATGAAAAGGAGCTGCACGGATGACTGATCGCCTGACTACGACCGCCGGAGCACCTGTTGCCGACAATCAAAATTCTCTCACTGCGGGTCCGCGTGGCCCAGTCCTGTTGCAGGATTATCAACTTCTCGAAAAACTGGCTCACCAGAACCGCGAGCGAATCCCCGAGCGGGTGGTCCACGCCAAAGGCTGGGGTGCTTTTGGCACGCTGACCATCACCAACGACATTACCAAGTACACCCGCGCCAAGGTATTTTCTGAAGTCGGCAAGCAGACTCAATGCCTGTTTCGTTTCTCCACCGTGGCCGGGGAAGCGGGGGCAGCGGACGCGGAACGCGACGTGCGCGGATTCTCGATGAAGTATTACACCGAGGAAGGGAATTGGGACCTGGTTGGCAACAACACCCCTGTTTTTTTCGTGCGGGACGCCCTGAAGTTTCCTGACTTCATTCACACCCAGAAGCGCCATCCCAAGACCAATCTTCGTTCGAATACGGCGATGTGGGACTTCTGGTCGCTTTCGCCGGAGAGCCTGCACCAGGTAACCACGCTGATGAGCGACCGTGGCCTGCCGCTGAGCCCCCGCTTTATGAATGGTTATGGTTCCCACACGTATAGCTTTTGGAATGATGCAGGTGAGCGCTACTGGGTGAAGTTTCACTTCAAGACACAGCAGGGACATAAGTTTCTGACCAATGCCGAAGCGGCCCAGGTGATCGGCCAGACTCGCGAAAGCTATCAGGAAGACCTTTACGGCTCGATCGAGCGGGGTGATTTTCCGCGCTGGAACGTGTTCGTGCAGATCATGCCGGAGTTGGAAGCGGAGAAGACATCGTATAACCCATTCGACCTGACCAAAGTTTGGCCGCATGGGGATTATCCTCTGATTCCGGTGGGGGTGGTGGAACTTAACCGCAATGCCGAAAACTACTTCGCCGAGATCGAGCAGGCGGCGTTCAGCCCTTCGAACATTGTGCCGGGCATCGGATTCTCGCCGGACAAGATGTTGCAGGCACGCATCTTCTCTTACGCGGACGCGCATCGGCACAGGCTCGGAACGCACTATGAGGCGCTGCCGGTGAATGCCCCCAAGTGCCCAGTGCACCACTACCACAAGGACGGCGCAATGCGCTTCTTCGACAACAACACGAAGAATCCGGATGCCTACTATGAGCCCAACAGCTTCGATGGGCCGGTGCAGGACAAGTCCGTGCAGGAGCCGCCACTCCGCATTTCGGGCGACGCGGACCACTATAACCACCGCGAAGGCAACGACGACTACACGCAGCCGGGTAACCTGTTCCGGTTGTTCACGGTGGAACAGAAGCAGCGCTTGTTCTCGAACATCGCAGCGGCCATGAGCGGCGTTCCGCAGTTCATTATCGAGCGGCAGTTGGCCCATTTCGACAAGGCCGATCCGGAGTATGGCAACGGCGTTCGCGCCGCATTGGCAGCAGCCGGTCAGCCGGTGGAAGAGGCGGTTGCCGGCGGAATTTAGTCCGCTTGCACAGGCTTCTCAGGGGCTCCTCAGGGGAGGGCTTCTCGGGAAAGGAGATGGGCTGGGGCGCAAACGCGTCCCAGCCCATCTCCGTGTTTGGGGAGAAGATGCGCTTGGAACGCCGCAGGCAGACTGATTGAGAAGCAAGAGCCTGTGCGAAGTTGAGAGGACGTATCCTGAAATCGAGAAAGCTGACGAAAATTTGTTATGCGGCCTGCTCCAACAAGCCTGCCACTGCTTTCGGGTTGCGAGCGATCACTGTCAGATAGGCTCGGGCTGGTGCGTCTGGAAGTTTGCGACGCTGTTCCCAATCGCGCAAGGTGCCGACGGGGATCCGGTAGGCGGCCGCAAATGCTTCCTGGGTCATGCCAAGACGCTCGCGGAGCTTTTTCACATTCACGATGCGAGTTAGACCAAGTTTGGCGAGTTCTTCGCTGGAGCCACGCGGGATGGGCTGCGCATCGGCGTCGGCGAGAGCATCCGCACGAATCTCTTCAGCGGTCAATGTGTTAACCGCTTCCCAATCCGTATCCGTCTGCATGGGCGGATCGCCCGGCTTATGCTCCACCGAAATCATATCTTTCAATTTCTTCACTGTTCGCTCTTCTTACTGAAATGATTCGAGTGCAATCCTCAACTTGCTCCGTCGAGACGACGTAAAGGATCTTGTTATGATTCAGTCCCAACGTAATAACTCGTTCTTCCCCGTAATCAAATCGATTGTCAATCCAGCTCTCTTGCTCGGGGTCTTCGAGAGCGGAAATTCCGTCAGCGAGAGATAAGCGATGCTTGCGTCGGTTCAGGACATCTTTCACCGGATCCCAGACGTACCGCATGGCTAAAAGCTACGGCTAAGCCGTAGCTGTGTCAAGGTTTTTTTAAAAACACGGGTTCATGGCGTTTCCGGGTTTTCTCAATCAGTTTCTGAAGATTGCCGAAATTTGCAGCCGCAGATGTAGTTCCACAGATCGAAGACTTCGGTGGGCATCGCAGGGGGAGCCGGTTTTCCTCAGTGCAGGATACAAGTTTCTTCTTCGGCAAGAGTTCGCGGCTAAAATTAGAAATAGCCATGGCTGAATTTACACATTTGCATTTGCATACGGAGTATTCGCTGCTGGACGGGGCTTGCGACATCAAGAAGCTCGTCGATCGCGTAGCGGCGCTGGGACAAAAATCGGTCGCTATGACCGACCACGGAAACATTTACGGAGCTGTGCACTTTTTCAATGCCGCCAAGGAAAGAGGCATCAAGCCGATCCTGGGGTGCGAACTCTACGTGTGCAAGAACGAAGATCATCGCGCACCGGCGCAAGGGGACGACTACAACCACCTGCTGGTGCTCGCCGAGGACGAAGAAGGCTACAGAAACCTCATCCGCATCACGTCGGAGGCATCTCTGCATGGCTTCTACCGCAAGCCGCGCATCTCGAAGCGATTTTTGGCCGAGCACTCGAAGGGCTTAATTGGCTCGTCGGGCTGTTTGAGCGGCGAGTTGTGCGAGGAGTTGAGCGCGGGCAATTATGAGAAGGCAAAATCGGTTGCGCTCCAATATCAGGACATCTTTGGGAAGGGCAATTTTTATCTCGAAATTCAGGACCAGGGGCTGGAGCAGGAACGCAAGATTCAGAACGATCTTTTCCGGCTGGAAAAGGAATTGGCGATTCCGCTGATCGCAACCAACGACTCGCACTATCTGTGCGGTGAGGACTCGCACGCGCACGACGTGATGTTGTGTGTGCAGACGGGCTCGAAGGTGCATGATGCGAATCGTTTCAAGTTCGACTCGGACCAGTTTTTTGTGAAGAGCGCCGACGAGATGGGCCGCCTGTTTCCAGGCAAGCCCGAGGTGTTGGCGCGGACCATGGAGATTGCCGAGCGCTGCCATTTCAAACTGCACGCGGTAGACAATCCATGGCCGCAGTTTGCCGTGCCCGACGGGCACACCATCGACAGCTACTTTGAGCAGGTGTGCCGCGACGGGTTCAAAGTGCGGCTGGAAACTGCGATTCGGCACCTGGAGAGCAAAGGGCAGTTGAAGACGCCCGTGCACGAGTACGAGACGCGGCTGAATTACGAGATCGGCATCATCCGCCAGATGAAGTATTCGGGCTACTTTCTGATCGTGTGGGACTTCATCAAGTATGCGAAAGACCATGGCGTTCCGGTAGGGCCGGGCCGTGGATCGGGAGCCGGATCGCTGGTGGCCTACTCAATGGGCATCACGAATATCGATCCCATGCAGAACGTATTGCTGTTCGAGCGATTCCTGAACCCCGAGCGCGTGTCCATGCCCGATATCGACGTGGACTTTTGCCAGAATCGGCGCGGCGAAGTGATCGAGTATGTGACGCGCAAGTATGGGCGCGAGCAGGTAGCGCAGATCATTACCTTCAACACCATGGCGGCGAAGGCGGCGATCAAGGACTGCGGCCGCGCTCTGGACATGCCGTACGGCGATGTGGACCGGATCGCCAAGCTGATTCCGACCACCGTGGGCATGACCATCGACAGGGCGCTTGAAGATGTGCCCGACCTTGCCAAAGTGTATGAAAACGACAAGGTGATCCGCGAACTGATCGATACGGCAAAGAAGCTGGAGGGGTTGGTGCGCGGCTCGGGCGTTCACGCCTCGGCGGTGGTGATTGCGCCGCGCGCATTGACCGAACTGGTGCCGGTAGTGCGGACCAAGAACGACGAAATCGTGACCGCCTACGACATGAAGTCGATCGACAAGATGGGCCTGTTGAAGATGGACTTTCTGGGCCTGACGACGTTGACGGTCATCGACGATTGCCTGCGGCTGATCGAGAAGAACCGCGGCGAGAAAGTGGATATCGAAAAGATCCCCTTGGACGATGAGGAGACCTATAAGAAGGTGTTTCACGCGGCTCTGACCTCGGGCGTGTTTCAGTTCGAGTCAAGCGGTATGAGGGACATGCTGCGGCGGTACAAGCCCGACCGGCTTGAGGATTTGACGGCCTTGACGGCGCTCTACCGGCCGGGGCCGATCCAGGGCGGCATGACCGACGACTTCATCGAGCGCAAGTGGGGCCGGCGCAAGGTGGAGTACATGCTGCCGCAGATGGAAACAGTGCTGAAAGAGACGCTGGGGGTCATCGTCTATCAGGAACAGGTGATGCAGATCGCCAACGTGCTGGCGAGTTACTCGCTGGGCGAGGCCGACCTGTTGCGGCGCGCGATGGGTAAGAAGAAGCCTGAGGAGATGGCCAAGCAGCGCGACCGCTTTATGAGCGGCGCTGTGTCGCTGGGGCATCCCAAGGGAATTGCCGGCGAAGTATTCGACCAGATGGAAAAGTTTGCCGGATACGGCTTTAACAAGTCGCACTCGGCAGCCTATGGACTGGTGTCGTACCAGACGGCTTATTTGAAGACGCATTATCCGGTGGAGTTTATGGCGGCGCTGCTGACTTCGGAAACATCGAAGCCGGAGAACGTCGTGAAGTACATCAGCGAATGCAAGGAAATGGGCATCAGCGTGGAGCCGCCGGACGTGCAGGTTTCAGGCGCGCAGTTCACCCCCCATGGCGAGGCGATTCGATTTGGATTGGCTGCGGTAAAGAACGTGGGCGGCAACGCCATTGAATCCATCATCAAGGCGCGCGAAGAAGTGGGCGGGCGCTTCAGAAGCTTGTGGGAGTTCTGCGAGAAGGTCGATCTGCGGGTGATGAACAAGCGCGTGATCGAGTCGCTGATCAAGGCCGGGGCATTGGATTCTCTGGGCAAGCGTGGCCCATTGATGAACGCTGTCGATAAGGCGATGGAGCGCGCGCAGAAGGCGCAGAAAGATGCAGCGCAAGGACAGAGCGGACTGTTCGGATTATTCAATGAAGAGCCTGTGGCCGGGCACAGCGGCGACGACTTGCCGCGTGTGGCCGACTGGGAAGAAGGCGAGCGGCTGACCAATGAAAAAGAGGTGCTGGGCTTCTTCGTCTCCGGGCATCCGCTGGATAAGTACGCCGAGAAGATACGCAACTTGCCGGGTGTGATTCCGGTGAGCGAGGCGCTCGAACGCAAGCCGCCGGAGAGACGCTGGGGCCAGCAGATGGACCCTGCGGACGAAATCGCTGTGGCGGGCATGATTCTGGGGCTGCGTGTGCAAAAGAGCAAGCGGGACCAGAAGCTCTACGCGCAGGCATCTCTCGAAGATGCAACGGGCAAGATCGATCTGATTTGCTTTTCGCGCGACTATGACCGTCTCTCCGAGCAGTTGAAGATGGAAGCGCCGGTGCTGCTGCGCGGCATGCTGATGGGCGATGAGGATCAGCCGCCGAAGATATCCGTCAGTTCGGTGCAATCTCTCGACGGTGTGCAAGTCAAGCTGCCGGCTGGGGTGCGCATCCGCATCAATCTGGATCGCGCGACGGAGGAGATATTTACCCAGTTGAAGATCGACGCCGACGCCGCGCCGGGACCGGGCAAAGTGATGTTGCACCTGGAAAAGAAGGGCGAGTATGCCGTGATTCTGGAGCCGGAGAAGATGAGTGTGGCTGCGGATAAAGGCTGGCTGGAGCGGGTGGAAGAGCTGCTCGGCAAAGGCACTGTACAAGCGCTGAACTAGGACGCTTCCAGATCGTCAAAATAGGCACCCCGTTTCGTTATTGCGAAACGGGGTGCCCATTTAAATTTGGATCGCTGAAAATATCAGCGCTTAAAAATTAGTGCTTGTTATACATCTCCATCACGTCCTTACGCAGTGCCGCCCGGCTTGACGGCCGCGTATAGAACATATGTCCGCCCGGATATTCATGCACCGCAACGCGCGTCGGATCGCCCATTACCGGCATTTGATCCACGGTAAGAACCGATCCCATGAAGGGGCATGAAAGATCGTTCCATCCATGCACGATCAGCACGCGCAGCTTGGGATCGGCGGCGACCGCCTCGCGCAAATCGGGCACCGAGCCTTTGCGCAAATCATTATCGCGGTCCCACATGCGGTTTACTTCGTACGACAACGCGTTATAGCGGGCATCCACTTTCCAACCCACCGTGCGAGTAACAAAATCGACCATCGCCGTGGTCAGCGGAGCCACGATGCTGGCCAGGATCGGATCGTTGGCACGCTGCTCCGGCGCAAACGGAAACGGATCGAACGAAGTGACATTCGAGTCGTACACCGAACTCAACTTGCCCTCTTCGCGATGCGCTTCGCGCAGATAAGCGCCTGTCTCCAAACGCCCTCCCGCGTACTTCACAAACGAAGGATCGAGGGCGGTCAATTCCGTCACATGCTGAATCATTTTCTGCGTGGCTTCCGGGTCGGAACGGCCCTTCAACAGCGTCGTTGCATACTCGCCGCGTGTGTAGGCAATCACCTCCGCCATTGCCTGCGGCGTCAGCTTGTTCTCGCGCTCCAGGCGGGCCGCCGCAATCGAGGGCAGCGTCATCATCCATGGCAGCGGAGACAGGTCTTCGTTCTCATCCACACTTGGATTGAGATAGGGAGACACCAGCACCACGCCGTTCAAGGCGACGCCCAGTTCGGATTGAAGATAGTGCGTCACGCGCGGTCCGCGAAATCCGCCATAACTCTCGCCGACCAGATACTTCTTCGAACCAAGCCGGCTGTTCTTCACCAGCCAGTCGTAGACCACGCGTGAAAGATACTGGATGTCCGGCGTGGTGCTGTAGAAGAGTTTCTTGGCCTCGGCTTCAGCGACGAGGGAGCGGCTGAATCCGGTGCCTACGGGATCGATGAAGACCAAGTCGGTAAAGTCCAGCCATGTGCCCGGGTTGTCGCTCAATACCGCCGGGTCCGAGGGACTATCGCCCTCATTGCCGGCCTGGATGCGCTTGGGCCCGATGGCGCCAAAGTTCAGATAGACCGACGAGGCGCCCGGCCCGCCGTTCAATGCGAAGGTGACCGGCCGGTTTTCGCCGTCCACTGTGTAGGCCGTCACCACGACTTCGCCCGCGACTTTTCCATCCTTGTCACGCACGGGCAGGGCGCCCACGTTCACGGTGTAGCGCAGCGTCTTGCCGTCAAGCTGGATGCTCTGCTGCACATGCGCATCGGCGGGCAGCGGCGGCAATGCAGCCTTATCGGCGGTCGGCTTCTCCGCGGCGGGTGCGGCAGCGGGCTTTTCTGCCTGGGCTGCAAGGCGGGCAGCCGGCATGGTCAGAAAAAGGGAGCAGACAAGCAGCGCGAGGCGCGCGTGAAAATCTTGAATCCTGGGAACATTCATGGGAATAAGATACATTGCCGCCGCGCCGCTCTGGCAGCCTCGCCACCCGATGATTTAACCTCAAACACGGCATGAACTTTAAGCACGCCTTTTTCGTCTCGACTGTCGCTGTGGCCCTGAGCGCCTCGGCATGGGCCCAGCAGTCCACCCCGCCCGCCGAGGAACCCCTGCCTGACGCGCCGCAAGCCACCGCGGCCGCCATGGTGCAGCCCAATGGCCCCACCGTGGTGATGGATACCTCCATGGGCCGCATCACCTGCCAGTTCTTTCAGCGGCAGGCGCCCAAGGCCGTGGCCAACTTTATCGCCCTGGCCGAAGGCACCAAGGACTGGACCGATCCCACCACGACCAAAAAGCAGCACCACAAGCCGCTTTACGACGGCACCGTTTTCCATCGCGTCATTCCTGAATTTATGATCCAGGGCGGCGATCCGGCGGGAACCGGCATGGGCGATCCCGGCTATACCTTTGAAGACGAGTTCGATCCGAATCTCAACTTCGACGTGCCTGGCCGCCTCGCCATGGCCAATTCCGGTCCCAACACCAACGGCAGCCAGTTCTTTGTCACCGAGGTGCCTACCGAACATCTCAATCAGAAGCACACCATCTTTGGCCAGTGCGATGAGGCGAGTGTTCTGGTCGTCAAGACCATTGCCCGCGTCGAGCGCAATGGAGACGACAAACCCGTCACTCCGGTGGTTTTGAGAAAGGTAACCATCGTGCCCGAGGGCCAACCGCTGCCGTCTTCGCCAGCCACCGCGCCTGCATCTAGCCCCAAGCCGGCCGCGCCCCAACCGTAATTCGCATTACCAAAGCAGGATTCTCATCTTTCCTTTGTTTCTCACGGACGAGATACGGGAATCCACCAATCCAGGAGTTTTCAATGGCACTCGCAACAGGAACCTACGCCGTCTTCAATACCACCGAAGGCAAAATTACCGTCCGCCTCTTTGAGGCCGACGCGCCCATCACCGTCAAGAACTTCATTGAACTAGCCGAAGGCGCCAAGGAGTGGACACACCCCACCACACATGCCAAATCGACCGACAAGCTCTTCGACGGCACCATCTTTCACCGCGTCATTCCCGACTTCATGATTCAGGGTGGAGATCCGACGGGCACCGGCATGGGCGGCCCTGGCTACCGCTTCCAGGACGAGACCAAGGGCTCTCCGCACAAGTTCGACAAGGCAGGCAAGCTGGCCATGGCTAACTCGGGCCCCGGCACCAACGGCTGCCAGTTCTTCATCACCGTGGCCCCCACCACATGGCTCACCGGCAATCACACCATCTTCGGTGAAGTGGTCGAAGGCCAGGACATCGTCACCAAGATTTCACTCGTCCCTCGCAACGGCCAGGACAAGCCCAACAAGCCCATCGTGCTTGAATCGGTCGTTATTGAGCGCGTCAGCTAGCCAGCGGCTACTTGCCGGCTGAGCACAGCCCCAGAATGGCCTCGCCAAACTTCTCCACCTTGGCGGGGCCAATTCCATCGATGGCCAGCAATTGATTTGGATTTCCGGGGCGCGCATGAGCCACGGCGTTCAAAGACCGGTCGTGCATCACCACGTAGGCTGGCACCCCCAGCCGCTTCGCCTCACTTGCCCGCCACTCCTTCAGCCGTACCGCCAGGGCCTGCGACTCGGGCGTCAACTGCACATCCTCTGCCCCTGCCACACGGGTTCCGGAACGAGTCACCCGCGAGCCACCCGCTTTTGCCACATTATTCTTGGCCTTTCGCTCCCGGCCCGCAGCCGAACCCGCGCCGCCAAACTCGCCCGCGATCCCGTCGCTGATCAACAGTTCCAGGGGCGAATTGGCCCGCAGTTCCAACCCCTCGTCCGTCAAGCTGATCTTGCGATAGGGAATCACGCGGCCATCTTTTTCAAACTCCGCGTCTTCGACCTCGATCAGGCCGCCGCGCAGCATCGCTCCCAGCAGATCTTCGAACTGGTCGCGGCTCATGGCATCTGCCCAAGGGAGTTCCGTCCGGAGTCCCTTCACTGTCTTGTAAGATGAGCCGCGCAGTGTCTCAACCACTTCTTGCACCCACCGCCGCTCGCCCGCCGAAGGCCGCCGGAACATCCGCAGCACCGCCCCTGCCGGATCGCACACATCGCACTTGCCGCAGGTACGGCTGGCATCGGCTACGTCGCCGAAATGCCGCACCAGCGCTGCCATGCGGCACTCATTCGATTCGGTATACCGCAGCACCTTATCGAACTGTTCGCGCCGAAACTGCGATTGGATGCCGTAGGCTTTTTTCCAATCCGGACGCCCCAGCGTGACGTTGCCGCCAAAGTCCACATGCGCGCCGCCGTGGATCTGCAGTTTTTCAAGCGCCTTGTCGAACTCCTCCGCACCCAGCCGCGAGGCCTCCCGCAACTCTTCTACTGCTTGCGGATCGCTCTTGAGCGTCCGAAACACCTGATTCAAATCTTCGGTCGGCGGATAGTCGCGGTTCAGCAAAAAATCGTGCGTCCGCTGGTCGGCATAGGAGTGCATCAGGTAGGTGCGGCTGAGCTTGCCGTCGCGCCCCGCGCGCCCGATCTCCTGGTAATAACCCTCCAGCGTTGCCGGCAACCCGGCGTGGACCACCGTCCGGATATCAGCCTTGTCGATGCCCATACCGAAGGCGATGGTGGCCACCACCACCTCCAACTCGCTTGCCTGGAAGGCCGTCTGCACCCGCTCGCGGATTTCGGCATCAAGGCCGGCATGATACGCAGCTGCTGGAATGGTCCGCGACAGATCCTCGGCCAGCTTTTCCGCCTGCTTCCGAGATGGCGCGTACACAATCGCCGGGCGGCGCGCTTTATCCGCCAGCAGCGCACAGATAATCTGCGACCGCATCGGCAGCGGAGCCTCCACTACCTCGATGGCCAGATTGTCCCGCCTGAAGCCGTGAATAAATTTGGCCGGCGCCGTCATGCCCAGTTGCGCCACAATGTCCGCCTGCACAGCCGGCGTGGCCGTAGCGGTGAGAGCCAGAACCGGCACGCACCCCTCGCTGCCGCGCAGACCGGGCAGGTGCTGCCCCAGCATCCGGTAGTCAGGCCGGAAATCATGTCCCCACTGCGAAATGCAATGCGCCTCGTCAATCGCGATGAGCGAGAGCGTTCGCTTGCTGAGCATTTCCGCGAAGCCCGGCACCCGCAGCCGTTCCGGCGCAATAAACAGGAATTGCAAACTCCCTTGCAGATAATCGACGCACGCCTGCCGGGCGACGCCGCGGTCCAGCCCGGAGTGAATCCGCGCCACCTTCAGTCCCAACGAAGCCAGCTTGGCCGCCTGGTCGTCCATCAACGCAATCAGCGGCGAAATCACCAACGCCGTTCCGCCGCGCGCCAGGGCCGGCAATTGGTAGCAGAGAGATTTTCCCGACCCCGTCGGCATCACCAGCAACAGGTCGCGGCCGGCGACGGCAGCCTGGCATACCGCCTCCTGGTTCGCCCGGAATTCGGCAAAGCCGAAGACCGACCGCAACAACGCACGAAGATTTTCCGGATTGGAAGCAACAGTAGTCAAAGGAAGAGCGCCCGAGGCCCGAACAACCAGCAAAAATATAAAAGTGCCTCTCTCAACTTTACAGGACCCGCCCGCACAGAGGCGGAACAG
>JAATGG010000259.1 GCA_015654835.1 Terriglobales bacterium
CGGCTGTCGCGGGCTGCCCGGACATAATCGTGCGACGAGTTGATGTGGGCGGCTTGCTTCAGCAACAGTTCGCGCACCGGCTCAGGCAGTTGCTTGTCGAGCGCATCGGAATAGGCCTGCTTGGCCGCATCCTCCGCCTGCTCGGCGGTTTCGAGCACGGTATGATCGCCGCCGCCCAGCTTGGACTTGAGGTCGCCCCAGGCGCGGAGGAAGGTTCCGGTAGCGGTGCCGCTTTCCTTGATGTCGTGCACGCCTTCCTGGTGCAGAACAGTTTCAAGTTCGCCGCGGAATTGGGCGCGCTTCAAGGATTCTGCTAAGAAATGGCGCTTGAGGGTTTCGTCTTTTAGCACATCGCCGAATTTCTGAAATCCTTCTTGCCCGTCGATCAGGCTTTCGATGACGGAGCGCAGAACGGACTCGGCTTTAACAAGGTCTTTGGAGGGGTGGGACATTGCGTTCCTCTTTCAGGGAGTTGTGTTTTCAGGAGCGGTGCAAGGTTCGTGGAATGTATGGGCAGGGTCCGGTGACTGCCATTGCGATTCTCCTTCGTCACCGGCGAGCCAGGGAAATCGCGAAAACCCAACGCCCCTGCCCCACAGTCGAACGGCTGCCCGCAGGGCGGAGCACTCCGTTCAAAGATTATGAGGCGTGGGGTGGCTGGGCGGTTGCCTTGCCCATATGAGGAGCTTGCGGGTGGAGGAGACGGCTGGCTAATGCACGCCGGGCGGCAGAGGCTCGTGCTTGATGGGCTTCTTGAAGAGCCATACGGCTCCGGCGCAGAAGAAGGCGAGCAGCGCCGTCCAGCGGAACACATCGACGTAGGCTTTGAGCACGGCCTGCTGCTCAAGCAGACCATAAATCATGCCGAGAGAGCCTGGGCGGGCGGCGGAGGGGCCGAGGTGATGGCCGAGGTAGCCGGCGAGGGCGGCCGACTTTTGCTGCAGCACATAGCCGGAGGCGGTGACGTTGGCGCCGATGTTGGCCTGGTGGAAGGCAGCGCGGCGGATCAGCGCGGTGCTGGCCATGGCAATTCCGATGGAGCCGCCGATGTTGCGCAGCATATTGAAGAGGCCGGTGGCGTTGCCCATCTGTTCCCGCGTCAGAGTGGAGGTGGAGAGCGTGGCCAGAGGCACGAATACGAAGCTCAGCGCGAAGCCGGTGATGAGAATGGGAATGAGCAGGGTTGTGGGGCCGATATCCAGATTGACGGTGCCGAATATCAGCGCGCAAACGCCGAAACCGAGAAAGCCGATGCTCAGCAGTTTGCGGTTATCGATGTGGGAGCCGAGGAAGCCGATGATGGGCGAGCCAATGAACGAGCCGATGCCGCGGGGACCGACGACCAGACCGGCGGTAAAAGCGGTGTAGCCCAGAACTTCCTGATAATAAAGCGGCAAGATGGCAATCGTGATGTAGATGCACATGCCCAGCAGGGCAATAAGAAAGCAGCCGGTGCCAAAGTTCCGGTTCTTGAGAATGTGGAGGTCGACCAGTCCACGGGGGTGGGTCCACGAGTGCCACAACCAGCCGATCAGGCTGACAATCAGGGCTGCTACTGCCCAGCGAACCCAGACAGCGCCGAACCAATCGTCCTCCTGGCCCTTGTCGAGCACAATCTGCAGGCAGCCGGACCATACGATCAGCAGGCCGAAGCCGATGTTGTCGAAGGGGCCGACTTTGGCGTTCTTGATGTACGGCGGGTCGTGGACGAAGCGGGTGATCATGAAAACCGCCAGCAGACCCACGGGGATATTGATATAGAAGGCATAACGCCAACTGAACGTGTCGGTTAGCCAGCCGCCGAGGGTTGGGCCCAGCACCGGAGCGACCACGATGCCGAGTCCATAGGCAGCCATGGCCATGGATCGTTTTTGTACCGGAAAGCTTTCCAGCAGAATCGACTGGGAAAGAGGTTGCAGCGCCCCGCCGCCCGCGCCCTGCATGATCCTGGCGAGCAGGATGATGCCCAGCGACGGGGCTGCGCCGCAGAAGAACGAGGCGATGGTGAAAATGATGACGCAGGTGAGCAGGAAGCGTTTGCGGCCAAAGCGGCGGGCAAACCAGTTGGAGGCAGGCAGGATGACGGCGTTGGCGACCAGGTAGCTGGTCAGTACCCAGGTAGCCTCGGAGTTCGAGGCGGAAAGGCTCCCTGCGATATAGGGGAGGGCCACCGAGGCAATGGCGGTGTCAAGCACCTCCATAAAGGTTGGCAACATCACAGAGACTGTGACCAGCCATGGATTCACTCCCTGGGTAAGCGGGTAGCGCTCCAGAGCAGCCGCGGCGTATTTGGCGCGAGCTTTGGCCAGCGATTCGGTCGGATGGGCGCCGATTTGGGCAGAGGCTGTCGTCATGGCCGGAAAGAAGATCGAGGGTACACGGCGACGGCCGCAGTTGGATGTGACGGAGGACGCAGTTGTTTTTATGGTGGTGAAAGACGGGCTGGACTATGGGGAATGGTTTACTTGAAGGCAATCAAGAAAATTTGACACTATCTCACTCAATCATGCATCCTATATTCCGATAGCATTTCTTATCCAGGCAGGAGCCAAACTATGGCAAAGATTATCGGAATCGACCTCGGGACAACCAACTCATGCGTTGCGGTTCTTGAGGGCGGCGAGCCCAAGGTGATTGCGAATGAAGAGGGTACGCGGACCACGCCCTCGATTGTGGCATTTTCGAAAACCGGCGAGCGGTTGGTAGGGCAGGTTGCCAAGCGTCAGGCCATCACCAATCCGGAGAACACCGTTTTCTCGATCAAGCGCTTTATGGGGCGCCGCTATAACGAAGTGAACGACGAGATGAAGATGGTGCCCTATAAGGTTGTGCAGCAGGGCGATCATATTGCAGTCGTGGCCCAGGGCAAGGAGTACACGCCGCCCGAAATTTCGGCCATGATTCTGCAGAAGTTGAAGAAGAGTGCGGAAGCTTACCTGGGAGAGACGGTCACCGAGGCGGTGATCACGGTTCCGGCGTATTTTAACGACGCGCAGCGCCAAGCGACCAAGGATGCCGGCAAGATTGCAGGGCTGGACGTGAAGCGCATCGTGAACGAGCCGACCGCGGCTGCTCTGGCGTACGGATTGGACAAGAAGAAGGATGAGACGATTGCCGTATATGACTTTGGCGGCGGCACCTTCGATATTTCCATTCTTGAAGTGGGCGAGGGCGTGATCGAGGTCAAGTCGACCAACGGCGATACGCATCTGGGCGGCGACAATCTCGACCAGCGCATCGTGGAGTGGCTGATTGCCGAGTTCAAGCAGGAAGAAGGTCTGGACCTGGGCTCGAAGGGCAACGAAATGGCCCTGCAGCGGTTGAAGGATGCTGCGGAGAAGGCCAAGATCGAGCTTTCGACCACGGTCGAGACGGAGATCAACCTGCCGTTTATTACGGCGGATGCCACCGGGCCGAAGCATCTGGTCCGCAAGCTGACGCGGGGCAAGCTGGAGCAGTTGGTCGAAGACCTGCTGAACCGCTCGCTCGAACCCTGCAAGAAGGCGATTGCGGATGCGGGCGTCAAGATCGAGGACATCAACGAAGTGGTGTTGGTGGGCGGTCAGACGCGTATGCCGAAGATCCAGGAGATCGTGAAGCAGATGTTTGGACGGGAGCCGCATCGCGGCGTGAACCCGGACGAAGTCGTCGCGATCGGTGCTGCGGTGCAGGCGGGCGTGTTGGCCGGCGAGGTCAAGGACCTTCTGCTGCTCGACGTGACACCGCTGACATTGGCGATTGAAACGCTGGGCGGTGTGGCGACACCGATGATTCCGCGCAACACGACCATCCCGACCAAGAAGACGGAGACGTTTTCAACGGCTGCGGATTCGCAGACCGAGGTCGAGGTACACGTGCTGCAGGGCGAACGGCCGATGGCGGCGCAGAACCGCACGCTGGGCAAGTTCAAGTTGGCGGGCATTCCTCCGGCGCCCCGTGGCGTGCCGCAGATCGAGGTCACTTTCGACATCGATGCCAACGGCATTCTGAACGTGACGGCGAAGGACAACGCGACCGGCAAGGACACGCGCATCACCATCACTTCAAGCTCAGGTTTGAGCAAGGAAGAGGTGGAGCGCATGGCCAAGGACGCCGATGCCCATGCCGCCGAAGACAAGGAAAAGCGCGAAGAGATCGAGGCGCGCAACGGCCTGGATTCGCTGGTCTACAACATCGAGAAGATGCTGAAGGACTCGGGCGAGAAGGTGCAGGCCGCGGACAAGACGGAGGTGGAATCCGCGTTGGCCGAGGCCAAAAAAACGCTGGAAGGCACGCCTACGTCGGCGGAACTGAAGGCTTCGCAAGAGAAGCTGACCCAGGCCAGCCACAAACTGGCCGAGGTGCTCTATAAGGCCAATGCCGCAGAGGGTGCGGCTGGTGCGACTCCAGGGCAGCCTGCAGCGGCCGAACCCGCCGCCGAGGAGAAGAAGGACGAAGGCGTGATCGACGCGGAGTATGTGGACGTAGAAGAAAAGAAATAAACCGGCAGTTCAGGCCGCTTCGCCGCTTCGGCGGAAGTGCCTGAACTGCGGTGTTTGGAGCAGGGCGGCGGGGTGGGGCTTCGGCTCCGCCCCGCCGCGTAGTATGAACTTGCCGGGAGTCGGGAACTCCCTTGAAGATCACTTGGGGGCAGGTGCTGTGATTCTCGCCTGAAATGGCGCAAAGACAAAGATTGGCAGTCTCAACAATCGAGACGCCGTCGATAAATGCAGAAGCGGCACAGAATTTCGCAATCGACGGTTGAGTATAAACAAGAATCGAGTTTACACAGAACATGGCGACGACCACGAACAAAGATTATTACGCGATGCTCGGCGTGAAGAAGACTGCCACGTCGGAAGAGATTCGCAAGGCCTTCCGCAAGATGGCACGGCGCTATCATCCCGACGTCAACCCTGGTGATAAGCGGGCCGAGGAAAAATTCAAAGAGATCTCCGAGGCCAACGATATTCTCAGCGATGAGAAGAAGCGGAAGATCTATGACCAGCTCGGATTCTATTCGGACCAGATCGATCCGGCCCAGGCCGAGGCGTATGCCCGGCAGCAGAACGGGGGAGCGCAGGCTCCGGTGGATTTCGGCGGGTTCGATTTTTCCGGTTTCCAGGGTGGCCCCGGGCAGCATCCAGGGCAGCAGGCGGGGGCAGGTTCGTCGTCGTGGGGCAGCTTCAAAGATATTTTTTCCGGTATCTTTACCGGGGCGCAGCAACAGCGGCCACGCGGGCCGCAGGCTGGAACCGACCTGGAATATCAGGCCACTGTCGACTTCTGGACGGCGATCCGGGGCGGGCAGGCGCGCATCCAGATCAATCGGCAAGAGGCTTGCCCGACCTGTCACGGCCAGGCGCAGACCGGCGGGCCGATGCAATGCCCTGAGTGTAACGGCACCGGCCAGGTGACGCAAATGGGCGGGCGGATGAAGTTCAATATTGCGTGCCCGCGCTGTAACGGCACCGGCCGCATTTCGAACGACTGCCCCACTTGCCAGGGCGAAGGCGTGGTCGCCCGGACCGAGACGGTCGAGTTTCGCATCAAGCCGGGGACGCGCGACGGACAGCGCATTCGGTTGCAGGGCAAGGGCAATGCAGGGCTGAACGGCGGAGCGCCGGGCGACCTGTTTCTGATTGTGCGCACTGGTACCCACCCGGTATTCACCCGTTCGGGCGACGATGTGCATCTGACGGTGCCGGTGACGATTGCCGAGGCGTCTTTGGGCGCTAAAGTGGATGTGCCGACGATCGACGGCAGGGCGCAGTTGAAGATTCCGCCGGGGACGCAGAGCGGCCAGAAGCTGCGCATGAGGGAACGGGGCGTAGAAAATGCGCAACGCCCTGACCAGCGCGGAGACCAGATTGTGACCGTGGAAGTAGTGGTGCCGACGCTGCAGGACGAGCGTAGCCGGGAAATTATGCGCGAGCTGGCGAAGCTGAATAATCAAGACCCGCGCGTAGAGCTGTTCGACAAGCTGTAGGCGACGGGTTGCCGGGGCTCCTGATGAACGATCTCACACGAAAAACACGCAGGAATGACGGTAAGCTGGTGGCGAAAAACTGATGTCTGCCAAACGTAAATCCAAAGGGGCATACATGATCTCGGCAGTGGCCGAGATGTATGAAATTCATCCGCAGACGCTGCGGCTCTATGAGCGCGAGGGGCTGCTAAAGCCTTCGCGCACCGAGGGAAACACGCGGCTCTATACCGACGAGGACTTGGAGCGGCTGGAATTTATCCTCAACCTGGCGCGGGACCTGGGCGTCAACATTGCCGGTATCGCCATCATTCTGCAGATGCGGGAGCGGATGGAAGAGATGAACCGGCAGATGCAGAGCTTTGTGGAGTATGTGCGGACAGAGATGCTGACACGCTTCCAGCAGGCGGCGCCGGGTGCGACCGGGGCGATTGTGCCGCTGCGCAAGCCGGTGGTGCCGCGCTCGGCCAAACGCGAATCCTAAGGGCCACATGCCGCTTTCCCAGAGCGGGCCGTCCATCGCGTGGTCCCATAAAGTGACTCAAACTTCATCGCGCTATCCGTCAGGGACGGGTATGCTGGTACCTGCATGTTGTACGTATTTCTTGGATTGGCCGTTGTCGGCCTTATCACTTCCACGGTTTTTGCCGGCATGGTGCTGGCGGCGGTGCCCGGATATCTGCGGGAGCGGCGGCTGTTCTGCTCCCTGGTTAAGGAGTGCCCCGGGTTTACGCCTTCGCTCACCCTGCTGAAGCCGCTGCACGGGGCCGAGCCCAATTTAGAGGCCAATCTGGCCACTTTCTTCGAACAGGATTATCCCGCATACGAGATTCTTTTCTGCGCGCGCGAGCCAAATGATGCTGGTCTGGAGATAGCCCGGCGGGTGGCAGCGCGCTATCCGAGAGTTCCGGCGCGGTTTTTCTCGACGGGCGGACAGCCTCCCTATATCAACGCCAAAGTCGCCTCCCTTGAAACCATGGAGGCCGAGGCGGCACATGGCATTCTGGTGATTAGCGACAGCGATGTGCGGGTGACGCCTGAATATCTGCGGGCGGTGGCCCGGCCCTTTGCCGACGCGGAGGTGGGTGCGGTGACCTGCCCTTATCGCGGCGTAGCGGCGCAAGGCGGAATGTGGGCGCGTATCGAAGCGGTCGGCATGAGCGTGGAGATGACCTCTGGAGTGCTGGTGGCGCGCAAGATGGAAGGCATGCAGTTCGTGCTGGGGCCGACGATGGCCTTCCGCCGCGAGACGATCCGCGCCATGGGGGGCTTTCGGGTGACGGCCGACCATTGCGCCGACGATTTTGTGCTGGGCAACGAGACCTATAAACTGGGCCAGACGGTGGCGCTCAGCCATCACGCCATCGACCACATGGTGATCAATGCGCGTTTTCAGGCATCGATGAAGCACCAGATCCGGTGGATGCAATCGACCCGCTTTTCGCGACCCAAGGGACACCTGGGTACTGCGCTTACCTTCAGCGTGCCGTTCGGGCTGCTGGCCTGGGCATCGGCGGCAGGGCTCGGGCACGGATGGTGGGGGTTGGCGCTCTTCGGCTGGAGCGTGGCCACGCGGCTGGCCCTGTCAAGTTCCGTCGGCGGGCTGGTGGTGTGCGACCGAAGCTGGTTTGGACTGCTGGTGCTGTATCCGCTGCGGGACCTGATGGGGTTTGGCTTCTGGGCGGCCAGCTATCTTTCCAGCCGTATTCTGTGGCGTGGGAAGGTCTTCGAGTTGTTGCCGGGCGGGAAGATGCGGCCGGCGCGGTAGGGCGCATTCCCCAAAGTTCATGATCTGAGAAACTGCGGAGACAGGACGCGGGAGTAGTTTCAGGGGCGCTGTGGGGTCGCCAACCCCGGAAATGCTCGCAGACCTTGCGTTCAGTGCTATAGCCGTAAACACCTCGGGCCGGTCATCTGAATAAAAATAAAGATGACCGGCCCGAAGTGTTTATCCGTCCTGGTTCAAGCTTATTGCAGAGGCCGGTCGGTCCAGAGGGCCTTGTCGGCGATGGA
>JAATGG010000087.1 GCA_015654835.1 Terriglobales bacterium
GACAAGGACCCCGTCGAATATCTGCGCCCGATCTTCGAGACGCTGGCTCCGGGCAAAGATAAAGGCTGGGGCCATGTCGGACCGGCCGGCGCCGGCCACTTCGTCAGGATGGTGCACAACGGCATTGAGTACGGCATGATCCAGGCCTTTGCCGAGGGCTTCACCATCATGGAAAAGAAGGAAGTGCTGGACCTCGACCTGGCGCAGATTGCCGAGATCTGGCGTCACGGCAGCGTGGTCCGGAGCTGGCTGCTCGACCTGACCGCGGATGCGTTGTCGAAGAATCCCACGCTCGATGGTCTGCAGGCCTATGTCTCCGACTCCGGCGAAGGCCGTTGGACCGTGTTTGAGGCCATCGACCTTAACGTTTCGGCTCCCGTGATTACCGAGTCGCTCATTCGCCGTATCCGCAGCCGCGAAGACAACAACTTCACCGATCGCATGTTGTCGATCATGCGCAATGCATTCGGCGGCCACGCCATCAAGAAGGACTAAGTGGTTCTTTGTGGGTAGCGCTTCGTGTATTTCCCCAGGTCTCGCCATTCTCTGTTTCGAGAGAGCGAGACCTGGGACACCAGGGTCGGCGATGTCCTCACTCCTTGCGACAGAAAGAAGCCGCGAGGGGGCGCGAAGCATCTAGTTCGGTAGTTAGTTTCAGCAGTTCTCTTTTACCTGCCCCGCAAAGACTGTGCAGTTGGGTCTTTATCTCAAAAGAAAGCCACTCAAAAGAGAGCGGCTTCGGAGTGCAGCGATTGGAGAACCGCTATAGCCGCAGGAGGGGAGCCTAGTTATGGCCACGGTACAGATGAGCGTAAGCCCGGAGGATCTTTCACACATCCCTCAGGGCGACGAGAAGATTCCCGAGCCGGGAATCATGGTGATCTTTGGCGCGTCGGGCGACCTGACCAAGCGTAAGTTGCTGCCGGCATTGTTTCACCTGGAGCAGTCGGGCCTGTTGCCCAGGCAATTTGCGATTGTCGGTGTGGCGCGGCGGCCTTTGGGCGACGAGTTTGCGGCGGACATGCGCGAGGGCATCATCGACTTTGGCGGCGTCGAAGCCAGCGACCCGAAGCTGGATAACTTCGTCAATCACATTAGTTACTTTCCGTTGAAGTTCGACGACCCGGCCGGCTACGGCGCGTTGAAGGCCGAGTTGGACCGCATCGCGAAAGAAAAGGGGATCGGCAATAACCGGCTGTTCTATCTGGCCACCGCTCCCGAATACTTTGCGGGCATTGTCGAGAACCTCGGCGCGCAGGGCATGGCGCAGCCGGAGAACGGCAAGGTCGGTGTGGTGATCGAGAAGCCGTTCGGCCACGATCTCGATTCGGCGCGCGAGCTCAACCGGCAGGTCAACTCCGTCTTCCATGAGAGCCAGGTCTTCCGCATCGACCACTACCTGGGCAAAGAGACGGTACAGAATATTTTGGTGTTCCGGTTTGCCAACGGCATCTTCGAGCCGATCTGGAACCGCAATTACATCGACCATGTGCAGATTACCGCTGCCGAGACGCTGGGCGTGGAAGGTCGCGGGCCGTTCTATGAGAAGGCCGGCGCCCTGCGCGACGTGCTGCAGAACCATGTGATGGAACTGCTGAGTTTTGTGGCGATGGAGCCGCCTTCGAGCTTTGCCGCGGAGAGTGTGCGCCGCGAAAAGCTGAAGGTGTGGCAGGCGATTCCCTCGGTGCCGATCCTGAATGCGGTGCGCGGCCAGTATGGTCCGGGCATGATTGGCGACGAGCGTGTCGTGGGTTATCGCGACGAAGAGCGTGTCGATCCCCAGTCGGGCACCGAGACGTATGCCGCCGTACGGCTTGAGATCGAGAACTGGCGCTGGGCCGGAGTTCCCTTCTATCTGCGCGCAGGCAAGCGCATGAAGAAGCGGGCGACGGAGATCAGCATCCAGTTCAAGCAGCCGCCGTTGTTGATCTTCAACCGGCTGCACTCAAGCGGGCCTTGCCAGGAGATTCAGCCCAACCTGCTGACCCTGCGCATTCAGCCCGACGAGGGCATTGCGCTGCGTTTCGGCGCTAAGGTGCCGAATACGCCGGATATGGCCGTGTGCCCGGTCAACATGGACTTCGACTATGCCGCGGCCTTTGGCAAGTCGAGCGCCAACGGGTATGAGCGGTTGCTGTTGGACTCGATGGTCGGCGATCAGACGCTGTTCTCGCACCGCGACGGTGTGGAAACGACGTGGGCGCTTTACACGCCGATTCTCGAAGCCTGGGCGGCGAAGAAGCCGCAGGTATTCCCCAACTACTTTGCCGGCTCGTGGGGGCCCGAGTGCTCCGACCATCTGCTGGAGCGCGGCGGACACACCTGGCGGAACAATCTGGGCAAGTAGGTTAGCCGTTCTGGCTTGACGAGCTGGGATTGGGATATTCTGCCTGTGTTCCATCCTTGCCGCAGTTCTTCGCGGCGGGGATGGAACACAGGCAGTCCTATTCTCGGACGATCTTGACGAAGATGCCGTCGGGAAGCTCGCCGCCCAGCAAGTGGACGACTCCATTCTTGACATAGCCTTCCAGAACTTGACGCGCGGGTTTAGCGGGCGTTTGCGCTGGCTGCGGACTTGCCTGCCGGATATTCGCCAGCCTCGAACTGGCTGAAGGCGCGACGGCCTGCTGGGTTACGGATTGACCGGGCGACTTGCCCATCCCTTTGTCCATGGCTTCGTTGGCGAGACGATCCGCCACCTTGTTGCCGCCGCGGAGCGTGTGGGTCATCTCAAAGC
>JAATGG010000097.1 GCA_015654835.1 Terriglobales bacterium
CTCGGCGCCTGCGGCACCCACAGGAACTGCACATAGTGGCCGGGATAGGCCTCATGCACGGCGGTCGAAATCACCGTGCCCACGTTGAAGGAGTGCATGAAGCCCTCCACCTCGGCGGGTGTCATTGCAGGGTCAGGCAAGGTCGCATTGAAGTAAGCTTCCGTCGCGTGCTTCTCAAAGGGGCCGGGCGTATCCATGCTCGCGAAGGTTGTAGCGCGCATAAACGGCGGCGTCTCTTCAACGATAGGACGCACATCCGAGGGGATAGTCACAATGTGATGCGAACGGATGAAGCTGACGAGGCCGTCGAAGGTGGCACGGAAGCTGTCGAGCAAATGGTCGGGCGCGGGATGATCTTCACCCAATTGTTCGAGGACCGCGCGCGGATCTTTGCCCGGCTCCAACTGCTTGGCGACTTCGCTGAAGTGCTGCTGATTTTTACGCAGATCGGCCCAGGCGATTTTGAGCAACTGATCGAGGGGCAGGTCGACCATTTCATCGTATTGCAACTTTTTGGCGAAGGTATCCGCGCCAATGCGGTAGTCGCCATTGGACCTTGGGAGCAGGTCGGTTTTCAACCATGCGAGATAGCTGTTGAGCGCGGCGACCACGGCGGCATTGGTCTGCGCGAACTCCGCCTTGAGCGCGGGATCGCGGGCATCGACAAAGGCCAGCGGCACATCGTGCTCAAAAAAGCTGACGATGCCGGGTAACTGCTCGATGGCGATTTCAGTGTAGATATGCGGGGGATTCTTGAGATTCGCGCGGGCCTCGTCCAGCCGCGAAGGCATGAGCTTTTCACGGGCGATCACGGAGCGCAGGCGGTCGTCCGGCGGAGCGAACTTGCGCTCCATCAAGGAAAAGACCGCGTTCGAGATACCGCTCGAATAGTTATCGGGATTCTTTTCCCAGGAGCGAATGGTTTGAAGCGTCAGCAGGCGGGAACGGATGTTTCCAAGCACCACTTCGCGGTCGCCGCGGGTGGTGAGATCGAGAACCGAAGGGCCGGCGGGAATGGCGGCGACGCGCTTTTCAAAGCTGTTGAGCGCGGCGATTTCGGCGTCGATGCCCTGGCGCGCATAGTCTTCCAACTGCGTGTCGTATTGGTGATAGCCGGCCAAAGTGCCCTGCGTCGGCTGATAGTGGAAGTAGACCTCATCGAGATACGCATCCGAGATTTTCTCGAACTGCTGCTTCACGGTTTCTTTCGCGGCATGGGCGGATAGTGCAGAAGACATGCAAGCTCCTATCGCAAGCAGGGTTATTACTTTTTTCATCGGGAGGCTTCTCTCTGTCGAGGGTGGTTATGCGTTCACTGTCGCGGGGGCGAGATTGGCGAGCAGTTCGTGAATTTCAAGCAAGACTTCGTCGGATCGCGAAGCGGCCAAAGGATACTTGAGCACTCCTTGCGGTGTAAACTGCGCGCCACGCTTGGCGTTGCGGGCCACCAGGCGCATCAGGTGCTGCGGATCGACGGAGGCATGTTCGGTAAACCGGATCTGCAACTCGGAGCGCTTGCGGTCGATCTGGGCGACGCCGATGCGTTCGCACTCCAGGCGGAGGGTGGCCGCCTCAAGCAGATAGACCGTGGAGTCGGGCAGCGGACCGTAGCGGTCTTCCATCTCGGAGCGTAGGTCGGCAATCGCCTTCTCGGTGTTGGCGCCGGCGACCTTTTTGTAGAGGCGCAGACGTTGATTTTCTTCGGTCACATAGCTCTCGTCGATGCGCAGAGCGATGCCGAGATTGAGTTGGGTCGCTGGCCGCTCTTCGCTGCTTTCGCCCTTCATCTCCTTGACCGCGGCTTCGAGCATGGAGGTGTAAAGCTCAAAGCCCACGGCCTCGATGTGGCCGCTCTGCTCGCCGCCCAGCATGTTGCCGGCACCGCGCAATTCCAAGTCGAGGGCGGCAATTTTGAAGCCCGCGCCGAGGTCGCTGAATTCCTTCAACGCGGCCAGACGGCGGCGCGCAATCTGGCTGAGTTCCTGCTCGGGAGGGATGAGCAGATAGGCATACGCGCGGCGATTGGAGCGGCCGACGCGTCCGCGCAATTGATATAACTCGCTGAGGCCGTGACGGTCGGCGCGATTGATGAGGATGGTGTTGGCGAGGGGAATGTCCAAGCCGTTTTCGATGATGGTGGTGGCGACGAGCACGTCATATTCGCGAGCCATGAAGGCGAGCATCACGCGCTCCAACTCGCTCTCGCCCATCTGTCCGTGGCCGACGACGACGCGGGCGGCGGGGACAAGCTCCTGAATGCGGGCGGCAATTTCATAGATCGACTCGACGCGGTTGTGGACGAAATAGACCTGGCCGCCGCGCTCCAACTCCAACTCGACCGCCGAGCGGACCAGCTTTTCATCGAACTTGGCGACGACGGTCTGAATCGCCATGCGGTCTTTGGGCGGAGTCTCGATGACGCTCATGTCGCGCAGGCCGACGAGCGACATATGCAGGGTACGCGGAATCGGTGTGGCGCTCATGGCCAGCACGTCGATTTCCTTGCGCATCTGCTTCAAGCGTTCTTTGTGGCGCACGCCGAAGCGCTGCTCCTCATCGATAATCAGCAGGCCCAGATCCTGAAACCTGATGTCTTTGGAAAGCAGCCGGTGGGTGCCGATGAGGATATCGACCTTGCCTGTCTCCACGCGCTCTACGATCAGCTTCTGCTCTTTCGGGGTGCGGAAGCGGGAGATCATTTCAATGTTGATGGGGAACTGCGCGAAGCGGCGCTTGAACGTCTCGTAGTGCTGAAAGCTCAGAATGGTTGTCGGTGTCAGGACAGCCACCTGCTTGCCGTCCTGCACGGCCTTGAAGGCGGCGCGCATGGCGACTTCGGTCTTGCCATAACCCACGTCGCCGCAGAGCAGCCTATCCATGGGCATGGTCGACTCCATATCGTACTTGATGGCGCGGATGGCCGATAACTGGTCGTCGGTTTCGCGATAGTCGAAGGAGTCTTCAAATTCCCGCTGGAAGTCGTTGTCTTTGGAGAAGGCGGTTCCCTGCGCGGTGTGGCGCTCGGCGTATAACTTCAATAACTCGCCGGCCATATCCTGCATGGCCTTGCGGACGCGCGCCTTGGTCTTGGACCACTGCTGCGAGCCGAGTTTGTTAAGCACCGGCGCGGGGCCGGTATCGGTGGAGCGATATTTCTGGATCAGGTCGAGCCGGGTGAGCGGGACATAGAGCTTGGCCTGTTCGGCAAACTCCAGGATCATGAATTCGACGGCGAGGCCGTCCTGCTCAATCTCTTTAAGACCCTGATATTGGGCGATGCCATGCTCGACGTGGACGACGTAGTCGCCGATGGTGAGGTCGCGGAAATCGGAAACGAAGGCGGCCGTCTTGGAGCGCTTGGGCTCGGGCCGGGCACTAATATCGGCCTCGTCGTTGAGGTCGTTGGCGCCGAAGACGATCACATGCGCGTCGGGGAAACTGACACCGGAGGCCAGTTGGGTGCGGACGATCACGGGCACGCTGATTTCGCCGGCGAGGTAACTGGCTTCTTCGAGCACGGTTTCGCCGCCGCCGGGGTGAGCGGTGCGGCTGCCGAGGCGGTAAGGAATCTCGTACTCGCGCAGAACGGTGGCCATGCGCTCGACGTCGCCCTGGTTGGGCACGGCCAGCACAATGCGCTGGTCCGCCTCCATCAACTTGCGCAGTTGCTCGGTCAGGGCGGGAATGGAGCCATGAAACCGCAGCGTGGGACGGGTGTTGAGCGCGATTTCGCCGAGGGTGGTGTCTTCGTCCAAGATATCGACGGCGCCAAGTTGATCGATGTCGAGGCCGGGATGGGTTTCAAGCAGGCCCTGCAACACCTCGGGGCGCAGATAGATATCTTCGGGCCGCAGCAGCGAGCCGATATCCGAACGCTCATGGCGCTGCTCGACCTTGTTCCACCAGCGGTCGATCTGGTTGCGCACCATGCCCGGCTCATCGACAAACAGAACGCACTTGGGCAACAGCTTGAGCAGGTGGCTTTCCGAGCCGGCCACACAACTGAAAAACTCCCAGCCGGGAAAGACGCTGACTCCGCCGGCAGCCGCAGCCTCGGCGGCCATTTCCTCGTCTTCGCCCTCGACGCGCTGCCGGCTGAGACGGGCATGGATGGCGGCCAACAGCCGTTCGGTCATCGGCGTCTCTGTCAGCGGGGACAACTGCGCTTCATCGAGAGGCGACTGGGAGCGCTGGGTCTCGGGGTCGAACTTGCGAATGGTATCGATTTCGTCGCCGAAGAATTCGATGCGAACGGGGCGGTCGGCTTCGGGCGAATACACGTCCAGAATGCCGCCGCGCCGGGTAAACTGGCCCGGCATCTCCACCAGATCCATCTGCGTATAACCGACGCTGGCGAGGTGCGAGGTGAGCACTTCCACATCGATCTCTTCGCCGCGCCTGAGCGTGACGGCGAGGCTGGCATAATAGTCGCGGTCAAAGAGCCGCAACGCCACGGCCTCGGCGGGCGCAATCAGGATGGAGACGGCCCCGGTGGCCAGCTTCCACAATGCGGCGGCGCGCTGCTCCTGCACGTCGGGGTGGGGAGAGAGATTTTCAAAGGGAAGCACATCGTGAGCGGGCAAACGCACGACGCGTGCCGGATCGATGGCGCCGGTCAGGTCGCAGCCCGCACGCAGAGAAATTTCGAGAGCTTCGGCGGACTTGTTATCGGCGACCACGACGATCACCGGCTGGTTGGCGGCCCGTGCCATCAGCGGTAGATAGAGGGAGCGAGCGGCGGCGGTCAATCCGGACACAAGCCTGCGCCCCGTACCCAGACCAAGGTGCCTGCGAACGCGCTCGAATGCGGAAGAGTGCTCCAGCTCCGCAAAAATCTCGCGGACAAACGGGAGGATCATCAAGCAACAGTTTACCAGTTACCGGACAAACGGGAATCGCCTAAGCTGCGGGCTCCAATTCGAAGCGGCGATGGGTTTGGCCGTCGAGTTTGAACTGACCGACGACCTGCTGGAGGCCGAGGGCAAGGCTGGAGAGATCGCGGCAGGCCGCAGCCGTCTCCCTGGCGTTGGCAGAGGACTGGA
>JAATGG010000040.1 GCA_015654835.1 Terriglobales bacterium
CCTGTTAACTGGCCAATTGGTGCCCATTTTCAGCTATGGTCCTGAGAGGCGCTTCAATGCCGATCGTCGTGTTCTCAACGACCAGTGATCTTATGCGTGCCGATCAGAATTCCGACTTCAGCTGAGCGCGGTGCAGAGCGGCCTACCATGGATGCAACTATCCGGTACCCCAATTCGTCGACTCTGTTGCCTTCCTACCCTGCAGTAACCCCCGCGCTGGTCAGCGGAGCCACAGATGGAAGGCAAACATGAACACGCTTGCTCAAGCCGAAGTAAGAAGAAACCGGCTGAAGAATAATACAACACGCCTCTCACCCGCACCAGATCAGGTGATTTGCAATTGTTGTCATAAACGAGAATTGGCCGGTTATCCCACTGTACTCGTCAGTTGAGATCCACCTGATGGATCTTCCGCGGTTGACCGAGCGTACCGAGATCGGATTCCGGATTGAGGGCTGTGCATCCCCGCTCCCCAAAGGCGAGGGACCGGGGGCACCCTCAACTGTGGTTTGGAAAGATCACCGGGACCGGGGCCACCCGCCGGTCAAGAAGTGGCTGTTGGTTTAGCCTTCCGTCCTTTCCTAACCTTGGGCTGAGGAGTGGGAGGAATTGCTGGCTTTTGTTCGCTGAGCGATTGCTTTTCCCGTACAAGCAAGTATTTTTCACGCACGCTTTGATCGGCTAGACGTTTCCTCATTTCCTCAGCGGACTTGCGAACATCATCCAACTTGCGGCGGAAGAATCTCACGATTGTTCCTACACCAACTGCGACGATCAACGTGCAGTGGATACCACCAACGAATCTGACAACGGCCACCTTTGGCAAATCCGTAATGAGGAATGGGATGAACGCGGAAGTTACAATCGCGTCAGACCACGCAAACTGGACGCCCCAGGCGTAAGCAAGGCCGTGATAAAGGAAAGAAAAGAGGAAGGCAAAGTACGTGTAGATAGTGCCGAGCACAGCGGCCACGATGAGAGCACCCCACCGCGACATTAGGTATGAGTCCGTAAGGAAGTTCAGAATCTTTTCCCACAAGTCCAGTTGGCCGATTAGCTGCTTTAGTTCATTGCTTGGGCCAACATCGGGGGCAATTGCGTCGAACGCATCCAGTGTTTTCTGTAGGCCAGCAAACATGACCGGGCGATACTTTTGCCACCACACGTCAGAAAAGTAAAGAAACTTCAAAACAAAGAACACTTTTCTTGCCAGTTGCACCGATACAACCACTAAGCAAATCGAAAGAATCGCTCTGTGAGTTGTGATGAGCAGAAGAATGCACCAGAGAAACGTGAACTTCTGGAAAGGCCGCAGCAGATAATGCCACAGCGGCTTGTCCTTCTTGACTCCAGGCTTAGGGGTGACAGCCGGTTGGGTTTGAGCCGTTGTTGTTATAGCGTGTATTGTGGTTGGAGCCGTTGCCGATTCCGACGGCTGTATGCCTCTTTGGGCGTTAAACCAAACATTTATCAAACGAAGGACGACAACAAAAATCTGGAAGAGACGCCAAAACAGCACAAATGGAAAGAAGTAGATGTACAGGATGCTTAGAAGCATTCTCCAGAAACCCGCCCCTGCCAGCAGCGAGAACGCAAATAGCAATACGAGAAGGACGACCTCAGAGCTTGTGAGTTTGGCAAAACCAGACAGCGTGACGATGAGCGGCGACTGAAAATCTAGAAAGAGAATTGCGTGAAGCCATAAGAACATGGCGAGGACAAAAGTTGTAGCTTTCCTGATTCGATCAGCCACCTGTCTCCGCATAGTCTCTCCGGGTGCCTAAAGTATAGCTCCATGCGGAACGTGCCAAACCTCGCGCCACTCACGCTGAGTTGCATCGAAAAGACACTATTCCGTGCTAGGCTCCGGCGGGTGGCCCCGGTCTTAACTGAAAGTTTATCCAGACCAGGGTGCCCCCGGTCCCTCGCCTTCGGGGACCGGGGACAATTCCATCCAATCTGATTCTCAACTTAGGCATAATCGCCATCCATGTAAGTCATCTGTCAAGAAAAGAGCACGAGAGTCCTGGGCGCGCTCAGGAGAGCGCGCATTCCTTCTGATTCGGCCATCCGCCTGCGCGCCTGTGCCTCTCGGCTAGTGGTCCCTGCTCCCGCAGGACCGGACATCCATTTGCTGCCTCAAGCTCCGAAGAGCCGTCGCAGAAGATTGAGTTTGTGTTCTCTGCCAGTCCCGAAACAATGCGAAGAGAGCCTCGGGAGTTTCCTCCCTCGCCCGGGCGATTTACTGCAGGACCTGGCAGCCTGCGCATCGAATGATCTTATTTTTGTTCTTCCTTATTAGGAAGGTTTTTTCAAGCCACTGCTTTGGTCGCCAACTCTTCGGTCGGCACGAAGTCCTGTTTTCTGCGGTCCACCGCGAGCATGTAGGCCACCAGCTTCCTGGCTACCGCCAGGGTGGCCCGATTCTTGTTCCCTCGCTGGATTTCCTTCTCCCGGAGCAGGGCCAGCTCATGGGAGTACCGAGGTGCCAGCTTGGCGGCTTCCACCAGCACGTGCTGGATGTGCTTGTTCCTCTGCTTGGAAATCGGCATGCGCATGACCTTGTCGGCAGAGCTCTTCTCAGCGCTGCATAGTCCGCAGTAGCTGATGGCTTGCTTCACCGATGGGAAGCGGGTGTAGTCTCCGATTTCCAGGACCCAGGTCAGAGCGGTGATGTGGCCCACTCCGGGGATCGTCCTCAGCCGTCTCAACCGCTCCGATAGCAGCGGATCCCGCTCCAATGAGCCGATCAGCGCACGATCCAGTCGCTGTCCCCGCAGGATGTGCTCGCGGCCAAGCCGAAGCAGGGGCCGGATACTGTCGCTGATTTCCTCGTTGGTCGAGAACAGCTCAGTGAAGTAACCCATCTTGTGCAGCCGCTGCTTGTCATAGCTGACTCCGCTTTCCATCAGCAGCCCCGATATACGGTTCTTCATCTGCACCATCTGCCGCATCACCAGGTTCCGGTAACGCAACGTACGGCGCCGGT
Source organism: Terriglobales bacterium (assembly GCA_015654835.1). GTDB lineage: Bacteria > Acidobacteriota > Terriglobia > Terriglobales > Acidobacteriaceae > Telmatobacter. The sequence continues at coordinate 2,990 of JAATGG010000040.1, forward strand.
CCCGGATCTCGGTCGAAGCCATGTGGCACTCGGGCAGAAAGTCGCACCGCAGGCAGTCGGCGATCTTGCCGGCATCGATGCGGTCGTTCTTCTTCTTAGACGCGGCGATGGCTCGAAGCATCAAAGGATGGGCGACCTTCACCTTCTCCGCATGCGGAAGCAGATGATCGTAAATCCAGCCGGTGAAGATCGTTGCTTCCATGGCCATCATCCGGGGTTGAGGTAACGTCTGGAGCCAGGCATCCAGTTCGCGCCGGGTCGAGCCGATCTTGCCTTCCCGGTGCACATGACCAGCTGCATCCTTCACGCAATAGCTGATCGTCTTCTTGTGCAAATCAAGTCCGATGTAATACATATCGTCTCTGAGGAGCCTCCGAGGTTGTTCTCTGAATCAGCGCCCGCTGAGTTCGGCTTCTTGTAACACCTCGCGCTCCTCCTAGACTTAGCATTTAAACAATGCGCTCATTGACGTTTCGGAAACTGGCACCGCACGAATATACGCGCCTGCGCCAGCCTGTGTAGAGATGCTATGGTTCTCGCCAACGTGAAATAAAGGGACCGCAGAGATGTTGTGTCAAGGCAGAAGTGCACGCGACACAGAGGCGTGTTCGTCTTGAGACGCGGCGGGTACGCGGGCAGCATCACACCTGGGTGGGAATGCCCGCACCAGAGAGTTGCTTCACAGCAACTCTCTGGTGAACACGCTGCATGCGCTTCACGGCGGCATCATAATAGGTTCCGTCCATCTCTATGCCGATGTACCTGCGGCCTGTCAGCAATGCTGACGCGCAAGAACTGGCGCTGCCTGCGAAGGGATCGAGGATCGTATCTCCGCTGAGAGTGAAGCTGCGAATCAACTGCGCCAGAGCTGCTACCGGCTTCTGCGTCGGATGCAGCTTGTTACCGCTGTACGGCATGTCGATGACATCTGCCACAGGTTGCCTGGGTAGCGGCGGACGGCCTTTTGCGAGCAGGTACGCTTGCTCGTGGCGATAGCTGAGAAATCTACTCTTGGAGCTGTACGCCTTCCGAAACACGATATGGCCGACAGGCTGAAACCCCGCGTCTTTCCAGGCTGCGAAGAATTCATCGACCTTTGTCCAGCCGTAAAACATGATTGCGACGCGATCCTGCTTGAGGACTCGATAGGCTTCGGTCATCGCGGGCTTGAGCCAGTCGGAGTTCACGTCGTTGTGAATGGAGCGCCCTGTGCGGTCGCGGTAGTTGACGAGATAAGGCGGATCAGTGAGCACGAAATCGATGCTGTTGGCGGGCATCTGGCGCATTACTTCGATGCAATCGCCGTGGATGATCCGGTTTGTGAAGCTGCTCTGCTGCGCGGTCGTTACGCTTGTGGTTGCCATCGCTGAAATCTCCTTGTGGTCCCTCGTCTCTGAAGTCGCTCGGGACACAAAAAGCGAAGGGTCCCGCCTCCCAAGGCAAGCGGGCGCTTTTTCGGAAGGTTCGGAAAATGTCTTTGCGCTCTTTGCGAAGAGATTTTCTGAAAGCCGAAACCCGCAGGGCGCGTAGCGAAGCAGAGACCGCGCAGTCCGCCGGGCGGCGGTAAAGACCCGAAGCAGTGTCCGAGTGATGCGCAGAGAGGAGGGACTGGAGATCAGATGGCAAACCAGGCTGTCTGACCGAACGGCGGCATGCTGCCAGGAGCACGAACCTGGGTGGCCAGAGATTATTGCCTCAGATGCAATGAACGGTACGAGAAGGTAATAATCGCCACCCGATTTCGGACCTATTGTCTGACTATCGGCGCCGTCGAAGACGGCTTTGGAGTCCCATGCTCCGAGGTGGAGCGGGTTCTCCGCCGCAGAGAGTCGGGATGAGAACCGTTTCATCCGAAATCGAGGGGATGGAGAACGAAGCCAGAGCGCGCAGGCTACTGACGGTAGCGGAACTGTGCCGCTTATTTGGCATGTCTCCGGCCTGGGTCTACAAGCGCACCAGGAAAGGCGCGGAAAACCCTCTTCCCGTCTATCGCCTCGGGCGCGCGGTTCGCTTCGATCCCGACAAGATTTCTGCCTATCTTTCGACTCGCGAAAGGTACCGCAACGATGCTACGCTGAAGCCATTCGACGAAATTGCCCGGGTCAACGGAAAGGGCAAGTGGATATTGACTCGCAAGCGATTTCAGGCCGGCAGCGTCCGGTTGCGTGAGGATCGCGGTTCAGCCTACTGGGAGGGTACGTATCGGGAGGACGTCGTCAATGAAGCAGGGAAGACCGTGCGGAGACGCAGGGGTATCAACCTTGGCTCACTGAAAGAGGTCAAGACCGAGAAGGCCGCCCGGCAGAAGCTCGCCGTGATTCTTGAACCTATCAACGATGGCAAACACCGGCCGAAGAAGATGATGACATTTTGCGGTTTCATCGAAAAATACCGTTCGCTGAAGTTGGCGAACAAAAAGGGGACCACGGTGCATGGGTATGAGACCAACATCCGTGCGCATTACCTTCCCGAATTCGGTGACCAGCAACTGTCTGAAATCTCGATCGAAGCGGTGCAGGCATTCCTCAATCAGAAGGCAATCGAAGGCAAGGCTGTCCAAACCCTCAAGAATTTGAAGTGGGGGCTCAGCGCCATCTTCGTTGCCGCAATCAAGTACGGATACATCACCTCGAATCCTGCTCGTGGTGCGGATCTTCCTCCGGAGGAGATCAAGGAACAAAAGCAGCTGCCGACCGGCGATCAGCTCAATCAGTTGATCGAACGGCTCAAGGAACCAGTCAGCACGGCAGTCTGGCTGGCCGCTGTGAGTAGTGTTCGTCCGGAGGAACTGGCGGCGTTCAAATGGAAGGACCTGGACGCCGGCAAGCGAATGTTGTGGGTCGTACGCGCGGTCAACCGCGGCAAGTTCCACACCCCCAAGTACCACCGCGCCAATCGCCCCATCCGGCTGACGGAAGCGGACGTTCAGCGTCTGCTTGCCGCGAAGGCCAGGATGAAGGCACAGGATGAAGACTGGATGTTTCCGAACCGCATTAAGACCGGGATGAAGATGAAGCCCGGCCCGATCCGGCACGAGGATCTTCTCGGCAGGGTGATTCAGCCTGTCGCGGACGATCTTGGCCTTCCGCACATTACGTGGCGTCTCCTGCGGCACTGGGGGGCGACACAGATGGTGGAGGCGCGGGTTCCGCTCAAGGCAGCGCAGGAACGCCTCGGGCACTCGCGTCCCGATATTCTTCTCAAGTTCTACGCGCATGTTCTCGATGCGTCAGCGGACATGGCGGCGGAGACGCTGAGTGGGCAGCTCGGGGGCGGATATTCTGCTCCCATGGCAGCCCATGCGGCTGATTAATCAGGGCTTATATGCTTATTGGCTGCCTTATTGGCTGCCACGGTAAAAAGTCCGCTTGGATTAATCGCTCTAAGTTGTTGAGAAGGTGTTGGAGGCGCGGGCCGGGATCGAACCGGCGCATAAAGGTTTTGCAGACCTCTCCCTTACCACTTGGGTACCGCGCCTTGGCAAGACAGCCTAACTGTTTGCGGATCGCTCCATTTCACCGTAGCCAACCCGGCTGGCGCCGGAGGATGAAATGGAGCGGGAGACGAGATTTGAACTCGCGACCCTCGCCTTGGCAAGGCGATGCTCTACCACTGAGCTACTCCCGCGTGTCGCAAAATTGAGTATACTGATCGCGCTAACTGGGGTCAAACTGAGGGCTGTGCCAAACTCGAATCCGCCCCATTCGGGGTCGAACGCGAGCCCACCTCTTCCTTCACAATCTGCCCGTCACGCATATATAGAATACGGCTTGCAATCGCCGCGGCCTCGGGATTATGCGTAATCATCAACACTGTCTGGCCCAATTCACGATTCGAGCGCTGCAGCATATTCAGCACCGCGTCTGAGTTTTTCGTATCCAGGTTGCCGGTCGGCTCGTCCGCCAGCACAATGGCAGGACGCGTGACCAGAGCCCGCGCAATCGCCACGCGCTGCTGCTCGCCGCCGCTCAGCTCCGACGGCCGATGCTTCAGCCGCCCGCGAATCGACAGCAGGTCGCTCAGATGGTCCAGATAGGCGTAGTCCAGCGGTTCTTTGCGGCCGCTGACGGCATACGCAATCTCGATATTGCCCATCGCAGAGAGCGTTGGCAGCAGGTTGAATTTTTGGAAGACGAACCCGATGCGATGCTTGCGCAGGCGTGTGCGTTCGCTGTCGTTCAGCGTGGCAAAATCCACGCCGTCGATTACGACACGCCCCCGTGTGGCCCGCGTCAGCCCACCCAGCAGGTAAAACAGCGTGGACTTGCCTGAGCCCGAAGGGCCCACAATGGCCACAAACTCTCCAGGCTTCACGGCAAGCGAAATCCCGCGTACCGCCGGGACCTCAATTCGGCCCGCCATATACACCTTGGTCAGGTCGTCGGTGAGAATGATCGGCGATGTCTCTTCGAGTTGCGGCACATTCCGTATTGTAAATGCGACGTCCTCCCGTCCAGTCCCTTAGAATAAAGAAGCACCAATCTTCATCTCAGGATTCCCCGTACAATGACCGTCGAATTGAAATCGTCTCTTGTTACGTCACTCCAAGCTGCAGCCGCGCAGGCCGGCCTTGTTCTGCTTTCCGCCACAGCGGGTAGTGACTTTCATGGCCAGCCCACGGCCGTTTTCCAACTCGGCTTGGCTGGCGCTGCCGGCCGCTCTTTGCAGCTTGAGCTCAGCGACGCACTTCGCTTCGATAAGCCTGAACTGCTGCCGGAAATGACAGCTCATCTGGCCGCCGAGGCCAAGCGCCTTCGCAATCCGCGCCCCGAGTGCTACGTCACCCTGGCTGGCTTACCTATTGCCTTCGGCAAATTTCAGTGGCCCTTCCATCGCTCCACCTCGGGCGCCGATACCTACATCGTCCACGGCGAGATGTATCTGGCCGATGGCGGCACCAGCAATCTGTACGCCAAGCTGGCCGCTTCAGTTACCGTCACTTTTGCCGAGATCGTGCCCGCGATGGAGCAGCCCTACGCCGAAACCTTCATCTACAACGCCATCCGCAAGACGGTGGACTACGGCCAACTCGAGTTTCTCAAGTCCGGCAATCGTCAGCCCGTCCCGGTAACCACCCGCTACTATAGCCGCTGGCAAAAGAAATTTCTCTTCACCGAGACCAACGACGAAGAGCGACTCGCCTACCTGCTGCGTAAAATCTATTGGCTTTCCGGCGTGCTGGGCGAAGGCAAACCGATCTGGATCGCCGACCCGCGCGACGCACAGTACCTGAACACCACCGAGGCCGACCTGCTCCGCATGGCGGGTCACGAAGCAGGCAAGGGATTGTTGGTGCTGGACGGCGAGTTTGCCGCGGCCACGCCACAATTGATGGCCCGTGCGCCCGAGTATCAGGCCGCGCTGGAGGCTGCCCTCAACTTCACCAAGCCCCAGTTCAACGAGTCCATGCGCTCCGGCCAGGCGAATATGTAGTTGCTGCATCTGAAGGGGCGACCCTTGTCGCCCCTCTGCGCTCTACTTCTAAAGCGCTGACCCGCAAGCCGAACAAAATCGTGCGCCCACCGAATTGCTCTGCTGGCACTGCCCGCATGTAATCACCGTTCCCGGCAGCGGAGTCGCCCCTGGCGCCGGATAAGTCCCCGATGGCACCGTCACGTTGACATTCACCGGCGGACCCCATCCGGGCATCGAGATTCCCAGTGCCGCCGCAATCCCCGCAGCCTGAATGGCATTGAACTCCCGCACCCGTCCCGGCATAAAGAAGCATTCGATAAAGCCCAGCAGCGTGGTAATTCCGAATGCCCAAAAGAAGCAGCAATAGAGAATCCCCAACCCCGTTCGCCGCAGATAAAAGTGGTGAATGCCGAACGTCCCCAAAAACAGCGCCAGCAAAATGCCGACTACTTCGTCGCGCCGCACCGTCTCATACTGCTGATAAAACATTGCCTGTGGATTGGGATATGTAGGATACGGACCGTTGCTGCTCATGGCTGCTTCTCCTCGTTCTGTTTGCTCAGCTTCTCACCAGTCCCCGGTGCCGCGTGCGGGGGGGCTCGTGCAGAAAGATACGCTCTCGAATCCCTGCGGGTTCCCCTGAGGGGCGTCGCTTCCTGCCGCTCATTTTGTCACATTGCCCAATCCAGTAGCATCCTATTTGTCATGAGCGCTTCCATCACCAGCACCCCTTCTGCCGCGGCTAGCGGCACCTTCCTCATCGGCGGCGATCTGCCCGTCTGCCGTCTCGGTTACGGCACCATGCGTCTGGTCGGCGATGGAGCCTGGGGCGAGCCGCGCGACGTCTCCGAGGCCCACCGCGTTCTTCGCCGCGCTGTTGAGTTGGGCGTCACCCTCATCGATACCGCCGATGCCTACGGCCCTGAGGTTGCCGAGCGCCTCATTGCCGAGGCTCTTTACCCCTACCCCGCCGACCTGGTCATCGCTACCAAGGGAGGCGTCACACGCCAAGGCCCGTCCAAGACGGAATACGTAGGCCGCGCTGGATACTTGATCCAATGTGTCGAGATGAGCCTGCGCCGCCTCAAGCTGGATTGCATCGGCCTCTACCAGCTCCACCGTATCGACCCGCGCACCCCGCTCGAAGAGAGCCTTGGCGCGCTCCGCCGGATGCAGGAGCAAGGCAAGATCCGTCATATCGGCCTCAGTGAGGTCACCCCGGCGGAGATCGAAGAGGCTCGCAAAATCGTGCCCATTGTGACCATCCAGAACCGCTACTCCCTGGCCGACCGCCGCCACGAAGACACCCTCACCTGGTGCGAGCAGCAGGGAATCGGCTTTCTCCCCTGGTACCCCATTGCTGCCGGCAAGCTGCTCAAGGCGGACTACCCTTCGGCACAGGCCCTTACCGAAATCGCCGCCCGCTCCTCCGCCACGCCGGCCCAGCTTTCGCTCTCATGGCTGCTCCACCGCTCGCCTGTGATGTTGCCGATTCCCGGCACCTCCAAAGTGGCGCATCTTCAAGAGAACATTGCCGCAGCCGGATTGCAGCTCGGCCCTGACGAATGGGCCGAGATCGAGGCAGCCACCAAGAATTGAAGCCGCCAAAAGCAAAAATCCGGTGCAATATCTGGCCCCACGCGGGCAGGCTATTGCACCGGATTCACAGCATTTCCACAGGCCGCGCTCCGCTTATTACGCAGCAGAATGCGGCTATCTTTCCCTTGAAGATTCCCTACAGCACGCTGTTCCGCGCAATCACGTCCCGGTACCACTCGGCGCTCAGCTTGGGATAGCGCTTCAGCGTCTTGAAGTCCACATAGTGAATCCCAAACCGCTTGCCATACCCATCTGCCCACTCGTAGTTATCCATCAGGCTCCACAAAAAGTAGCCCTTTACCGGATACCCTTCTGCCGCCGCACGATGCAGATGCGTCATATGGTTGCGCAGATACATCACCCGGTCGGTATCCTCCACCCGGCCCGCCGGCGTCAGCACGTCGTCCGACGAGCAGCCATTCTCAGTGATGTAGATGCCTGCCGGCTTCCACAAATCGCACACGTTGCGAACGCCCCAATAAATGCACTCGGGGCCAATCGTCAGCCACGGCGAAGCCATGTGTGGATAGGATGTCGGCGCTTTCTCGATCGCATAGCCCGCCGGTGTGTCGGCCGCTCGCACATAGGTCGGCGTATAGATGTTCAACCCCACAAAATCCAGCCGGCTTCCAATTGCTTCCATATCGCCCGGCTCGGCCTTGGGCGCGTTCGCCCCCTCGCGCTGCAGATAGCTGTCGATATACTTGCCTTCCATCAGGGCTGTCAGAAACGGTGCGTTGCCATCCCGAGTCGCCTTGCGTGCCGCCTCGATATGCTCGGGCGTTTCGATCACCGGGACATACACCACCGCATTCTCCGCCAGTCCCACCTGGGTTCCGCTCGGTGTATTCGCACGGATCGCCTGCACGCCCAGCCCGTGCGCCAGAATGCCGTGATGTCGCACCTGGTTCGCCGGCCCGTCCGCCAGCTTCAGGCCGGGTGCAAACCGTCCCTCGCGGTAGCCGATGTCGGTGAAGCAGGTGAACTCGTTGGTCGTCATAAAGTGGTGCACGCGGTCCGAAAGATGCTTGCTCACATAAGCCGCATAGTCCGCGAAAGCCTTCGACGTATCCCGCGACTGCCACCCGCCCGGCAGGGCCTGCGGCAGATCCCAGTGGAACAGTGTGACATACGGTGTAATGTTGTTCGCCAGCAGTTCGTCAAGCACGCGGTTGTAGTAGTCCAGCCCCTTGGCATTGGGCTGTCCCGTGCCATTCGGGAAGATTCGCGACCACGAAATCGACATGCGATAGGTGCTCACGCCCAGGTTCTTGAGCAGCTTCACGTCTTCCTTGTAAAGGTGATAGGAATCGTCGGTGACGTCGCCCGTTTCCCCTTGGTAGGTCTTGCCGGGCGTGTGCGAGAAGGTGTCCCATATAGACGGTCCGCGACCGTCTGCCTTGGCACCGCCTTCAATCTGGTAAGCCGCCGTGGCGCAGCCCCACAGAAATCCCTTCGGGAATTGCAGTTCGGTAGCGGAGGTTTCACCGAAAGCGAACTTCGGCAGCGAAGTTCCGGCAAGCGCAGCAGCAGCGGCTGAGGCGAGCGCAGTTTTGCCAAATTGGCGGCGGGTGATGCTTTTCATAGACGAGTTCCTCTTTTTCTCAAGCAGGGCTAAACATCCCTAACAAAACGTTTGAGCAGGGTACGGGCGGTTTGCCTCAGCGAAATCAACCGGCGATTATAGCAAACCGGAGAGGACGCAAGTCGGCAGGCAAAACCAATGGGGTCTTTGTCCCATCCATCTGCCCCAAAAAACAAAAGCCGCAGCCCCCTGGCGGGAACTGCGGCTTCTTGATTTGCCGGCTGGTTTGCAGCCGGTCTTACATCTCGCCCGCTCTACATTTCTTTGACGCCTTCGACAAACGCCTTCAGCTTGCGCGACCGGGACGGGTGCCGCAGCTTGCGCAGCGCCTTGGCTTCGATCTGCCGAATCCGTTCGCGCGTTACCTGAAAGCTCTGTCCGACCTCTTCCAGCGTGTGCTCGGAGCCGTCTTCCAGCCCGAAGCGCATCTTGATCACCCGCTCCTCGCGCGGCGTAAGCGTACGCAGCACCTGCGAGGTGTACTCCTTCAGGTTCACGCTGATGACAGCCTCTGAAGGCGAAACCGCCTGCCGATCCTCGATAAAGTCGCCAAGGTGCGAGTCTTCTTCTTCACCGATAGGCGTTTCCAGCGAGATAGGCTCCTGGGCGATCTTCAGCACCTTGCGCACCTTGGCCACAGGAATATCCATGCGCCGCGCGATCTCTTCGCTTGAAGGCTCGCGGCCCAGTTCCTGGACCAACTGACGGCTGGTGCGGATCAGCTTGTTGATCGTCTCGATCATGTGCACCGGGATACGAATCGTACGGGCTTGGTCCGCAATGGCGCGGGTAATAGCCTGCCGAATCCACCACGTAGCATACGTCGAGAACTTGTAACCGCGGCGATACTCGAACTTGTCCACCGCCTTCATCAGGCCGATGTTGCCTTCCTGAATCAGGTCGAGGAACTGCAATCCGCGGTTCGTGTACTTCTTGGCAATCGACACCACCAGGCGCAGGTTGGCCTCAATCAGCTCCCGCTTCGCCTGCTCGGCGTCCATGTCGCCCTGAATCATTTCGCGCTGCGTGCGCTTCAGCTCGGCAATCGATACGCCTGCGTCTGCTTCGATCTTTTCCAGATCGACCCGGCAATTCTTCTGCTGACGCCGGTATTCCTTCTTCAGGTCCTCGCTTTTCGAGGCGTCGAACTTCTGATCGAGCGAACGAATCTGCCGCTCCAGCGTGCGCATGGTGTCAACAGTCTTGTTGACCTTGTCAAGCAGCCGCTTCCGTTCCAGGCCGGTGTACTTCAGTTCGCGCACGATCCGCGAAATCAGCACCCGCTCCCGGGCAATCAGCCACCGGGTGTGGCGCGCCTCTTTAACTTTCGCCTTGACCGCGGGCGTCGCCGCCTTCTCTTCGAGCAGCGCAATCTTCTTCTGATGCTTCACCAGGGAGTCGATTCGCGTTACCGTCGACCGCACCCGAGACTGCACCACGTCTTCGGTCAGTTCCTCTTCGTCGAAGACCACCACTTCTTTTACGTTCCGCACGCCGCGCTTCAGGTCTTCGCCCAAAGCCACAATCTCGCGGATCACGATCGGCGAGCGCGAAATCGCCTTCATCACGCGCAGTTGTCCGCGCTCGATGCGCTTGGCAATCTCGACTTCGCCCTCGCGCGTCAGCAGGGGAACCGTGCCCATTTCACGCAAATACATGCGGACAGGGTCGTTGGTTTTCTCCAGCGTGCCCGGGGTCAGGTCGAGCTCGACGTCTTCGCCACCCTCGTCGAGTTCGAAATCCTTATCGCCACTGAACTTCGGCCCGTCGAGCAGATCGATGCCCTGGGTGCCGATGGTGGTGATCAGATCGTCGAGGTCCTCGGCCGAGTTCATCTCCTCTGGCAGCATGTCATTCACATCGCCATAAGTGAGATAACCCTTCTCCTTGCCCACGTCGATCAGGCTATGAATGTCTTCTTCGAATTTGTCGTCAATCGCCAAAATGTCCCTACTCTCTACGCCATTTCCAGGGAAAAACTCATCTCCTGGCCAGATCTTGTACCGGGTCGCCACTCCCTGATCGTCGCGAATACTTGGATGCCGTCCTTTCGGAACACATCCTCCCAAAATCGTGCCCCGCACCAACAGCTATCGGCACTGTTTGGCACAACGGCACGGAGATCCGCCCCGGAACGCGTAAAAAAGATTCCCAAAATAATGTGGAAATCTCTGCGCTCTCAAGACACGGATCTGCGGTCGCCCGCAAAAAAGCGGTTTCAGATGGTCGCTCGGAACAGGATTGACGCGCTTCAGGGTTTCGCCTGGGTAGCCCGCGAGCCGCAGCTCATAGATGGGGCAGGGTGGCACGCATCCTCACAGAGATCAATAGATTAGCACAGCTCCTCGCGTCCCGCAAAAAATGCGATTCCGAGTCTACAGCCAGTCCCTTGCGGGCTGTCCTGTTGCTGGCCGGGCGAATCTTCGTTCTTGCCCTCTCCGCTCCTGTTAATTAGACGCACTCCAAGTTATTTTGACGCAAAGTTTACAGGGGTTTTGGCGGACTCGCGGCTTAGCGATTGAGGAGAGACTCAATATCCCGCATTCCGTGGAGTACAGCAATAATCTGGAGTGGTCGGGTCTCAGGCCGGTAAACAAGAACGTAGTTTGGAAATCGCGGAACGGTCCAAAATCGCACCTCTAAGTCCGTGATTTCCTTCCGTTTCATCCCCAGCAAAGGATGGCGGGCCAACCCGTCGCATGCTTCTAAAATGGATGACTCGACACGGTCTGCCGCCGTCACATGATCTTTGGCAATGTAGTTCCAAATATCATTGAGATCGTCAAGCGCTCGGGGCGTGAGCTGATAAGGGGCCGGCATCCCTCAAGCGACTTGCTGCTTTGCCCGACGGTCCCGCAAAATCCGCACCGCTTCCTCGCCGTCTATCAACTCTCCCCGTTCCGCCTGAGCAAAACCTTCCGCAATCTGCGAGGCAATGGTGTCCCGTGCCGCCAGCATCCAGTCTTGGTCTCGATATTGCTCGCGGATGATTGCAAACGCCTGATCAAGCATGTCTTCCGCGCTCATGCCTGCCTGCGCCGCCCGATCAAGCAACTGTTGCTGTTCCGGTTTCAGCTCAACAATCATCGGAGCCCTCCAAGCGTGAATTGCTCGTATTATAGCGATTCCTCAGTTGCGACCTTCGCTCCGCTGAGAAATTGCAGGCTGCGCCTACTGCCACGTCCCTGAAAGGAGATCCACTTCGCTACCAGACTTGATGCTACCGGGCTTGATTCTGTTCTTCGTCCTGCAATTGCCGCAGCGCCCGGTCCAGTTCCAGCTTTTGCTGGGTCAGCGCTGCAAGCTCGCCAAAATCTCCCCGTCGTTCCGCTTCGGCAATGCGCGTTCGCATTTCGCGCTGCCGATGTTCAACTGCCCGCTCCTGCACCTGTTGCAGTGCATTGCGCACATCGCTTTCCTCGGGTGGCTTGGTCTCCGCCAACAGCGCTTCGGCCAGTAGGGCCCGCTGCGCCGGATCTTCCACCGAGTTCATCGGGTCGTTCGCCTGCCTTCCCGCTAAAGCCTGCATCGCCGCATAAGCTCCAAGATGCTCAAACCATGCGGATTGCTGTGCCAGGCCCGCCACCGCCAGCCGCCGCGCGTTCTCATAGTCGGGATCGGTAATGGCTAGCGCGCGGAGCAATACCTTCTCCACCTCGCTGAGCGAGGATGTCTTGACCTCGATCCGCTCCCGCCGCTTGAGTGCAGCCTGACGCAGTTCCTCGCGCAGCACCGCCGAATCGATCCCCAGCTTTTGCGCTGCATCGTGGGCGAACTGGTCGCGCACCAATCTTTCCGGGATGCGCCGGATATGCGGCAGCAGGTAGTTCATGGCTTTTACCTTCTGCTCCGCGCTGGCTCCCGGGAACATCTGCCGTGCCCTCTCGATCAGGTAATCCGCCTGCCGCCGCGCTCCGCGAATCGCGCCCATATAGGCCTCGACTCCGCGCTCACGGATGAACCTGTCCGGATCCAACCCATCGTCCAGGGTGACGATCTTGATCGTGAAACCCTCTTCGGTCAGCAGAGAAATGGATTTCTCGGCGGCATTGGCCCCTGCCGTGTCCGGGTCGAAGTTCACCACCACGTTCGAGGTGTGTCGCCGCAAAATGGCCACCTGCTGTTCGGTAAAAGCCGTCCCGCTGGTGGCAATCACGTTTTGGATTCCCCGCAGGAATACCGAGATGCAGTCCATCTGCCCCTCGACCAGCAGGGCAAATTCGGCCTTGCGGATCGTTGTCCGCGCCTTGTCCAGGTTGAACAGCACCTGCCCCTTGGAGTAGAGCGGCGTCTCCGGCGAGTTCAGATATTTGGGTCCTGCTTTTTCCCCCGTCTCCAGGGTCCTCGCCGTGAAGGCGATCACCCGTCCGCTTTCGTTGGCGATTGGGAACATGATCCGCTTGCGGAACCGGTCGTAGAGCGGCCCCATCGTCCCATCTCCCTGTTCCTTCGAGCTGAAAAGACCGCTGGCTCGCAGCGTATCGGCGTCGGCCATGCCGCTCAACCGGTCGCGCAGGCCGTTAAAACCGTCTGGCGCGTAGCCAATGCGGAAGGTCTTGATTCCCTCCGGCGTCAGTCCTCGCCCGGCCAGGTATTCGCGCGCTACTGCACCCTCCGGCCCGCGCAATTGCTCCTCGAACCAGTTGGTGGCTGTCTCGTGCAGGTCCAGCAGGCGCGCTCGCTGGCGTGCCCCTGCGGCCTCCTCCGGCGACGAATACTCCCGCTTGGGCATGGGAATCCCGCACTTCTGTGCCACAATCCGTACCGCTTCGGGAAAGCCCACATTCTCGATTTTGCCGACGAAGCTGAATACGTCGCCCGAAACTCCGCAGCCGAAGCAGTGGTAGAACTGCCGTACCGCATGAACCGAGAACGACGGCGACTTTTCCTTGTGGAACGGGCACAGCCCCGAGTAGTTCGTTGCTCCCGCCTTGCGCAGGCGGATATACCCTTCGACAATCTTGACGATGTCGGCCTGTTGCTTCACGGTTTGTGCAAAGTCGGACATGGAACGCTCTATCTTCAGCATAAGCCTCGGCAGCGGGCAAGTCGCAGCCCCTCCTCCCGCAGGTGGCACCCGTCGTCCCTGATATCCTGCGAGATAGTTATGAACCGTCGCTCCTTCCTCAAAACTTCCTCTGCCGCTTTAGCCGTCTCCACCTGCGTGGGCTCTCTTCCCGCCTCCGCGCAAGAGTCGGTCGTTGCCACTCCTCCGGATGCGTTGAACCCACCCGGGATTCAGGTCGCCGGCATCCGCATGGTGCCCGTCGTCAAGGGCAAATACAAGGTCTGGACCAAGAAGATCGGCTCCGGCCCCATCAAGGTGCTCCTCCTGCACGGTGGCCCTGCCTTTCCGCACGACTACCTCGAAGCCATGGAGTCTTTTCTGCCCCAGGCCGGTATCGAGATGTATTACTACGACCAGTTAGGCGCAGGAAACTCCGATATCCCCGACGATCCCGCCTTGTGGACCCTGCCTCGTTACTTGGAAGAGGTCGAAGAAGTCCGTCAAGGTCTCGGGCTCGATCACTTCGTCCTCTACGGTCATTCCTGGGGCGGCATTCTCGCCATGGAGTACGCGCTCCATTATCAGCAGCACCTGCGCGCCCTGGTCGTCTCCAACATGTCCGCCGGCACGCAGTCCTACGTCAAGCGGACGGCGGCCCTCAAGGCCCAGTTTCTGCCGCCGGACTTGCTCGCTCGCTTCAATACGCTCGAAGCAGCAAAGGATTATGACAATCCCGAATATGATCGGATCGTCGTAGGGCAGTTGTATTCGCAGATGCTTTGTCGTCTCAAGCCTTGGCCCGAGCCCCTTAGGCGCGCGATCCGCCTTCACAACGACAAGATCTATAACGAGATGCAAGGCAGAAGCGAGTTTGAGGTTACCGGCAATCTCAAGGATTGGGAGCGCTGGGACCGCCTGCATGAGATCAAGGTGAAAACTCTCACCATCGGCGCCACTTACGATGAAATGGATCCCGCCGACATGCAGAAAATGGCTACTCTCATGCCCAATGCTACTAGTTTCATCTGCCGCAACGGCAGCCATATGTGCTTTTGGGACGACCAGGCCTATTACTTCCGCAACCTACTGGCCTTTCTTCGCACCGTGTAGTGTCTTATCCCGCAGGAGAGAATGACAGAATTCTCTCCTGCTTCTTCATTACGGAATGCATTTCCCGTTCCCTTTCGCTCATGAAGAGCGAAAGGAAGAGCGTATCCTGATGCCAAGCAATAGAGGGTGAAGATGAAAGGGAACCGGATCTCCCTTGCTGCTGTCAGGGCGAGCGCCAGTGCACCTCGGCTATAGCAGTTTTGAAAGTGCTACCAAGGGAACCGATACAGACGCCTTGGCGCTTGCCCGCAAGCAGCGGCAGCTTGCCAACAAGTTTGGTGGCTTCTCGGTCTCTCTGAAACCGCTCTAGCTGTTCGGTGATCCTTTGCGAGTGCTTACTAACATGAAGTTATTTCTGGGCCTTTGGATACTGATAACTCCCCTTGTTCTTGCTCCGTCGGCCTCGGCGCGCGATCTGATTACCGCGCGTACCTTGCTCAAAGATCCATCGGGCACACTGACCATCGCCGAGGTGGCGCACAGCGAAGGAACTCCTGTCGGCCCTTTCCTTACCAGGGGCAGCACCGATGCCGTCTATTGGATGCGCCTTCAAGTTCACGCACCGGCTCAGGGCACTCGGTTTGTCCTGTTTATCCGCCCCTCGTTTCTCAACGACGTTCGTCTCTATGAAGCGGACCCGGGGTCCCCAACGGGCTGGAAGATACGCGTAACCGGCAATTACTACCCCTATAGTCAGCGTGAGCGGGTCACGACCTCCCTGGGGTTTCTCGTCACCGCAACCGCGCCGGAGACAACCTGCTATCTTCGCTTTCAGAGCAAAAGCCCCCTGGCCGTCAATGTGGAAGCCATGGCGCCGGAAGAGGCGGACCTCGTCGATCACCGCCGCGATCTGGTCGAGGTCTTTTTCGTTACCTCCATGCTCTTTCTATTCATTTGGGCAATCCATAGCTATCTCTTGGATAGGCAGCGGCTGGTAGGGTTCTTTGCCCTCCATCAGGCCGTTTACACGCTCTTCGGCATTGTTGCTACCGGCTATCTGGCGCCTGTGGCTCCAACCCGCCTGCCTCATCTCGTTGACTGGGTCACCGCGATCCTCTATCTGACCATCAGCTTGACGGCCTTGCTCTTCTGCCGCGAACTTTTCCGGCCTTACCGGCCCTCTTCGTTGCTGATGCGTGTCCTCGGTTTGTTGCCGTGGACATTTCCCATCCTTCTCGTGCTGTTATTGCTGGGATACGAAGTCGCGGTCATCAACATCAATGCCACACTCATCAAGCTAGCCTGGCTCTGCTTTGTGATGACTGCCTTTACCTTGCGCGCCGAGCGCTCGCCGAGCCGACGCGTGTTACAGGTGTTCTTTGTCTTCATTTGGGTCGCTAACTTTATTTTCTGGTACACCAATCATGTCGCGGATATTGCGTTCAAGGCCAATTTGACGGCCGTGCAGATCCTCATTGTCGATGGCCTGCTGATCGGTGGATTATTTGCCTGGGTCTTACACACGCAGGCGCGCCAGACTCTACGCGACGGGCAGCAGTCGGCGCTCAATCTCCTCCTGGTCCAGAAAAAATTCGAGATCGAACAAGAGCTTAAAAAACAGATTGAGATTCAAGCTCAGACCGATTACCTGACCGGACTTTTCAATCGCCGCCGTTTCGTCGAACTGGCAGAGAGGGAACTGACCCGCGCCATCCGTGCGCGCACACCCCTCACCCTGCTGGTGATCGATATCGATCGCTTCAAGCAAATCAACGATACCTGGGGACACTGCACAGGAGACGAGGTCTTGCAGCGGGTATCCTCCATCATCCGAGACACCCTGCGCGAAGAAGATATTCTTGGCCGCACCGGAGGCGAAGAGTTCGCCATCGTCCTTACTCAAATCGAAGGCTCCGAAGCCCTCGATATAGCGCAAAGACTGTGTGCAGCCGTCGCCGGAGCCACAATCGCCCCGTCCGGCATAGAGCGCATTCCGGTGAGCCTTTCCATCGGCATTACCGAACTCCAGGACCGCAGCATCGGCTTCAACAAACTACTCGACGAAGCCGACGCCGCCATGTACAAAGCCAAGCAAACCGGCCGCAATCGCCCCTTCCTCAATTGCTAGAGAATTTTCGAAATCCACATGAGCTCTGCCGGGCGCGCAATAAAGCTTCCTCTGAGGCACTTATTCGGCTCAACGAGCGTCTTGGCCCCGCCACGCTCCGGGCGTCTGCCCCACCCGTTGCCGAAAGGCCCGCACGAAATTCACTGCCGAGTTCCACCCCGTCAACGCTGCGACTTCTTGCACTGAAAGCCTGCGATCTCTTAGCAGGCACTTCGCCCGGTCAATCCGTTGCTCCAGCAGATACTGGTAGGGCGATTGCCCCACACTGTTTCGAAACAGCCGTGCGAAGTGGAATGAACTGAGCCCCAGTTCCCCGGCTGCCTCGTCCAGCCGTACATCCCGCTGCAGGTTTTCGGTGAGGAACTCCATTGCCCTGCGCAACCGTGCCAGCGACAGCCCGCCCTTCATCGCAGGCATCGGCAGGGCCGCCGCCGTGTGACGACGCACCAGCAGCCCGATCAGAGTGGCTCCCAGCAAATCGGCATAGAGCCCGCCCAGCGGCCATCCCGCGCCCGCTTCGCGCCCCATCTCCATCAGGATGTGCCGCAGCCCCTCATCGCGCAGCGCCCAGCGGTTCTCGAACTCTACCCGTGCCGCATCGCCGGCTGCCGCTTCCTGTAGCAGATCCATTTTCAGGGACAAAATCAACCGGTCCGACATCCCCCGCCACTGTGCCCGGTCCCGCGTTCCCGGCGCAAGCAAAATCAGTGACCCGGCCCGTGTCTGCTCCGTCCCGCTCCGCCCGTCCGACCACCAGTCCACCTCGGCCTCGCCGCTAATCTGCAGATGCAGACAAAATTCCCGGTGCTCGTGTTCCGGAATCTCTACGGCACCCATCCGATGCCGTTCCAGCAGAATGCCCCTCCACGGCTGTCCGCCCTGCCCATGTCCGCCGTGCGCCTGTGAGTCGGGCCTCTGCGAATGGAATCCGTGATAGCCGGGCCGCGTCTTCCCATTCGCCGCCGCAATCAACGGCACCAGTCTGTGGTTTCTCAGGACTGAAATACGATTTGGCTCGGCAGATTCCACCCTCTTCCGATGGGCGCTCGCTGTGGAAGATTCACCTTTTCCGCACGATTTGCATATCCCAACCGCCATCTTGAGCGATCCTTACTGCAGGCCGCGCAGCAGGCGCCGCGCACAACGTCTCCGCACGGCGTGCGTACCATCGCTACCCCGGCAGTTCTTTGGAGGGTTTCACGCCATGCAGATCTACGCCATGCACCCCATCATCGTGGATATTTTTCTGGTCCTGGTCGCGCTCGTTGTCATCGCCGGCACTGTCGCCTTTTCGCTGCTGGCCTTTCTGCCTTCGGCCACCATCCGGCGGTTGTGGTCCCGCTATCTCGGCCGCGAAAACCCCGTCCAGCCTCAGCCCCCCGATCTCCCGTAATCGCTCAAGCTTTTCGGAATACTCGTGGATCTTTTGGAGAGCTTTCTTTGAGCGAGAAGTGCCTCAGTCGCGCGCCTTCGGTCTACGCCGATTCCGAATTGGTTCGGGGTTCGAATCCCTGCGGGTTCACCAAAATGCGGAAGAAATTTAGCAATCCTGTGTCGTGGCAAGGAACAGACGAATTGGCGATATCCCCTTATCGCAAAACAGGAACGCGCGCGGACTGCTCATCATGCAGACTTACGGCCATCCAATTCGGCGGCAACAAGCCGGGGAAATAGCTGGACGGCTTCAGATGCCAATGGCTCGGTGCAAAAACAAACTTATCCGATCGTGGATTCAACCATGCGCCCCACCACGAAAAACTACTGTTGGCAATAATGTGATCGTTGCAACTGGACATGAGACGGAGATCTTCATGTGCGGAAAATGAATCGTTGTGGTCGACGAAGACAAGTTGCGCATCTCTGGGCAGGCATTGCCGGGCGAACTCCATGTCATCGGAAAACACAAAGAAGGTTGGCCGCGCAAACCGATCTTTAAAGAACTGAATTGCGTGGCGATAATAGTCGATTGGCAGCGCCTTGCTGCCCTCCGACTCCAGCAAGTAGTCACCGCGCCGAATGTGAAGAGAGACGGGGCATGAAGCTCGCCGAATCTGCTGCAGAACCTCGAGGTTCCTGTCTCGTGCAGGTTCCCGAAGACGGAGTTCCATCCGAAGCTCATCCTCGATTTCCTCTGCTATGCGGTATGCCTGCCAATAGCCAACGAGATAAATCGTCAGCGCAAGACGATGAGCCGGCAAATCCTGAAGAAATGTGTAGTACAGAGTTGGATCCTCGGTGACTACCTGAATTCCCAGCATCCTCTTAAGCGCCGTCATCGGCAGCTTCAATTTCTCCCTGCGGGTGAGGACAAGCCTTTCCAGTGCGGTGAGTTCGTGAAAGGGTGAGGTAATCGAGAAATGCGACAACAGGAATGGTCTTGGATATCCAAATGAATTCGCGCCTTCGCCATCAATAGAAAACTCTATTTGTGCGCCAGAACGCTTGGCATAGTAGAGCCCTGCAGCGTACTGAAATAGTTGGTTGCCCAAGCCGCTAAATAGCCGCGCAACGATTTTCATATGCGCTTCCTCCAGAATCAATTTTGCTGTACATGGGCCTGGCAGACTATATCGCACATCCCCTTCTTCCGGAGGTCACAACATACCAATTCCTGTCATGACTAACTGCCGGAAGCCCCTTGGACGATCGATGTAACAGGTCAGTCTCTGCCCCAGCATGACCTGATTGGAAGCAGATTATAACGCACAAAAAACTATTGTGAATATCATCTGAGTTGAACCTATATAAAATTTGCGCCGCGATTATTGACGTGTAAACGGAGGTAATCAGGGGTAACTAGAGAGGCCGTAAGTCGGCTGCGCGACCCTCTATGGCAAGGTTCTGCTGCATAGCTTCATGACAAACTGCAGCATAGATGGCGGTGCGACAAAGGTGACGCAACTTGACGCCTCAATTGTGGTAACAGCGGCGGAGGAAAAATGGTACGCTCGCTTACGTTTGGTCGGTAGTCGTAGAACACTCCACTTAGTTGATAGTCATCAGGGATCGGTTCTGTAACCGACAGTGCGTAAGCTTTGCCCGATATTGCAAGATGTGAAGATACGAGTCGGGTAGAGCGGCTGGCTAGCGTTGTTTCTCTTCAAATTCCCCAATGGATGGTGACAACTTATGTGCATGGCTGCGGAGTCTAGGCAGTGGTATGCATTTCGTGTGCGATCGCGACATGAAAAACAGGTATCCATCTCCCTCCGTGAAAAGGGATACCAAGAATGTCTTCCTCTTACAAAAAGCAGGCGTCGTTGGGCCGATAGGTTTACGACTGTTGAAATGCCTCTATTTTCCGGATATGTGTTTTGTGAGGCCGAGAGATCCGAGATCGGCAAGATTCGGGCAACTCCGGGAATCGTCGATGTGATTCGTGCCGGGTCGACCCCCCTACCTGCCGACCGAAGCGAAATAGAGGGCCTGCGCAAGGCGGTGCAGACGGACCTTCACATGGAAAGCTGGCCTTATGTAAACCCAACTCCGTTCAGCCGGATGCGAGTTATGTCAGGCCCGCTTAGCGGCCTCGAAGGAGTACTGATGGAAGTGCGGGGCAGCGAGAAATTGATCCTCTCCGTCGACCTTCTGCAACGTTCGGTACTGGTAGAATTGCCGATTTCTTCGGTCTCTCTTTGTCCATCTTCTATGCCCCCTTCCTCGGTGCTAACCGCAGGTTTCCCAGCAATGAAAGTAGCGTAATTTGGTTCTTTTACCAAGGATTCAAAAGAGTATTCTCGATCAATAAAAAAGAGAATCGTCAGATTTGTCACTAATTTGAATTTATTCACTGCTGCCTCAAGGCCCATCCTGGAGCTGCGCAGTGCATTTTAACTCTGCTGCCAATTGCAGAGATTAAACCTTGTGTTCTCATTGCCCGACGGCAGCAATCCAAATTTTGATAGTGAACCCCAGCGGACGCGATTGACATCGGTCCGCATTCGGGTTATGCGCAGGTCTCCTTCGAAGAAGCCGCGACCGACCCGCTGTCTGAAGATTCGCGAATCCGAAACGTATAACAGGGTATCGCCTAGACCGGAGAAAGCAACATGAGCGCACCTGAATCGGTTGTTCCTCAAGTGTATGCAGATAGCCTGCCTGCCGTAAGGCCAGAGCGGCAGGCAATATCCCGAGGGCTATTTCGCAGAATCCTGACAAGCACCGAAATTGTGTTGGATTTTGTAACCTGCGTAATTGGTGTTTGCCTTGCGTATTTCCTCTATTTCTCGCTGAATATTGGCCGCCACATCGAATATCCAATGAAGGAAGTAGCCGTAGTGAGCAGTGTAGTTGGCTTGCTCATCGTTCTATTGTTCGGGAATGACGGCGCATATAACGGTGGCGGAAGCCTGCTTCGAATTCGCGAAACGGAACGTGCGATTCGCATCCCCGCACAGTCACTGCTGCTGCTGCTGCCGTTTACATTTCTGCTTGATTTGAGCTTTTCTCGCGCATCGTTTCTGATCGCGTTGATTCTGATGCCCCTTCTGCTGGTGCTCGAAAAGCACATTGTCGTATCCATCGTTCGCGGTTTGCATGCGCGAGGACACGGTTTAGAAAGAGTGGCTATTTATGGCGCAGGCTATAGCGGCAGAAGAGTCCTGTCCGCCCTTCTGCAGTCTCCGAATCTCGGGCTTCGTCCCGTAACCATTGTCGATGACGATGCATCGCTCACGGGAACATGCGTCTATGAGCTGGGATACAAACGCAATCGCTCTATTTCCGTACAATCCGGCCCTGTAACTCCGGAGCTTCTTCAATCCTGCCGGTGCAGCATGTTGGTTGTTGCGATTCCCAGTCTTTCTCCCGATAAATTGGCTGAAGTGTCAGAAGCAGCTAAGCTCGCGAGAATGCGCATATCGTTCCTGCCCGGACTTACCGTTCCGGAACACGACTGCATGGAGTCGATCGACATTGACGGCTTATTGCTTACGACGCTTACAGACCCCGTTGATCCCTGGTACTACTCCATCGCCAAGCGCAGCGCAGACATCATCATCTCCTCTCTTCTTCTGCTTGCCCTTGCTCCTCTCCTGCTGGTGATTATGTTGCTTGTACGGTTGGACTCGTCCGGGTCTTCGGTGTTTGTTCAAAAAAGGGTGGGCAAGAATGGATGCCACTTCAACATGTACAAGTTTCGCTCGATGCACACTCGTGCGCCTGAGTACGGATTTTCGCCGACAGGTTCGGATGATCCGAGAATTACCGGGATGGGAAGGTTCCTGAGAAAGACAAGCCTCGATGAACTGCCTCAACTGGTGAATGTCTTGATGGGAGATATGTCGTTAGTCGGGCCGCGCCCGGAAATGCCCTTTATCGTGGAAAGTTACAATCTGCGCCACCGTCAGCGTCTGCAAGTGACGCCAGGTGTAACGGGGTTGTGGCAACTCAGCGCCGACAGAGCCTTTCAGATCCATGAAAACATCCAATACGACCTTTATTACATCAGGAATCGAAGCTTCTTCATGGATATGGCCATTCTTCTGCACACGGTGTTCTTTGCTATGCGTGGTGTCTGACG
>JAATGG010000272.1 GCA_015654835.1 Terriglobales bacterium
ACAGATATGCGTGCCAAGGCCATATTGCAAGAGGCAGACAGCGGGGCGCCAAAATTGTGGGTGACGTATCGCGCACTGACTCTGCGCCGCGCGCATCCGGAATGGTTCGATGCCAAATCAACTTATACACCTTTGTTCGCTGCCGGAGCGAAAGCGCAGCATTTTGTTGGCTATTTGCGCGGTTCTCATGTGATTACGATTGTGCCGCGGTGGCCGCTTGGTTTAGGAGATGACTGGTCGGGCACAACGGTTGATTTGTCTGTCGGCAACTGGACGAACTTACTTACAAACGAAGTCGTACGGGGAGGAACCACGCGTGTGGCCGATGTTCTCAAGCGCTTCCCTGTCGCACTGCTCGTGAAAGAACAGGAATAGACGATGTATCAATTTGAGATATGGGCTCCGCTCGCTACGAAGATGGCGGTCAAGATCAACGATACAGTGCGCCCGCTGCAAGGCCCCGATCAAGGTGGCTGGTGGCGCCTGGAGGCCCACGATGCCGCGCATGGGAGCGATTACGGTTACTTCGTGAATGACGAGGAACAGTGCTATCCGGACCCACGCTCCTTGTCGCAACCCAACGGGGTCCATGGTTTATCGCGTGTATATGAGCACTCCAGATTTAATTGGAATGACGCAAAGTTTCGACCTTCTCCCTTGGCCAGCGCGATCATTTACGAGCTTCATATCGGAACCTTTACTCCTCAAGGAACGCTCGATGCTGCCATCAACAGGCTCGACTATCTCGCGGAGTTCGGAGTTACTCATATTGAGTTAATGCCTGTGGCTTCATTTGCAGGCAACTATGGATGGGGCTATGACGGAGTTGCTCTTTTTGCCGTACACCATCCCTATGGCGGTCCCGATGCGTTGAAGCGCTTTGTAAATGCAGCGCACGAGAGGGACTTGTCGGTGCTGCTCGATGTGGTCTACAACCATTTTGGCCCGGTTGGAAACTATACGGGTAAGTTCGGCCCCTATGTAACCGACTTACACCATACGCCGTGGGGAGGCGCAGTCAATTTCGAAGACGGCGGATCGCTCCAAGTTCGCCGATTCTTCTGCGATAACGCATTGATGTGGCTACAGGATTTTCATCTCGATGGACTGCGGCTGGACGCGGTGCATGCGTTCGTCGATCGATCGGCAATTCATTTTCTTGAGCAGCTTGCGACTGAAACAGAGACGTTGTCTGCAGCACTGGGACGCCGCCTGGTGCTGATTGCGGAAAGTGACTTGAATGATCCCCGCGTCGTAACGCCACGTGAAGCGTCTGGATTCGGTTTCGATGCCCAGTGGAGCGACGACTTTCATCATGCCTTATTTGCAGTGCTGAGCCGGGAGCCGGCCGGCGGATATTATGCAGACTTCGGGACGCTTGCTCAGCTAGCAAAAGCATTGGAACAAACCTTTGTTTACGACGGCGTCTTCTCACAATATCGCAACCGCATGCATGGACGCCCGACCGGCAATTTACCGCAGCATCATTTTCTTGGCTATATCCAGAACCACGATCAAATCGGCAATCGGGCGATTGGGGACAGGCTCACTGAAACTGTGGGTTTTGAGCGCGCGAAGATCGCGGCTGCAGTCGTGCTGATGAGTCCTTTTGTTCCAATGATCTTTCAGGGCGAGGAATGGGCAGCCTCCTCTCCCTTTCAATATTTTGCCGACCATGACGATCCGGAAATGGCCAAGCTAGTTTCGGAGGGAAGGAAACAAGAGTTCTCTGCATTCGGCTGGGATCCGGTCTCGATACCGGATCCGGAAAGTTATGAGACGTTCGAGCGGTCGAGGCTGAATTGGGACGAGGTAACATATGGGCAACATGCAGAGATGAGGGCATGGTATCGCGACCTGATCCAGTTGCGGCGCTCGACACCCGCTCTGAACGATGGAGAGCCGAGACATACCAGGGTTTCTCATGATCAGCAAAGAGGATGGTTCTGCATGGAACGCGGCGATGTCGCGCTGCACTGCAACTTGGGGGAAACCGAGTATTTATTTTCCGTGCCGAACGACGCTGTTGTCGTACTTAGTTCAAAAGGATCGTTGTCCGTTGAAAATGGTGCCGTAGACTTGCCGCCCGATACCGTGGCAATCGTTAAGGGAATCGGGACCGCAGCATACGGATCGAGGGTGACTTACTAAATCCTCCATCGTGGAACTGCTCAAGATAGTTAATCGAGTTACTTGCACGAGAAATGATGCGTGCCATATCGTCGGCAGATCCAGGCATCAGGATCTGCTGCGCAGATGACTTCTGGTTGATATACAGTCCTAATCTTTCTTCGGAAATATCGAATTCCAACTGATCAAATTTATTTCTTACTTATATTTCATCGCCCCGCATCCAAGATTGTGGAATTTGTAAATTACGGCGTACATGCAAGGCGATGGCGTCAGCGAGCGGACCATCGAGACAAATATTCCCCAGCGGCTAGACCAGCTTCCCTGGTCACGACGGCATCTACGAATCATTATCGCGCTGGGAACGTCATGGCTTCTGAATGGTTTGAAGGTCATGCGCTTGGAGCATTCCTGCTGCTCGCAGGTTCTCTTTGCGAATGACGCATCAGTGTTGAGGCCACAGGCAAATCACTGGAGAGCATATCGAAGCCAATTCAGAGCGTATAGTTTTTAATCGAGTTTTAGGAATTTAGACCTACTCTAACAACGGCGACGAGTCCATCTCTCTGGACTGCGCGACTCCTTCAATGGCATTCTGAACGTATGTCGGTGCGAGTCTCCTTCCTCCAGGCTCGATCCGGAGTCATCCGTTTCGTGCTGCTGACGCTCGTCGTGATTTATGGCGCCATCGCAGGTCTACAGACTGTCGCAGACTTCGACCTTGGCTGGCAGATGGCGGACGCGCGCGCTCCGTTTTCCTCGACCGATGTACTCTCATACACCGCGCCAGGAGCACCTTGGATCTATCCGCCGCTTGCGGGATTTTTCTTTCAGAAGCTGTTTTCTGTCGGTGGTTACGACGCAATCTCATGGTTCTGCGTCCTGGCTTTGCTGATCACACTTGGAATCATTTCTCTGCGCAGCAAAGCGACGGTCTTGCTGTTGGTCCTGCTTGCGGTTCCGGTACTCGCTAGACAGATGATTCCTCGTTCCGGGCTGTTCACGGTGGTAATTGCCGTAGCATTTGTCCGTGTACTTCTCCATCACTATCGAAAAGGGGGCGGCCGCAAACTTTGGCTTCTGCCGGTACTCATGACTCTATGGGTTAATCTGCACACAGGATTTATTGCCGGACTTGGACTGATGCTGGGTTATCTTGCTGCCGAGGCTGCTGATTGGTGGCACATAGCGGAACGAGAGACGATTCAAAGACGTCTCAAGGTTGCTTGTCCGTGGATCATCGCGACGGCCGCATGTACTCTGCTCAACCCATGGGGACCTCGAATCTACAGCGGAATTGCCACACAAGAGCATATCTCCAAGTTACAATCGGCGATCATCGTGGAGTTAGTTCCACTCTATCGTGATTTCACATGGAGAGAGCTCAATCCACTCGTTCCCCTGAGCGCCCTTTGGTGGTTGCTAGCGATTTCAGCAATCTCGATTGCATTGTTGGTCTACCAAAAGAGAGTCGGGCTCGCTTTGTTTCTTGGGCTTGCTTTCGGATCTTGCCTGTTGTCGGCGCGGACACAGGGCGTCTTTGTTCCTATTGCCTGCCTCGTCGCGGGAGATGCGCTAAACGCAGCAAAACGTAGCTCTTACCAGCCCGAAGCCCCCGCGTTGTGGCCTGTCGTGCGCATGGCCGGAGTCGCCGCGATCTCACTCGTGGTGGCATGGCGCTGCTCTGACATTGTGACCGACCGCAGTGCCGTGCGGGAAGGACAGGTGACACTGTTTGGCGCCGGCGCATCGTGGTGGCTTCCTCAGGAGGCAGCAAATTTTGTGGAAGAGAAGCATCTGCCCACAGAGCTTTTTTCTACGTTCAACCTGAGCAGCTATCTTACGTGGCGGCTTGGTCCGCATTATCGCGACTTTGCCGATGGACGCTACTTCCCTTTTGGCGACCGGATTGTTTCGGAACAACTGCGTCTCGCGAGTCTTCCGCTCGATTCCGACGCGTGGAGCCAAGCTGCTGCAACGTATCATATCCAGACCATCATCTTTCCCTTGTCGCGCTTTTTTGGCGTAGGAACGATTCCTCTGCAGGATGACTGTAAGAGTCATCACTGGCTGCCTGTGTATTTCGACTCCAAGGCCGTCGTGTTCGTTCGTAAAGATGCAATGCCGCAGGCACAACTCTCTGCCATGGAGGTTGACTGCCAGCAACAGCAACTCGTGAAGAAGATCGACTCATCGCCAAGAATCCGCACGCGCATGGAGCAGTATCAAATGCTCGCAAATTCTGCGGTGATCTATTTTTTGTTGGACCGGAGGAGCGATGCAGAACAAGCGCTTGCGGACGCGGAGCGGATCTCTCATGACGACGATTCACTTGTGTTGCTGAGAGGCCAGTTGCAGGCTGCGCAAGGTAAGTTCGATGACGCGGAGATATCGTTTCGCGATGCCCTGCATATGCATGACTCGGACGCCGCATGGTATCAACTTGGGTTACTCTGCGCCAACGAAGGGCGCTACCCGGAAGCGGTATCGGATTTTCGTCATGCGATGCGATTGAGCACCCTGCCTAATTTCGACATTGAGTGGGCACTGGCGAGAGCCGAGGTGCTCGACAAGAACGTGAGCGCGGCATTGCAAACACTTGAAGATGCGGAGCGTCTGATTGCAGACTCGGGGCCGAGCGGCGCCACGGCAAGGGCAAACGTCGACGACGTCGAGGCAGCCGCCTATAGCCAGCTATCGGAATGGTCCGAGGCGGTGGCCGCCGAGGAGCAGGCCGTGCATGAGACCCCGCTGGTCGCTCGCCGGTGGAACCTGTTAGCTGCGCTGTATGCGGCCGCGGGCCAGCAGGACCATGCAGAAGATGCGCGGCGAACTGCCGATGCGCTCGCTAAGCAGGTTCGTCCGTAACTGGGTTACTTGCTTTGCTCCATGAAGAAATCGACTTCGCTTTCCGAGCGTTGGATTCATTCACGCAGAAACCTTCGATGTGAGTGAGGGGCACGTGCAAGGCGACAGGTACCAGGATAAGCCCATAAAAAGGGCTTGACTCATGAGTGATATGTGATATTTTTTCACCATGCACAGTATTTTTATTTCGAGGCAGGTTTTCCGCAATCCGTCCTGTGCCGCCCTTCGATGTCGTTTCTAACATAGGCCCCGCAACGACCCTTTTGTGAGAGTTGCTGGCGGCTTCAGCCCCTACATCATCCGATTCGATGCTGCTCCGCTGGTGTACTGTCTCTTTTTTCGCGAGATGCCTCCTGCCCAGAGGAGCCGAGCGCGGGCTTCTTTTTACATAAGCAAATGAGATATGAGTCGGGCTCTCTGGCGTTAGTGGTAAGTTGGCCTTGATCCTCTGCCAACCGCTCGTCCGCCATGAGAATCAGTTGATTCCGATTTTCCAATCAATATCAGCGAAGACCCCATGGTCCGCTGAACGATGCGAAGGGTAGTGTCATGAAACGACTTCTAGCTGCTGTTCTTCTCCTATCGAGCGCCGCACTCGCCGCACCGGCAAAACATATCACCTCACCAACCGAAGCCTTCGGCTTTCAGCCGGGAACCGACCGCAAACTTGCGGACTGGAAGGAACTGACAGCCTACTTTCAAAAGCTAGGCTCCGAATCGGACCGCGTGCGCTACGAGGAGGTTGGCAAGACAACCGAAGGACGGCCCTTCATTACGGTCACGATCTCTTCACCAGAGACGCTCGCCCATCTCGACCACTATAAGGAAATAGCGCGCAAGCTGGCGGATCCGCGGATTACTTCTCCCGATCAGGCCAAGCAGCTTGTCGTGGATGGAAAGACGGTTTTGGTGGTCACCTGCAATGTTCACTCCACCGAGATCGCAAGTTCGCAGAGTGCGACGGAGTTTGCGTACCAGTTGGCAACGGGAGATACGCCTCGCATTCGCGCGATTCTGCAAAACGTAATCATCGTGCTGGTTCCATCGCTGAATCCCGATGGCGAGCAACTGGTGGTGGATTGGTATAAGAAGTATCTGGGTACTCCGTACGAAGGCAGCAATCCTGTGGTGCTCTGGCATCATTATGTGGGGCATGACGACAACCGCGACTGGAGCTCGTTCACCCAGGTCGAGACACGGCTGGCTGTCGAGAAGGTGATCAATCCGTGGCATCCGCAGATTCTCTATGACATTCACCAGATGGGGGCGAATGGGCCCCGCATCTATCTGCCGCCGTGGGTCGATCCGATCGATCCTAACGTCGATCCCATTCTCGTTGAGGCCATGAATGCACTGGGCGTCAACACAGCGCTGGAGATTGGACAGACCGGCAAGCAGGGCGTACTGGTTCACGGGGTATACGACTTCTGGTCGCCGCTGCGCGATTACATTGCGCTTCATAATGGACTGCGCGTGCTCACGGAATCGGCGAGCGTCAATATTGCCTCACCGATCGAGATACCGTTCGAGAAGCTGGACCGAGGCATTGGTTACGATGCTAAAGTTTCAGCATGGAATTTTCCCGATCCATGGAAGGGCGGGGCCTGGCGGCTGCACGACATTGTCGATTATCAGATCGATGCCTTCTTTTCGATTGCGAATCATGCAGCGGTATTTCGCGAGCGCTATTTGAACGACTACTACAAGATTGGCGTGCGTGCCGTCAACCGTCAGGAGGGGCCGTATGCCTACGTGGTGCCTGCCGAGCAGACGGACTCTGCGGCGGCGGCGCGACTCGTCAATATATTGCGCATCGGCGCGGTGGACGTCGATCAGGCTACGGCCGATTTCGATGCAGGCGGCAAGCACTATTCGCGCGGCAGTTACATTGTCCGACTCGGCCAGCCCTTTGGGAGCTTTGCCAAGACGCTTTTGGAGATCCAACAGTATCCCAACATTCCCGAGTATCCGGGCGGCCCGTTGCAGCGCCCTTATGACGTGACCGCACAGACACTGCCTTTGCTGTTCGGCGTAACGGCGGTTGCAGTCGATGAAAAATTCACAGCGACGACGAGCAAGGTCGATGTGGCGAAACCTGCGGGCGGGCGCTTTGAGAAGTCGGCGAATGGCTTCGGGTACCTGATTGCGGATCGCACAAACAGCAGCCTCTATGCATTGTTTGCGCTGCTCAAGGACGGCGTTCGTGCTTATCGGCTCACCGGAGCCGGCACCGAACCGGGCACTATCTATATTCCACAGCAAGAGGGAGTCGAGGCCCGTCTGGCCGCGATTGCCGACAAATTCCCGGTAGACATTCATGCCGCGACAGCAGCGCCTGCCGGCGATGCTCTGCTGGTTCGGCTACCGCGCATTGCGCTTTATCAGAGCTGGGTACCTTCGATGGATGAAGGTTGGACCCGGTGGATCTTTGATCAGAACAATATTCCTTATACGAGAGTGGTGGACGCGGATATCCGCAAGGGCAATTTGAACGAGAAGTTCGACGTGGTTCTAATTCCGGATAACTCGGCACGAGCGATTACCACCGGCCGCGGGGGGCCGGGCGAAGGTGCTCCAGCGCCCGCTGCAGCAACCGAAAAGTCGGGCAAGTCCCAGTCGTCTGCGGCGAGCGAAAACACGCGCGGGCCGAAGCAGATTCCGGAATATGCAGGGGGACTCGGCGAAGACGGCTTGACCAGTCTCAAGGCATTCACGGAGAACGGTGGCACCATCATCACTCTCAACAAGGCCTCGCAGGTATATACGAGCGAATCGAGCGAGGTGTCTGACGCGCTTGCCACGGTCAACCGCAAGGAGTTCTTCATCCCCGGCTCGATTTTGGAAGTGTCTGTCGATCTGACTAACCCGATTGCGTTTGGATCGACCGCTTCGGTGCCGATCTTCTATGAAAATGGCCCGACGTTTAAGACGCATGGAGGCGCGCAATCCATCGCTTCATTTACGACCGACAAGCCTTTGCTCAGTGGATGGATTCAGGGAGGACAGTTTCTGAAGGGCACATCGGTGATTGCAGAAGAGCCGGTGGGCAAAGGCCACATTATTCTCTTCGGCTTTCGACCCCAGTATCGCGCTCAGTCGGAAGTAACTTACAAATTTCTTTTCAACGCTCTGCTGTACTCCAGCTCGACGACACAACTGTTGGCGGAGAGCCGCTAAGCGAGGCGAGCGGGGAGCGCGAGGACGCTCCCCTGCCAACCATGCGCCTCTGGGCCGCGCACGCCACGAGGCAACTCGGCACGCGCGTCTTATGGGGCGAGAGG
Organism: Terriglobales bacterium; assembly: GCA_015654835.1. Classification (GTDB taxonomy): domain Bacteria; phylum Acidobacteriota; class Terriglobia; order Terriglobales; family Acidobacteriaceae; genus Telmatobacter. The sequence continues at coordinate 8,280 of JAATGG010000272.1, forward strand.
ATTCTTCTCGAAGACGTACAATGGAACGGTATCTCCAGCGTACATTTCTATGACAGCCCTTAGTTCGGCCTCGCCCTCCAGCGTACATCTCAAGCGCAGTTTTCTTCGGGAAGCGCGGCGCCTCGGCGCCTCGATGATCGGTTTCGCGCCTGCATCCCGCTGGGCCGAATATGACGAAGTTCCCGCAAGCTACCGGCCAAACGAAATATGGAAGCCGACACAGACGGTGGTCGTGCTTGCGGTGCCAATCTTGCTGCCGATCCTGGAAAGTACGCCGTCGATCAATTATCAAGAGCACTACATCACCAGCAATATTTTGCTGGATCAGTTGGCATATCGTCTTTCTATTTATCTCAATGAACGTGGGTTTGGGGCGATTCCGATTCCAAGGGATGGCTACGGAAATCTCGATATTCTTTTGAGAAAGATGCCCGCATGCTTCAGCCACGTCTACGCCGCGAAATATGCAGGGCTGGGAACCATCGGGCTGAGTCACAACCTGATCAATGCCCAATATGGGCCGCGCATGCGCTATGTGTCGCTGTTTACCACGGCGAAGTTCAAGGGCGACCCGGTGCTTGAGAGCGACTTGTGCAAGGCTTGCAAACTGTGCGCGCGGCTGTGCCCGGCACAGGCTTTGACGCCTCGTCCGGATCGCATTGCGGGGGACTTCGATGCGATTGCCTGCACCGTGTATCACAAGCAATTGACGGCCGAGTCGCGATTTCCGTGCGGGATCTGCGTGAAAGTGTGCCCGGTAGGGATGGATCGGAAATTGTATGGGCGTACCCGGGTAGCCGACTATATCACCGAACAAAAAGCGCTTGAAGCCAACCCCTCGGACCCGGATTACCGGCATCTCGTGCACCTGCGCACCCACGGCTCAAGAAATGGAGCCGGCGAGCCGAAACCATAAATTCGGCCGGGCTACGGCCTGTCGAGCGAAACATTGAGCCGCTGAATCGGTTGCGAGGGCATCGCGAAAGAGCGCATCCCCCCGAAGCCGATGCGGCCGCGGAAGCTCGACTCCTTGCCTTCCGGCATTTGCATCCACGGCAACGACGATGCTTGCAAGGTCCACTATCTAAATGGCATAAGGCCAGCATAGGTGACATGAAACATCGCTGTCTTCGGCGATGCGGCACTCTTGATTCCCACTTCCGCACACTTTATCAGCCCCAAGCGCGCTTGCGAAGCACCAGAACAAATCGGATCGAATTGGTCGGAATCGTGACAGAGGTCACGCTCATTCTTGTGGATCTGTTCTATGTTGAAAATGATTTTCAAGTTCAACCCAGAAGAGGCCGAACCACGAAAACGCCCGTCGGCGGCTTTTTGCACACGGTAGCAATCATCAGTAGAGAGGCTGAAATGATTTTCGGATTTGGATTTCGGCGCGGGGTTTGCCGAGATTTTCTATTGTTAATAGCCTTCTTGGCATCGTTTTCCATCCATCTGTTTGCCGGAGATGTCCTTCGTTTTTCCGGAATCGTCACAGACCCCAGTGGAGCTGTTGTTGCGCAAGCCAAGGTCACGGTCATCAACGATGGCACGGCCGCACGGCAGACGATTCTGAGCGATAACCAGGGGTGGTATGAGTTTTTGGCGCCGGCCGGCACCTATCGGCTTGAAGTGGAAGTCGACGGCTTTCGAACCTATCTACGCGAGGGGCTTGTGCTGGGACCGACCGCACCGTTGCGCGCCGATGTCCTGCTCCAGATGGCTTCGCACATGGAGGCCGTGGAAGTGACCACGTCGGGCGTGGAGATGGATACGTCGACAACGCAAATTGGTGAAGGCATTTCGCAGGAGAAGTTGACCGCTGTGCCTCTGAATGGACGCAGCTACACGGATTTGCTGGCATTGCAAGCGGGCGTAATTCCAACCAGTTCGGCACAGCCCAACGCGGTGGTGATGTCGGGAGCGACCAGCACGCCGCCCTCGGGCGATCTGAATCCCGGCAATATGTCGGTGAGCGGGCAGCGGGAAACGGCGAACGGTTTCGTAGTCAACGGCAGCACGGTCGAGGAGGACTTCAACAACGGAGCGGCCGTGATTCCGAACCTGGATTCGATTGCGGAGTTTCGCGTGTTGACGAGCAACTTCGATGCCGAGTATGGAAATTTTAGCGGCGGCCAAGTGCTGGTGAGCACCAAGACCGGGGTCAACCAGTTGCATGGCAGCGCATTTGAATTTGCACGTAATACGAACCTGGACGCAACCAATTACCTAGGCAGAGAACGGGCCGCATACGACCGTCACCAGTATGGCGGCACGGTCGGCGGACCAATGCTGCGAGACAAGCTTTTTTTCTTCGGCGACTACCAGGGAACGACGATGACTCAGGGCGTGGAGACGGGACAGATTGCCGTGCCCTCGGTGGACGATCGCAGTGGAAATTTATTGGATCAGGCGAAGCAGTTGACGGGAAAAGTAAGCGGCGACAATCTTGCCGCGCTGCTTAGCCAGAGGCTTGGCTACACGGTCTCTGCCGGCGAGCCTTACTACACGGCCGGATGTTCCTACGGCGGTTCGAGCAAGTGCGTGTTCCCGAATGCCGTGATTCCGGCGAGCGCGTGGTCGGCTCCCTCGAAAGCCCTGATGCAATACATTCCCAATCCGAATGTAAACGGCAGTACGTTTTCAGACTCAAGCCGGAACGAAACGCTAGGCGACAACAAGGCGGCGTTACGCCTGGATTGGAATACCCACGCGGGCAATCTTTCGGCCTACTATTTCCGCGACGGATACGATCTGGACAATCCCTATCCGACATCGCAGGGCGGCGCGACGGTGCCAGGATTCAACGCGGTTTCGCGCGGCCGGGCGCAATTGGTGAACCTGGGCTGGACAAAGCCGTCGGGGACGACGCTGGTGAATGAATTTCACTTCAGCTATATGCGCGACTCAAACGTGATCGGCCAGCCGGTAGGCGGGGTGGGCCCGTCGCTGGCTTCGCAGGGCTTTGTCGAAGGCGCCGGCACGTTGGGAATTGTGCCGTTGAATCCGGCGGTGGAAGGAATCGAAAATGTCTCATTTAACGACTTCAGCTTTGGCGTGGATACGACCGGGGAGCGGCAGGTCAATAACACCTATCAGTGGACCGAAAACCTGTCCAAGATCCTGGGCAAACACACTCTGAAGTTCGGCGCAGACATGCATCTGGACCAGGTGAACATCAACTCCAACTCGATCAACAATGGTGCATTTGTGTTCCAAGGCTCGGAAACGGGACTGGACTTTGCCGATTACCTGATCGGCGTGGCCAGTACGTATGAGCAAGGCGACGCAAGCGGATTCTATATTCGCAACAAATACATCGGCGTGTTCGCGCAGGATAGCTGGCAATTGCGTAGCAATCTCACGCTGAATTATGGCGTGCGGTGGGACATGCTTCCGCCATGGCGCGAAAAATATAATCAGCTTCAAACATTTGTGCTGGGCGAGCAATCGGAGGTGTATCCGGGTGCGCCGCAAGGAATCGTATTCCCCGGCGATCCGGGGGTTTCTGCAACACTCACGCCGACCCGATGGGCTAATTTCTCGCCGCGACTGGGTGTCGCCTATTCCCCTTCTTTGAGCGACGGGTGGCTGCGGCGCGTCTTCGGCGGACCGGGAAAGAGCAGCATCCGCGCTGGATTCGGCGTGTTCTATACGGCCTTCGAAGGGCTTTCGGCGGGCATCATGAGCGCCTGCGCTCCCTACGGATATGACTACGACAGCACGTCGGGCCGGCCGTTGTTCAACGAGCCGTTTGTCTCCGCCAGCACGGGAGCTACGAACGGGCAGCCGTTTCCCTCGCCGATACCGGCCTTCGGGGCATCGCCCACGCATCCCAATACCACGGTCGATTGGTCGAAGTACGAACCGCTTACCGGCGACCCTGCGTTTTATTACCGCAACACGTCGCCTTACACCGAGAACTACACGCTCTCCATTGAGCGGGAGCTTCACGAGGGAACCATACTCGATATCGGGTATGTGGGCGCACAGGCGCATCATCTGCTCGACCTGATCCCTGCCAACCCAGGAAATGCGTCTCGCTGCCTGAGCGTCAGCGAACCGAGCGAAGTGATGGCGGGGACGAACACCTGCGGCCCTTTCAGCGAGGGTGGGTTGTTTACCCGGCCCGACGGCACGCAGGTTGAAGCGCGCGGCCCATTCGGTCCCCTGTTCGATGGGATCACCTATCAGAAGACGATCGGCTACAGCAACTACAACGCATTGGAACTCACGCTAAAGCACCGCGCTCGCAATGTCGAGGTTCTGGCGGCCTATACCTACAGCAAATCCATCGACAACTCCTCTAGCCTCTCGGAAGAAGTGAACCCCATAGACCAAAGCCAGAGCCGCGCAGTCTCCGCCTTCGATGTGCGGCAGAATTTCGTTTTCAGCTACAACGTCACGCTGCCTTTTGCGGAGCTGACGAGGTGGCGCAATGGATGGACGCGGGACTGGGTGCTGGCTGGGATCACCCGCTTCAGCACGGGAATGCCGGTCACACTCTACAACAACGACGATACTTCGCTGATCGGTTCCATGCCCAACGGCATCAATAATAACGGCGTGGACACGCCGGACTACACTCCGGGCAACCTGCAGCTCAACCGCGATCCGCGCAATGGGCATTCCGCCTTCAATACTTCACTCATTACGATTCCCGACTCCAGCAACCCGAGCGATCTGGGGCATGTGGGCACGGCGCGGCGGCGCTTCTTTTATGGCCCAGGCGCGGAAAACTTCGATGCCTCCCTGGAAAAGAAGGTGAGCCTCGGGGAATCGCGGGCGCTGATCCTGCGCATCGAAGCATTCAACGTCTTCAATCACGCACAGTTCTTTGGCCCCAACGCTGTCCAGGGCAATCCAGATAGCACAAATTTCGGCCGGTTTATCAACGCCAACGCTCCGCGCCAGCTTCAACTTGCAGCAAAGTTTTCATTCTGACAACGAGGGGCTTAGAAAGGCTGTCCTGTCGGCCTTATTGAGCCCCCGTCGCGGCCACGGCATCGGTCAACTTTTTCTGGCATGATTCACAGATGCCATAAATCTGGAAGCTATGCTGGATGGTAAGGTAATTGAACTTTTTGCCGATGCGGTGCTCCAATTCCTCGATTTCAGGGGAGAAGAACTCGACGGAATCTCCGCACCGAGTGCAGATCATATGGTGGTGACTGCGGCGATTGAGACTGTGCTCGTAACGAGCCACCCCGTCCCGGAACTCCACTTCCGCGGCCAATCCACACTGCACAAACAGCTTGAGCGTGCGGTACACTGTCGTGTAGCCAATCGCCGGATCATGCTTCTTGATGAGGGTGTGCAATTCTTCGGTAGAGAGATGATCCCGAGTCTTCAGGAAAACGCGGAGGATGGTATCGCGCTGCGAGCTGCGTTTAAGCCCGAGCTGGGTAAGATGCTCATGGAGAATGTGTTGCGCTTCAGCCAGCGTGTTGTGAGCCGCACTTGGCCGATTATCTACCCGCTTTTCTGGCATAGCCCCGAAGTTGCCTCTCAATGCATGGATTATATGCGGACGATCAGGCGGCGGTCCTGCCGGCAGGCGGCTCGTATCGGGCTGAGTGGAAGCTCGACAGCTTGTTTATAGCAGCCTTACGGCGTCGCGATTCATCTTCTCTTAGCGCGCTTCAGGCAGATTGGTCATCTATGTTCAAATCACCAGTACGATTCGTTGCCGCCTTCCTAGCCATTTTTGCTCTCCACGCTGCCGCCCAGAGCGCCGCGCCGGCACTCGTTCTTATCTCAGTGGACGGAATGAAGCCTGAGTACGTCACGGAGGCCAAGCAACACGGTCTCAAGATTCCGGTGCTCCGCAGCTTTATGACCCATGGCAGCTATGCAGACGGGGTCATCGGGGTTATTCCTACCGTAACCTACCCCAGCCACACAACCATCGTGACCGGCGTTTGGCCGGGGCAGCATGGAGTCGTCGACAATACCGTCTTCGATCCGCTTCGTGAACATCCGAATACCTGGTATTGGGATTTCTCGGATATCAAGGTTCCCACGCTCTATACAGCGGCCGATGGCGCGGGCATCAAGACCGCCAATGTGGGTTGGCCGGTGACGGTGGGTGCGCCAATCGACTACAACGTCGCGGAGGGTACGCAGTCCGAGCACACGGATAAGCCCTCAAGCTCGCCCTACAATCCGCCCAATATTCTCGACCAGATCGGCATTCATCCAACCGCCAGCACGGATCAGGACGTCACGAAGACTGCCGAGGCGGTTGCGATCTTGAAGAAATTCCACCCCGGCCTTCTGCTGGTGCATCTGACGGATCTCGATCATCAGGAGCATGAGCACAGCCCGTTCAGTTCCGAGGCGAATGCTGCGTTGGAGGTCATCGACGGACAGATTGGCCAGATCGAGCAGGCTGCTCTTGCCCTCGATCCTCATGCGCGCATTGTGATCGTCTCGGACCACGGCTTTCTCCGCGTCGACCACCACACCAATCTCAACGTGCTTCTGGCGGAGGCTGGCCTTATCCAGCTAGGGCCGGAGAAGCCGGGCAGGCGCGGACCTTCGGTGATTAGCTGGCAGGCAGAGGCTTGGGCAGCCGGCGGTTCCAACGCAATCATACTTCAGCATCCAGAGGACGCCACCCTGGTCGCCAGGGTGAGGGGCGTTCTCGAAAAGGCAAAAGCCGATGGCCATAACGGCATAGAGACCATTCTGGAGCACGAGGAGATCGTGAAACGCGGCGGGTTTCCCGAGGCGAGCTTTCTGGTGGATTTCAAGGACGGCTATGATCCGGGCGGAGCCTTTGCCGGCGCGGTCGTGGAAGACGCGCCCTCGACCGGAATGCATGGATACCTGCCTTCGCGGCCAGCCATGCGCTCCGCTTTCTTTATTCAGGGAGAGGGCATTGCCCAGGGACGCGATCTCGGCGTAATCGATATGCGCCAGATCGCCCCCACACTGGCCGGGTTGCTGAAAATCGACTTACCGACGGCGAACCAAAAGCCGCTCAAGGTCCGCTAAGCACGCTTGGCTCGAACAGCCACTTCGCCGGTTTGCCGTCCTGCACAGTGACCGCAAACCGGCGAAGTGAGCAAGAGGCAGAAAAAGTATCCGCGAGTCATAAAGTGTCATCCCATAAGCGAGCTAAACCTGATTTCGGCATGTCGAACTTGAGCCCTGAATCAAGAAATCATCCTGGACTCGGCATCGAATAATCTGCCGGCGGGGACTGATGATAATCAAGTTTCATCTTAGCGATGTTCGGTTTTTACGGTTTGCGATCGAGGCACAATTTCTCGCGGCCAGCCGAGCCTGAAGACGCGAGATGCTCCCCTGAACCAACACGATTGAGCCGCACTCCCCAAGGCGGACAAAGGGCGCTAGCCGGTCGAGTCGATTTTTCGATCATGTCGCGCGTCTATTTTCTGCAGCGGTAGTTCAGAGCGTTTTCGATTCGCTTCTCCGATTCCCGGCGGCGAGGGAGCGTTCTATTTCGTGCCGTCCGGCTGCGGATACAAACTTGTGGATTCCGATGGACCTTTGACGAATGGTTTATAAAGAACAAGCAAAGCTTTACAAGTGCTTCGCGTCTCGAATCCGTTACTTTCCACTGACGATGACAAGGAAAGCCTATTGCGAAGTTGATGCTCGCGAAAACCCATGGAGACTTCGTCCCTTGATGAATGCAACGCTCTCTCATTTTTGCCTTTGGACTCCTTCAAAGCCTCTGCACCGCCCTTCTCGACGCCTTTCCAGAGTGGTGCTGTGTCTTTTGGTTGCCGTGCCATTTCTGCCTCAGTTTTCTCAGTGTCAATCGACCAAAGCCTCTACTGCATGGAGGGAGGGCCGCTTTCACATTGACCGAAAAGGGATCGTGGAGCGGTCGGATATCGTCCTGCAGAAATCGAATGAATCACCGCAAGCGGCCATGCCTCTGGGAAATGGTCGGCTTGGCATTGCGGTTTGGGGACAGGACGGATATACGGCGCAATTGAATCGCGGAGATACATTTCCTCATCGGCTTTCCCCTGGGCAGGTTGTCGTTCCGGGATTGAAGGCGCTTACGAAGGCCGGTGACTATTCCGGGCGCTTGAGTCTTTATGATGGCGAGTTCCAGCAGAGTGGCGGTGGCATGACGGCGACCACCTATGTGGATGAGTCGCTGGATGTCATGGTGATTGACGTGACGGGAGCCGATCCGAAGGTGCCGCAAACGGCGGAACTGCAACTTTGGTCTCCACGCAAGCCGCAGGTTCTGGAGCGGGGCGGCATCGGCATCCTTGCCGAAACATGGATTGACAATCAAGAGGCTGGCGCGAGTGGTGAAACGTTCGGTTCTTTGGCCGCGATCACGGCCGATGCGCTCAGTGTGCATGCGGAACCGGATGGACCGTTATCCATCAAGATAACATTTATGCCGCGTGCCGATGGTTCATTTCGTTTGCTCATTGGCTCGCCCGCTTGGCGCGGGGGCGACGTCATGGCCACCGCATCGAAGCTGCTCGATGCAGCCAGGAAGACTCCAATTGCGGAACATCGCGCATGGTGGAATCAGTTTTGGCAGAAGCCCGGACTGATGAAGCTTTCGTCGCCTGACCATGCCGCGGAGTATCTTGAAAACCTGCGGATGATCGATATTTTCACTGCTGCCGCGGAGAGCCGTGATCGTCTTCCTGGTGCGCAAGCCGGAATAGGGGACCTATTTTCGTCCATTCGGGATGCGCATCAATGGGGACCATCGGCTTATTGGCACTGGAATTTACGCATGCAGGTAAGCGCAAACCTGGGAGCTGGCGTCTTCGATCTCAACGACTCTTACTTCCGCCTTTACAGGGAAAACCTAACCAATGTTCTCAACTGGACGAAGGAGCACATGAGCGGACGTGCAGGAGCCTGCGTTCCAGAAACTATGCGTTTCAACGGTCGCGGCTACGAAAATGAAACCTGGATATCTACACCGGCAATCAACTGCGGAGAGGATTCGCGTCCCTATTACAATGCCCGCACCCTATCGACCGGCGCAGAGGTCGCTCTGTGGATATGGCAGCAATATCAATATACGGATGACTTGGAGTTTCTACGCAGCAACTATCCGGTGATGCGGGAGGCCGTCCAATTTCTGCTGGCTTATGCGACCCACGATGCAAATGGGATGCTTCATACCTATCCGTCGAACGCTCATGAAACCAAGTGGGACGTGCACGACCCGACCACCGATGTTTCCGCGATGCGGGCTCTTTTTCCCGCTGTCATGCAGGCGGCAACGCTGCTGAAGACGGATGATGATCTTGTCAGGAAACTCAAAAAAGAAATTGCAGTGCTCCCTGAGCTACCTGTAAGCTCGCTCTCGAAGCCCACTGTGTTGGTGGCCCCGAACGGTGATCGTACAGATACGGTGATTGCGGCCAGCCATGACCCGGCGGCCGAATCGCATAACACAGAAAACATCGGTCTGGAGCCTGTTTGGCCCTACGGGCTTATCGGCGACGACGGTCCCCGACACGAGCTTGCAGTACGGACCTATTTCAATCGCCCAGCCAAGAACGAAAATGATTGGAGCGCCGATCCCGTTCAGGCGACTCGCCTTGGCCTTGCCGATGAATTCAAGTTGAGCGCGCTTGCACTTACTGAGCGCTACCAGAAATTTCCTTCCGGGCTGGCAACATTCATGGGGCCTGAGTTCTATGTGGAGCAGATTGGAGTTCTTGCCGATGCACTACAGAACGCATTGGTCCAGGACTACGATGGACTGATTCGCATCGCACCTGCGTGGCCGAAAGATTGGGAAGCCGATGGGACGGTCTATATTCAGCATGGCGGAAAAGTGCATGTACAGATGCGCCAAGGCAAACCCGTTACGGTAGGCATCGAGGCAGGACGAGCAGGCACGGAGCGAATCCGCAATCCATGGCCGGGTGAAAACGTCGAGATCGTCAAAGCGCATCAGTCGGCAATCGTGCTGCCGCCAAGTTCAGCAAACGTTCTTGAATTTCAAGCACAGGCAGCAACCACATACCTGGTGCGGAGGGTTGCAGACCGGAAAAACTCTTTGCCCTTCGTGACCGTTTCAGGAACCCAGACGACTATCCCGAAGTCTCTGGGCTCCAACACTATTGGGATCAGAAAATAATATTGCAGTGTCTGTAACTATAGAAGAGTTGTGAGTACGGATCGCTTCAGGCATCCGCACTCACGATTGGCGAGGTTATCTTATTTACCGACGATCTCTAGCACGGTGTTGTCTGGAACACTCCATGCCTTTGAACCACTATGGGTTAGCTTTTGGGCGGCGTCGCTCCAATGCAGATGAGTGATGTCCTGCTTGCCTTGCTCGTAAGCATATGTGACGCCATCGTCATTGTAGAGAGTAAAGTCTCCGTCTGCGCCCGGATAGATACGTAGTTTATCGATCGTCTGCTTTTGGTTAGTGCTCTCAATCGTAGAGCCGAGCGGCAGGATGGAGCCTGCGCGCACAAACAGTGGAATAGTATCGATAGGTGCAGCGACGGTAATATGTTGACCGCCATGCAGACGCTCGTTGGTCCAGAAGTTGTACCAGTCGACACCGGCGGGTAGGTAGACCTCGCGGCTGGTTGCTCCCTGATCGGTAACAGGGGCTACCAGAAGCGCAGGTCCGAACATATATTCGTCGCCGATATTAGCGACATTGGGATCGGTTCCGAAATCCATGAACAATCCGCGCATAAACGGAGCGCCATTTTGGTTAGCGCTATAACCCAGCGAGTAGATATAGGGCATAAGTTGATAGCGAAGCCGCAGATATTTTTCGAGGATTGGCTCGGCCTGTTTGCCATAACTCCAAACCTCATTCTGGTTGCGAGAACCATGTGAGCGAAAGTTAGGCTGGAAGGCGCCATATTCGAACCAGCGCGTGTAGAGCTCCGGATAATCGTCATACTGGCCAACGTTGTCGCGAGCATCGCTCGGATCAAGCAATGGCGGGTGTGCCGGATGGTGAGAGGCAGGAAGATATTGCCACCCGCCAATGTCCGTCGACCAATAAGGCATCCCACTTGCAACGAAGTTAATGCCGGTCGGCACCTGACGCTTCAACGTATCCCAATTCGCGGAGATATCGCTGGACCAGAAAATTGCGCCATTATGTTGTGCACCGATATAACTGTCCCGCGCAAGAATGACTGCGCGCTCCTTCATGTCGTTTCTCATCCCGTGATAGAAGGCCGCTGTATGGAAGAGTGGGTAGACGTTGAAAAACTGCGTACCCGGACCAGCGTGGAAATAACTGCCATTGGGAGGCAGATCGGGCTCGGTCTCATCCGCCCAAAAGGCATCGAATCCCTTGTCGACATAGTTTGTCTTCACGATGTTCCAGTACCACTTTGCCGCATCGGGATTTGTGGTGTCGATATCGGAGCCGGCACGATCATAAGGGAGACCGTTGGTCGGTGTGCCGTCGGCCAGATGTTCGAACCAGCCGTTTTTTAGTGCGATTGCATAGTAACGATCTTCAGGCACAAAGCGTGGCCATACGCTAATCATGACGTGAAAATTCATATCATGAAGCTGCTTGTTCATCGCGGCTGGATCGGGCCATTTTTGCGGATCCATATCCATCTCACCCATCTTTGTGTAGTGGAACCAATCGATGACCAGATCATCAATCGGCAGATGACGGTCGCGGTAGCCCTTTGCGACGGCCAGCAATTCCTCCTGGCTTGTGTAACGCTGTTTGCATTGGATATAGCCGTAGGCCGACTTAGGCAGCATCGGTGTATCACCACTCAGAAGACGATACCCTTTGTAGATTTCATCGTAAGTATTGCCTGCGATAACAAAGAAGCTGACACGCTGGCCAACCTCGCTGGTGAACGTATTCTGGTTGTTGAAGCCAAAGGCCACAGTGGTCTTTGACGGGTTATCCCACAACAGGCCATAGCCTTTGTTCGTCACCATGAATGGAACGCAGACGCTCTGTCCCGACGGTGCATTGTAGTCATGCGCACAACGCAGAACATGGCCGCGACGGTCAAGATAGCCTTCCTGATTCTGGCCCATCCCATAGTCATGTTCGTCATCGGCAGCGGCGAAACTGGCGCCGACCTGGAAGAAGGGCGGATCGCTGGGGCGCCGATCATACAGCACTTGCGAATTGCCATCCTTATAGTTCGGCACAGACATTTGCCATCCATGCATCTGCAGCAGTGTATTGCCATCGGCGGTCTTGATGTTGAGTCCAACGCCAGGAGTGGATCCGTTAAAGAACTTGGCAATGTCGGCAGAAGTTCCCGTGGGTACCCACTTGGGCCCTTGTGGTGAGACGGTGACGGTAAGAATAGAAGAGCGTAGCACATCGCCCTTGGAACTGCTTTCGACCGTCCAGCCGGTGCCCGAGGGCTTCGCTAGAATTCCGTAGCCTGGTGCGGCAAGCGCATCGTCTTTACGCAGGCTCAGGCTTACCCGAACGATGTTCGGCGCGTAGGGCTCAACTAATACGGTAGCCTCGTTTCGCTCTAGCGATAATTGCTGCGCAGAAGCGGAAATTGCAAGCATGCCAAGGATCGAGGCGCTCGCAATTGCCGCGCTGTTACGCCGGAGCATATCGGCGAATGGAGAAGATGTACTTCGATAACAGAGTCGAAAGAAGTGAGACATGATAGCGCTGATTCTCCTTAGAAATCCATTCGGATCAGACTTGGTTGTTGTGCAGCGAGACCGCTGCATGAATGTGTTCGCGACATATCCGAATCAAAGAACTGCGATTTGCTTCTTTAGACGAATGTCGTCGGAGGAAGCGCCAACGCGTATCTCGACGCGATCGCTTTCGAGAGTGAAATTGTTCTTGGCGTCGCTCCAGTACGCCAGATCGTCTGCGTTGAGCGTGAGTGTGACAGGAATTGTCTCTCCAGCGCGGATGAAAACGCGTACGAAGCCTTTCAGTTCCTGGATAGGGCGCGGCACAGCAGAACCTTGATGCACGACATAAAGTTGCACTACCTCGTCGCCGTCGTGCTTGCTGTGATTGGTCACGTCGACCGTGACCTTCAACTTGCCATGGGCGGTAAGTTGTTCGGCGCTGAGTTGAAGGTTCTTATATTCGAAGGTTGCATAACTCAGGCCATAACCGAAGGCATAAAGCGGCTTTTTTGTGGCATACAGATAGGTGCGGCCATGGCGCAAGTCATAGTCCATCATCGGAGGAAGATCATCCATGCTGGCGACCCATGTCTGAGTCAAACGGCCTGCCGGATTGTAGTCGCCGAAAAGTACATCGGCTAAAGCATCGCCTTGTTCTTCGCTGTTGTGGGTAATTTGCAGAATGGCTGGAACATGCAACTCGGTCCACGTGGTGGTGTAAGGGAAGCTGGTCTGCAGCACGACAATCGTGCGTGGATTCGCAGCAAATACGGCCTTCACGAGTTCCTCTTGCTCCAGCGTCAGGGTCTTGCGATCAATTGCCTCTTTGCCTTCGCTGGGCAGCGCGCACTTGAACCAACCTGCATCGCAGGTGGGATGATTGCCGACAATCACCAGGGCGATCTCTGCATTTTTCGCTACCTGTGCGGCTGCAGTGAGATTGGACCCGTCGGAATAGGTAACATTTGCTCCCTTCGCACGTGTGCGTATGCCTTCAAGAGGGGTGACGGCAAAGGGCGGCGTGCCGCTATACCAGTCCAGGGCAACACGGTCGGCAAGTGGACCAATCACGGCGATTGACTTCAGGCCAGAATGCAGGGGCAGAGTCTCGCCGGCATTCTTTAGCAGCACGATGGATTCGTCAGTCGTCTTGCGGGCTAAGGCTTTGCTCGCTGCCGACCACCACGGATCGCTGCCCGGCGCGGCGTTTACGCCGATCGTTGCGAACGGAACTGAAGTTCCTGGATCCAACATGCCAAGGCGCAGCATGACGCGAAATACGCCGCGGAGATTGGCGTCGATATCCTGCTCCGTGATGAGATTCTGCGCGAGCGCATCGTGTACCGGCTGCTTGTAGTCATCGAGAAACTGATTGATTCCAGCATGAATTGCGGCTGCGGAGGCATGCGCCATATCAGGAAAGACATGGTGTGCCTTGACCATATTGGTGAGGGCTCCTGCATCGGTGCAGAAGATGCCATCGAATCCCCATTGCTTTACGACTACGCTTTGCAGCACTGGATTTGCCGCCATCGGCGTGCCGTTCCACGCGTTGTATGCGGTCATCATTGCATTAGCATGTCCTTGTTCAATTGCCATCCGAAAAGGCACTGCGTAGTATTCATGAAACAGGCGTGTATCGAAATTGGAAGACGAACCATCACGTCCGTCCTCGTTGCTGTTGGCCAAGAAGTGCTTGAGCAGGGACGAGGTCGACCAATAATGCGAATCGTTGCCTTGCAGTCCACGCGTAAAAGCGGTTGCGAGAGTTCCAACGAGATAAGGATCCTCGCCGTAGGATTCCTCGCTGCGTCCCCATCGCGGATCACGACTGAGGTCGGCGTTGGGAGCACGCACCACCCGGCCTCCACGGTGGTATTTGCCCAATGCGTAATTGGTTTCATAGGCTTCAAGCGCGGCAACCTGTTCGATGAGAGCGGGGTCCCATGTCTGTCCCAATCCCCGCGATTGCGGGAACTGCGTGGTCGGAATCACGGATTGGTTTTTGCCCTCCCAACCGCCTGGCCCACCAAGAGCGAGACCATGCAGGCCTTCGACGTGTCCCGTACCTACGACGCCGAGCCGCGGTATGGTCGGATTTGTGCCCAGGGCGTCTATCTTTTCCTGCGTGGTCATGCGGGACAACAGGTCAGTGATGCGCTCTTCCGGAGACAGCGTTGGATTCTGGAACGGGTATGGGCCCTGTGCCGGAGAGGATTGCACAGTTATACAAAGGCAGAAGAGCGAGAGAGACACCAGATGCCAGAGGTGCAAGGGGCGAAGAGAATAAAGGCGAAGGCTCATGCAAATCCTTTCGAGACGTTCAGATTGATGGAGTGGCAAGACCCAATAGGCGCAATAATTTCTTGCACGTGAACAGAGATGGATGCTGCGATGGGCCGTACCTCGAAGATGAGAATTGGAAGATTGCGCTTCATGGAGAGTCGTTAGGTCGCACTAAGCAGAGGATTATACGCATAGTTCTGACCGGGTACACGAGGTGATCCAAAAGCCTCGTGCATTTAGGGCAGCAGGGCATCCGAGTTGGCAGGCAGTCGAGGAATAAAGCGTTAAAGTATGGGGTTGCGAGAGCCCTAGTATTACTGTGTTACAAACTAGATTCCGCTTTTGAAGATTTTCTGCATCTGCCTGCGGGTATGGTTGTAGCTTGTCTGCATGAGCGCTAAGCGCGGAACTTCAGTCGCCCGGCAACAACGGCTGACGAGCTATCTTGACCGT
>JAATGG010000044.1 GCA_015654835.1 Terriglobales bacterium
CAGTTCGGTCAATTGTGCAGAGCTCAGCTTCCCGGTGCCGAAGGTATCCACCAGCACGCTTACCGGCTCAGCCACGCCGATGGCATACGCCAGTTGCACCTCGGCGCGCTCGGCCAGACCCGCGGCCACGATGTTCTTGGCGATGTAACGGGCCACATAAGCCGCCGAACGGTCAACCTTTGTCGGATCTTTGCCGCTGAACGCGCCACCGCCATGCCGGCCCGCACCGCCGTAGGTATCGACGATGATCTTGCGGCCGGTCAGTCCGGTGTCGCCCATGGGACCGCCGACCACGAACCGGCCGGTCGGGTTGATGTGGTATTTGGTGTGTTCGTCAAGCCATTCGGCGGGCAATACCGCCTGGATGACGTGCTTGAGGATGTCGGCATGCAGGTCGTCGTTGCTGACGGTGTCGGCGTGCTGGCTTGAGATGACCACGGCGTCGATGCGCGCCGGCTTGCCGGCCTCATCGTATTCCACTGTGACCTGGCTCTTGCCATCGGGCCGCAGATACGGCAGCTTGCCGTTCTTGCGTACCTCGGTCAGCCGACGCGTGAGCTTGTGGGCCAGCGAGATGGGCGCTGGCATCAGTTCCGGCGTTTCGTTGGAAGCGTAGCCGAACATCATGCCCTGGTCGCCGGCACCGCCGGTATCCACGCCCTGGGCAATGTCGCCGGACTGCTTGTTGATGGTTGAAATCACCGCGCAGGTATTGGAGTCGAAACCGTACAGTGCGTTGTCATAGCCGATTGCAGCAATGACTCCGCGCACCAGGGTTTGGAAGTCCACATAAGCTTTGGTCGTGATTTCCCCGGCGATGACCACCAGACCGGTAGCTGTCAGGGTTTCGGCAGCGACGCGGCTATAGGGATCCTGTTCCAGGCAGGCGTCCAGAATGGCGTCGGAAACCTGATCGGCGATCTTATCCGGGTGCCCTTCCGTAACAGACTCAGAGGTAAACAAAAAACGGTCGCTCAATTTCAGATCCTCCCCATCGAAGGGAATTTGATTGATTGCCAGCCGCGACGTCGAAAGAGGTCCCCAGTAAAGGGTGCACAGAAGGAAGAACCACCTCGGTTCTCTCTGAATGCGCCGGCGCGGAGGGAACTTAGGATGCTTCTATAGAAAGTGCACTTGGGAGCCGCTGCTCTCGTATTGTGCCTTCTTCAAGAAAGCACAACCTTGCACGACGCAAAAAGGGCAAACCTGCTATGGAAACACCGCAAGACTTCCTCTCCTCGATTCGGCTACTCTCCGACATCGGTGAGACAAGCCTGTACCGGGAGGCCGTGGCCTACGGGTGCATCGTCCTATGGTAATCCCCATGAGCGCGTGACGGCAAAGACTAGCAGCGAATGGCAATTAGTCCGTGCTCAAGGGCGCTTTGGGGCGGGTAAACCGCAGATCTCCATCGAGCCGCCAGTTGCATTCGATGTTTGAGGATGACCTTCGGGGTGCGAAATTCGATATACGGAGGGAGAAGCGCGGGCTAGACAGAACGTGCGGGCCGAAGTTTGCAGGTCAGGCCAGAAATATTCGGAAGCGTGCTAGGAGAAAATGCGGGAGAACCAGTTCTCGACCCAATCGACGATAGCGTGAAAGTCCGCAGAGAGGTTATTCGGCGGAATCAGCGTCGGCCACCAGCCAGCGCGGACGCCGAAGTAGCGCACCGTCAGAAAGCCACCCGAGGCGGCAAACAGCAGCAGGAAAATCGCGCCCAGCCAGCGCAACCGTACCTCGACCGCATCATGGCGCTGAATGCGGGCTTTGCCGACGTTCGATGCGAATTCCGTCCAGCCGCTGTCGTCATCCGCAGTTTGGCCGGAGGCTATGTAGGCTTTGAGGAATCGCTCGGTCCAGTCGTGCTCGTCCAGGCCCACGGCTCCCGCATAGCCGCGCACAATACCTTTGCTCAGGATGCCGCCAGGCAGCAGGCGAAAACGCTCCTGCTCCAGCGCGAGCAGATGGTGCTGGCTGATCTTGGTCACTGCCGTTATGTGCTCCAACGCGATGCCGCGGGACAACCGCTCCATCCGCAGGTCTTCTCCAAAGTTTCCCATCGTTTACCAAAAGCGGGTCAGGAACCCTTGAGGATTTTTCACCTTAAAGATAAACCCACTTTGTTCCTCAGTCAAAGAGATTGCGCTTTTTCTCGTTTTGTTTCATCGGTCTGGCCCGACTGGAGGGCACCTCGCGTTATTGATAAATGATTTACTCCCCTCCGCGCATTCGGGGCGGGTTCTGTTGGGGGGCTCGATGCGATGATCCGGCATCCAATCCACGATCCGGCTTCGCCGGCTTGGGCTGATAGTCTGAAGGTAATCAAATTTTGTGTTTTCCGGCGGTTCTCCGCCCCTCGGAGCCAGGCTCGAGAATGAACAAGCTTGTTTTTGCCAATCTGTTGCATCGACCGCTGCGCTCCATCATCAGCGTGCTGGCGGTGGCCATTGAGGTCATCATGATCCTCTCGATCGTGGGCGTCTTTATGGGCATGTTGAACGATCAGAAGCAGCGTACCAACGGGATTGGAGCAGACCTGATGCTGCGTCCGTCCAATGCGAGCATGATGAACGGAGTTGGCGGCGCGCCTATGCCTGTGAAGAATATCGAGGCCATCCGCCATCTGCCGCACGTGGCCGTGGCCTCGCCGGTCATCCAAAACCTCTCGACTGTTGGCAAAATCGAGGTTCTCTATGGCATCGACTACGCCAGCTTCAATGCTCTGAAGCCTTTTGTCTTTGAAAAGGGAGGACCGTTCCAGGGCCCTGACGACGTGATCATCGACGATGTGTTTGCCAGTTCCGATGGCGGCTACCATGTGGGGGACACGATCAGGATTATGAATCATTCCTTCCGCATTTCCGGCATTGTGGATCATGGCAAGGGTGGCCGCAAGCTGCTGCCGATCGATACGATGGCCCAGTTGATGGGGGCGGACGGCAAGGCTTCGATCTTTTATATCAAGTGTGACGATCCGGCAAACCAGGCCGCGGTGATCCGGGAGATTCATGCCGTCAAGGGACTGGAAGATAACCAGGTGGAGACTATCGACGACTGGCTCAACCAAATGACTCCTGACAAGCTTCCCGGCTTCAATGTCGCACTGGACGTGGTAACCGGCATCGCGGTGATTGTCGGCTTCCTGGTTATTTTTCAATCCATGTATACGGCGGTGCTGGAACGCACGCGGGAAATCGGCATTCTCAAATCGATGGGGGCCTCGCAGGGGACTATCGTCGGCGTGGTGCTGCGCGAGACGGCTGTCATGGCCGCAGCAGGCGTGCTGGTGGGGATTGCCGGCACCTATGGGGTGCGCATTCTGCTCAGCCACTTGTTCCCGACGCAGCATTTTGAGATCACCGCCTCATGGCTTGTGAGGGGGGCGATTATTGCTTTTGTGGGGGCCATGTGCGGTTCGCTATATCCCGCCTGGATGGCGGCCCGCAAAGATCCCATCGACGCTCTGGCTTACGAATAGCGTCAGGCTTTTGTAGCTATTGAAATTTGTTTCGTGGTTCCGGGCTGATTCCTCAACTTCAAGAAAATACAAGCAGGTATCCGCCTGAAGCATATCGTTTTCTTATCGACATCGCCTTGCCCTGGGCCGATACAGCGCAGTATATCGCCAAAATCTCGCCCCGGTCAGCTCAATAGCCGAAAAGAACATCGTTAACACCGTCAAATCTTCTCGCGTTCATCGATCTGTAACATAACCATGATTGCATGGTTGAAGCCCCCTTTACTGCGAATCGCTCATGGGGAATTTCAATAGCTGCAGTGTGTTCAATCGGAATGTTTTCGGGAAACAACTTTACTCCTGTTCAGGAGAGAACCGGGGACGAATGAGTCCTTGGATCGTGATGCAGATCGTTGTGCGGAAGTGTGAAATCAAAGGAATTCCAAAAATGAGGAATGCCTCCGCCGTAAGACAACCCTTTTGAGGAGAGCAACATATATGTTTCGAAATTCAAGTTCCCCACGGAGCTTCGCCGCCTTTTGGTTGCTGTTGACGGCTTTGGTGTTCGTGGCATTCACCGGCTCGTCTGCGACGGCGCAAACCTCGGGTGCAGGCGCAATCACCGGGACCGTGACGGACGCCAACCACGCGGTTCTGGCCGGTGCTTCGGTGACGGTTACCAGCCTCGACACGGGCGTCACACATGCCTACACCACCAATTCGTCCGGCATTTACGTGGCCCCCTTCCTCCAGCCGGGACGCTACAAGGTTGACGCTTCCGCGGAGAACTTCGGCAAAGTCGAAGCCGGAAACCTGACCCTCCTCGTCGGTCAAACGATCACCATCGATCTCAGCCTGAAGGTCGGTTCTACAAACGCGACCGTGGAAGTCACGAGCGAGACTCCGATCCTGGATCCAGAGAAAACAGAAGTCTCTCAGGTTGTTGATCAGCAGTTGATTCAGAACCTGCCCGTGAACAGCCGCAACTGGAGCAGCTTCGTCCTGTTGACGCCGAACGTCGTCCAGGATGGCGGAAGCGGCATCGTCAGCTTTCACGGTATCAGCGGCCTTTACAACCAGAACTACGTAGACGGCGCCAACAATAACCAGATGCTCTTTTCCGAGGCCCGTGGCCGCGCTTCCGGCGCGCCCTATGTTTATTCGGTCGATTCCATCAAGGAGTTTCAGGCCGAGGCTTCGAACTACTCGGTGGAATTCGGCCAGGCAGCCGGTGGCCAGGTAAACGCCATTACCAAGAGCGGCACCAACAACATCCATGGCGACCTGTTCTACTATTTGCGCTATCCGGACCTGAACGCGCTCGACCCGTTGAGCAAATTCCAAGCTCTGCACAACAATGGCAATCCTTTTCTGTTGACTCAGCCCATCCACCAGCAGCAGCAGTTCGGTGGTTCGGTCGGCGGCCCCATCCTTAAAGACAGGCTCTTCTACTTCTTTACCTATGATGGTTTCCGCAAGGCGGCGCGTGTTCTCTACTCGGATTCGAACATCATCTCGCTGACGCCGACCCCCAGCAACTCCGGCAACACGGTTGTTTCGCCGACGCAGTGCCCCAAAACCATCAGCGCTACACAATGCATCGCGGGCATCACCTTCCTGATGAATGTTGCCAATATCACCCCGGGTGAGGCGACGCCGACGCGGTTTGCCAAGCAGAACCTTTTCTTTCCGCGCCTTGACTATCACATCAACAGCAAGAACGATGCCTTTGTCGACTTCAATTTCGCAGATTTCGACAGCACCAACGGCTACAGTTCAGCACCGACTTTTAGTAATAGTTCTCCTTCTACCAATGGATCGACCAGCTATCACGAGCGCTTCCTGGTGGGAGGCCTGACGACGGTTGTCTCCAGCAGTTCAGTGAACCAGATTCACGCCCAATGGGGGCGCGATCTTGAAACGGCCGGAGCCAATGCTCCTGGTCCCAGCGTATCGACGGGTGTCGTTACATTCGGTATGCCCAACGCGCTGCCCCGTGTCGCAGAGCCCGATGAGCATCGCATTCAGGCAACCGATGTCTTCTCCACAGTGCATCGCAATCATGACCTGAAGTTCGGCGGAGATGCCAACATCATTCATGAAGTCATGATCAATCTCTTCCAGGGTGGCGGCATTTACAGCTATGGTGAGTCCACCACGGCCGCCAACTTCCAGGACTGGATCGCGGATGCGTTCCAGGGACAGGGCGGCGATACCGACCCGTATGCCGGCTACCACTACAACACCTTCGTGCAGACCATTGACGTGGTCAATACCAAGGCCGGTACTCAGGGCAAAGACGATTTCTGGATGAAGATGTTCGACGGTTTTGCCGAGGACTCCTGGAAGGTCAACCAGAGATTGACGGTGACCGCAGGCGTTCGCTACGATGTGCAGCTCACCCCTTCTCCGGGCCTGATCAACAACAACTTTCCTCCGATTTCTTCCTATTACAGCCGGACTGTCAAGAACGTTTTGGATCGTGTGCAACCGCGCATCGGCTTCTCATGGAGCCCCTATAACGGCACGGTTGTCCGCGGCGGCTACGGACTCTTTTCGGGGCTCAACCAGGGCAGCACCTACTATGCCATGCGCGTGGAAAACGGTGTCGTCCAAATCAACTACAACTACACCGGCTGCGAGAACTCGGTCGGCAACGCGAGCAACGCCAAGTGCCCCAACGTACCCAATCCGAACAACAGTCTGCGCTACCCCGATGTGCCGTTCCCGGTTACCGGTCCTTCACTTTCGGGTTCGCTCTATCCTACGGGCGGTACGGCTCCGGCGATCAATGGCCCGCAGACACAGGGACCGCAGAGCTTCCACGGCCTCGATCCCAACTTCGTTCCTCCGTATTCGCATGAGGCGGAATTGTCTGTCGAGCAGGCTTTGCCCGGCAAGATGTCTCTCTCCGTCGGTTATGTCGGTACGCGAGGCATGCGCCTGCCGGTTTTCATCGATGCCAACCTGCTTGGCCGCAAGCCGAGCGGCGTACGCAGCTACAACGTGCTGGATGCCAAGGGAAACCTGATCAAGCAGTTGACCGTGCCGGTCTATCGGCCCGCCGACCGCGCCAGCCAGACGCTGGCTTCCTACAACACGGGCTTCAGCGTTGCCAACACGTGGTACAACTCGCTGGCCGCCACGTTGCGCCGTCCTTTCCAGAACGGCCTTGAAGTGGTTGCCAACTACACCTGGGCTCATGCCTCCGATACCGATCAGGTCGGCGGCGCCAACGGTACATTTTACGGTGGCAATACGGTTCTCGATCCGAACAACATCCGTGCTGAAAACGGCCCGTCGGATATCGATATCCGCAACCGCTTCACTTTGAGCTTTGTGTATCAGCCGCGAATCATGAGGGACAACAAAGTCGTCAAGTACCTTCTCGACGACTTCAAGTTCTCTGGAAGCGAGATTGCCTCCGGTGGCCAGCCTATCTTCATGGGCATGAGCGGAACCGTTTATAGTGGCTCGACCAGCGCCACCAGCTATGGTGACGAGGGCAATATCTATGGCGGCGCCATGAGCTCAAGCTCGGGTGCGGCGACCACAGGCCGGCCTCCGCAGATTGGCCGCAATAGCATCTACGGTCCGGGATTCAACAATGTCGATTTCCGCATCACGCGCGATGTTCCGATCCACGATGGGATCTACTTGCAGTTCGTGGGAGAAGCGTTCAACGCACTCAATCACACCATCATTACGGGCGTGAATGGCACTTATTCGCAATATGCGACGGCCGCTGCTCCCACCACAAGCACTCCCAACCCAGCCTGTAACCTGAACACCCAGGCGGCAGCACCGGCCGGATCTGCTCTGCAGGGCTGCATTTCGCCTTACACGGGTACCGGACTCAGCGCGTTTGGTGCCATGAGCGGAACCAACAACACTCTGTATGGTCCGAGACAGTTGCAAGTCTCTGCAAAGCTGTTCTTCTAAACGAAAGCAACGAAGTGGGAACGGGCGGCAGCTTCGGCTGCCGCCCGTTCTTTTGGCGCGGAAACGTCCAAGCGACCAGAGCGGCCATTTCGCAAAGGCGAAAACTTGTACAGAATTCTGACCGGGGATTCTGTAAACTTTAGGCGCGTTCACGCCGTGCTGGAGGGGAGCGAGGTCGACCGCCAGCATGGCCGGCTCGGGAGGCTGCCTGGGGCGCGGCAGTATACTAGAAAGAAAGCTCTTTGAACCTCATCTTTGATTGCAGACCCACCGATTCGCCCGCGCTCTTCGCGATGATCCCCCAGCGGCCGTTTCATCCGGGTTTTTGCTTACGGGGAAACAGCCTTTGAGGATTTCATCCAGACGCTGCTGTTACGCCGTTTGGCTGGTTTTGATTGTCAGCTTCGCGGTTCTGCACGCGCTGAATTTGCGCGCCGATTTTCCAAATTACTCACCTTGGTTCAGCGATTGGGCCAAGTACACCGATGAGGGCTGGTATGGCAATGCCGCTCTCCGTGCCCAACTTTTCGGAAACTGGTATTTGCCGGGAGACTTCAACCCCGCGCCGGCGGTGCCGGTCTGGCCGTTTCTAGAGTGGGTGCTGTTTTTTGTGACTGGCGTTTCGGTCGAGTCTGCGCGCGGACTGGCGGTCGCCTTCTTCTTTGCCAACCTGCTTCTGAGTTATTGGCTGCTGAGGGTCCGAGGCTCGCGTTGGATGGCCTTGCTGGCGTTGACTTTGCTGGTGACCAGCCCGTTCCTCTACTGTTTCAGCCGACTGGCCATTCTGGAGCCCATGCTGACGGCGTTCACGCTCGCCGCCTTGAACCTGGCCGTGCGGCTGCCGCGAACCCGCCGCCCCATTCTCGTCTCGACTGTCATCGGTCTGCTCTTCACCCTGATGATGCTCACCAAAACCACTGCCGTGTTCCTCTTGCCGGCGTTGGGGTGGGCCATGGTGCTGCCTCTCTGGCAGAACCGCAAAGCGGCGCTGCGCTGCGTGTCCGCGGCTGCAGCTACTTTTGCCGTCCTGTTTGGCGCGTGGATGGCGCTGGTCATAAGTTCCGGTCTGCTTCCCGACTACAAATACCTGTTCTTCGTGAACAAGTACGTCAAACCGGACGAGTTCTACTGGCCGCTGCTCAGCCTGTGGTGGTCCTTTCACGGCGGTCTTTGGATCGATCACATTCTCATTCCCCTGGCCGGTTTGGTCGTGCTGGGAGCGGTTGCCGTTCCTTTCTGGCTACGGCGATCAAAGCTGGCTCGTAGCAAACACAAAGCCTGGGGTGCCAGTTTGCTGCTGGACCCCGTCTTTGGCGCCTCCATTCTGGCCGTGGTCGGTTACATCCTCTTCATGACCTACCAGAACCATCCGCAGCCGCGCTACTTTGCCGTGGTGACTTTTTTCTGCTTCTTTATCGTGGCGCAGGGGGCGCAGACGCTCCTTCGCCGGCAGTCCGCCGATGGCGAGGCTCAGGCTGGCTGGATACGGAGTTTGGGCTGGGCGGTGGTGGCGTTGGCCGTTTCCGCCACGGTCGTCAATACCGCCTGGACGGTGAGCTATGCGGCTCATCCCGAGTACACTTTTGTGGATGCGGCCCAGCGTCTCACTCGCTATATCGACGAACATCCAAACGGCAAGCGGCTGTTGACTTCGATCAGCGGCGATCAGATTACTCTGGTCACGCAGTTGCCCACACTGTGCGATGACTTCGGCACCCAGGACCTCGCGTCCAAGCTCGCTGCCTATCAGCCTGGCTGGTACGCAACGTGGAACGATCTCGACCCCGGCACGCTTGAAGACCTTCACACGCGCTACTCGCTTGAGCAGGTGGCCAGCTTTCCCGCCTTCGACGATTCGGAGCGAAATGTGCTCGTGCTCTTCAAACTGCACCCGCTCCCCTATGGCCAGGTTCGCGACTCCGGAGTGGAGGATTTGCAGATTCCGCTTCCGGAAGACAAGATCGATATTTCGGTGGAGTAAGAGCTTCTCGAAAATTGCGGATGGGGAGCGCCTGAGAAAGTTCAGGCGAAGTGAAGCAGAAGCGGTGCGGGTTGACTCGCACCGCTTTTGTTACGATTACCGGCTTAGCCGAACCGCTTGCACCACGCGCGGATCAGGGACGCCCGATCATCACTTCGGTGGCTTTGATAAGCGCAACGGCCATGTCGCCCGGCTTCAGGCCGAGTTCGCGGATGGCATCGGAAGTAATGATTGCCGTCACGTGCTGATTGCCCACGGCAAGCACGACCTTGGCCAGCAGACCGTCGACAACCACCTCTTCCACCGATCCCAGCAACTGGTTGCGCCCGCTGATACGTGCGGCGCCCGGATGAGCCGAAGCGACGGGCAGGAATTCCTGCAGGGCCTCAATGGGAACGCGGTGGTGGCCGCCGGGTGTTTTCACCGTGCGGATGCGCCCGGCCAAAATCCAGTGCTTAACGGCGGGGTAGCTGATGCCCAGTTTTTCCGCAGCCTGGCGGGGGGTAAGAAGCGTGGGTGCACTCATGGTCTGGCGAAAATATCCCTCGCCTGTACTGTACACGCTACGGCCGGACAGGCGCAGAAGGCTCCAAAGAAAGGCTATGGGAGCCGTGTGATTGCAGTCACTCTAGAGTGTCCTATGCGAGTGGTAGGCTTCCCCTGACTTTTCCCCAGTAATTTTGAGGTCGCGTTTCTGGGGTCGTTCGTGATACGGCTTCAAACCTTAACTTGGGAGGACATGTGACTGCAACGTATTGGGTTTATTTCTTTCTGGCAGTGAGCGCCCTATCGCTCTTTGTGGCCTTATTTTTCACGCGTCAGATCATTGGCTCAGACACCGGTATGCCGGCGATGCAAGGTATTGCTGCAGCCATCAAGAAAGGCTTCGAGCCGTTTCTTAGGCGCCAATATAAGACCGTGGCGGCCCTCCTGGGGTTGCTGCTTCCTACCTTAGCCTACGGACAGGAACACGCGGGCGGCGGCGAAGCCAACCTGACATTGCCTGATTTGAAGAGCGTGAGTTTCGCGAATTTCTTCGGCTTGAATGGACATACTCTTCTGTCAATCGGGTTGCTCTTCTGCGTCGGCGGCCTGTTGTTCGGGTTGGCGATCTATGTGCAGTTGAAGAACCTGCCCGTTCATCGCTCGATGCGCGAAATCTCCGAATTGATCTATGAGACGTGTAAAACGTATCTGGTGACGCAGGGCAAGTTTATTCTTGTACTCTGGGCGTTCATCGCGGTCATTATCGCGTTGTATTTCGGCATCCTGGCACCGGTCCCGGGCAAACCGATCGGCGTTACGCTACCGATCATTTTGTTGTTCTCGCTTATCGGTATCGCGGGCAGCTACGGTGTGGCGTGGTTCGGAATTCGCGTCAACACGTTTGCGAATTCCCGTACGGCATTCGCGGCCTTGCACGGCAAACCGTATCCATGCTTTGCGATTCCGCTGAAGGCGGGCATGAGCATCGGCATGTTGCTGATCTCGGTCGAACTGCTCATCATGCTGTTCATCCTTTTGTGGGTTCCGGCCGATTATGCGGGTCCGTGCTTCATTGGCTTCGCGATTGGCGAATCGCTGGGCGCCGCTGCTCTGCGTATCGCGGGCGGCATCTTCACCAAGATCGCCGACATTGGTTCCGACCTGATGAAGATCGTTTTCAAGATCAAGGAAGACGATGCGCGTAACCCCGGTGTCATTGCAGACTGCACAGGCGACAACGCGGGCGACTCCGTTGGACCCAGTGCCGACGGCTTTGAAACCTACGGCGTGACCGGCGTGGCTTTGATCACCTTCATTTTGCTGGCGGTCAAGAGCCCCGAGACGCAAGTGCAACTGCTGGTATGGATCTTCGTCATGCGCGTGGCCATGCTGCTTTCCAGCTCGATCGCGTACTTCCTCAATGGCGCAATTGCCCGCGCTAAATACGCAAACTCAGATGAAATGGATTTTGAGGCGCCGCTGACCTCGCTGGTATGGATCACGTCCATCCTTTCCATCATCCTGACCTACATCGTCACGTACCTGATGCTCCCCACTCTCGGGGACGGAACGCTCTGGTGGAAGCTGGCTTCCATCATCTCGTGCGGAACGCTGGCGGGCGCGGTGATCCCCGAATTGGTCAAGGTTTTCACTTCAACCAACTCGGCTCATGTGCAGGAAGTCGTAACATCCGCGAAGGAAGGCGGAGCTTCCCTGGGGATCTTGTCGGGACTCGTAGGCGGCAATATGTCGGCCTATTGGCTGGGACTTAGCATGGTCGCCCTCATGGGGCTCGGCTATTTCTTCAGTATGGGCACGTCCATGGCGGTCTTGATGCTTGCTCCGGCCGTGTTCGCGTTTGGCCTCGTCGCGTTCGGATTCCTGGGCATGGGCCCGGTCACGATTGCGGTGGATTCCTACGGGCCGGTCACCGACAATGCTCAGTCCGTCTATGAATTGTCGCTGATCGAAAACGTTCCCAACATCGAAGGCGAGTTGAAGAAGGACTTTGCCATCGATGCGAAGTTCGAACGGGCGAAATACCTGCTGGAGGCCAATGATGGAGCCGGCAATACATTCAAGGCAACGGCAAAGCCGGTGCTGATCGGCACAGCGGTGGTGGGTGCAACCACGATGACGTTCTCGATCATCATGGCCCTGACCCACGGACTGACTGTTAACGTAGAAAACCTCTCTCTGCTGCACGCGCCCTTCATGTTGGGGTTGATCTGCGGCGGCGCAGTGATTTACTGGTTTGCGGGCGCCTCGATGCAGGCGGTCACGACCGGTGCTTACCGCGCAGTCGAGTTCATCAAAGCGAACATCAATCTGGAAGGTGCGGAGAAGGCATCGGTCAGTGACAGCAAGAAGGTGGTAGAGATCTGCACGAAGTACGCGCAGAAGGGGATGTTCAACATCTTTCTCGCCGTCTTCTTCTCCACACTTGCGTTTGCGTTCATGGAGCCGTTCTTATTTGTTGGCTACCTGTTCTCGATCGCAATCTTCGGCCTGTACCAGGCAATCTTCATGGCGAATGCAGGCGGTGCTTGGGACAATGCGAAGAAAGTCGTAGAGGTTGACCTGAAGCAGAAAGGAACGCCTCTGCACGACGCAACCGTGATCGGAGACACCGTCGGCGATCCGTTCAAGGACACCTCATCGGTGGCAATGAACCCGATTATCAAGTTCACGACGTTGTTCGGGCTACTTGCGGTGGAACTTGCCGTGACGCTCAGTGCGAACAATCCGATGCTCACACATATACTGGCAGTTGCGTTTTTCCTGGTGTCGGCGTTCTTCGTGCGGAAATCCTTCTATGGCATGAGGATTGAAACCAAGGAAAGCAACTGATTCCTGACCTAAAGCGAAGAAACCGCCCGCGGGAATGGGGCGGCTTCTTCGCACATCACCGATTAGACTGCTCTGTACAGTCACCTTCGCTTCGTAAGAGTTCCTGAGGCGTACGCACGATTAGGATCACAGCGGCCCCATGCGATGAGCGCGGGGCCGCTGTCGTGTTGGCGCAAAGGGCGAGGCTCTGCCGACCTTCTCCACAACTCGTCTAAGCCGCGGAGGGGCGTTTCAGAGCGTTGGGCCATGGCGTGCGGCGTCCAGGGGCTCCAGCATGACCGTTCGGCCCGTCAGGGTGACAGGGACAGGCAAGGGAACTGGCTTCCAATCGAAAGGGAGAGCGCTGTGGACAGACACGCAATCAGCCTATCAGCCCCTTTGCGTCGAGTTCACCCGGTCTCGGGCGGGAAACAGCCCGAATCTCCACAATTTATACCGCCGGAGCCCTCGATTGCACCTGTTCTGCACCTTGTGGCTCCTCCCGGCGAAGACTAGTCTCATGAATGAGACATGACTTGGGGTGGTGGATAGGGAACTGTCCGCAAGCTTCGGTTTTGCATAGGAGACAGGGCAAACTCGACCGCCGCAAACCCACGCTGGATAAGGCCGTTAGCGCTTTCCACAGCGAATTCCCGGCAATCGGAAGCCGAGTGACGGGAATGTGAACAAAATACAACATGTTGTGGTTTGTGCTTGACTTGTACCATAGACAGCGGTATTTTTTCATCTGCGGCGCTTAACGGCGCAGTGAACAAAATGGGTTAAAGACCCGGCGTGAAGAGCCGCCGACAAGCCGCAAAACCGAGAGTGCTGCAGGATTGTGACCCCCGGGATTTCCGCGCTCTCTCTTTAAGACATTTGCTTACCCCCCCCTGCCAGGCGAAACTGAGCCGGGTCGGGCAAGTCCATCACCGATTTTGCTAATTTGAGGAGATTTAATGAACGAGGCCCCCCTACAAACTTCAACGGCCGCCGTCGAGGGTTCCAGCACTCGCGGAGGTCTAACTTTTGCCCGTCGCTTTTCTACGGAAGGTGTTTCGCCCTACGACGAGGTCCAGTGGGAGTTGCGCACCGCGTCGATTACCGATGCGAGCGGCAATTCGATTTTTGAGCAGAAGGACGTTGAAGTGCCTGCGGACTGGTCGATGACCGCCACCAACATCGTGGCCTCAAAGTATCTGCATGGGCAACTAGGCACCCCCGAGCGCGAAACCGGCGTCCGGCAGTTGGTCAGCCGTGTGGCTGAGACCATTCGTGACTGGGGCATGGGCGGCGGCTACTTTGCCACGCAGAAGGACGCCAATGCTTTCCACGACGAACTGGCGCACATGCTGCTTACGCAGAAGGTCGCCTTCAACTCGCCCGTCTGGTTCAACGTGGGCTGTGATCGGCTGGAGCCTGATTCGGACGCGCAAAACTGGCACTGGGACCCGGCAACCGGCGGCGTGACGTATTCCGCCACCGGCTATCGCACGCCGCAGTGCTCGGCCTGCTTCATCAATGCGGTCGACGACTCGCTGGACGCGATTCTGACCCTGGCCAAGACCGAAGGCATGTTGTTCAAGTGGGGATCGGGCACCGGCACCAACCTGTCGTCGATTCGCGGCTCGATGGAGCTGTTGTCGGGCGGCGGGCAGGCTTCGGGGCCGCTTAGCTTCATGCGCGGCTTCGACGCCTTTGCCGGTGTCATCAAATCCGGCGGCAAGACGCGCCGTGCTGCCAAGATGGTCATTCTCAATGTGGACCATCCGGATATCGTCGACTT
The DNA here is from genome assembly GCA_015654835.1 of Terriglobales bacterium. Classification (GTDB taxonomy): domain Bacteria; phylum Acidobacteriota; class Terriglobia; order Terriglobales; family Acidobacteriaceae; genus Telmatobacter. Next base: position 14,482 of record JAATGG010000044.1, read on the forward strand.
TATCGAGTGCAAGGCCAAGGAAGAGGCCAAGGCTTTTGCCCTCATCAAGGCTGGCTACGACGGCTCCGGTCCAGATTCGGAGGCCTATTCGTCCATCTTCTTCCAGAATGCCAACAACTCCGTTCGCGTCAGCGACGAGTTCATGCGTGCCTACGAGAGCGACGGCAATTTTACTACTTATACGGTGAAGGATCATCGTCCGGCCCAGACCTACAAGGCCCGCGACATCATGCGCAAGATTGCCGAGTCCACCTGGCTCTGCGGCGACCCCGGCATGCAGTTCGACACGACCATCAACCGCTGGCACACGAGCAAGAATACGGCGCGCATCAATGCCTCGAATCCTTGCTCGGAGTATATGTTCCTCGACAACTCCGCCTGCAACCTGGCCAGCTTTAACCTGATGAAGTTCGTGACCCCGGCCGGCACCTTCGACATCGCCGCTTATCGGCACGCTATTTCGGTCGTCATCACGGCGATGGAGATTCTGGTGGACAACTCGGGGTATCCGACCGAGGCCATCGCCAAGAACTCTCACGACTACCGGCCTCTCGGCCTCGGCTATGCCAACCTGGGTGCGCTGCTTATGTCCTTTGGTCTGCCGTACGATTCGGCAGCGGGACGCGACTTTGCTGCCTGCCTCACGGCCATCATGTGCGGCCAGGCTTATTTGCAGTCCGCCATTGAAGCGTCAGCTTGCCCGCCGCTGGCCTCTGCTACGCCGCTCACCGCTTCGGTTGAGCGCCAGGGCGGCGCCTGCCCCGGCTTCTACGTCAACCGCGAGCCGTTTCTTGACGTGATCCGGATGCACCGCGCCGAGGTGAACAACATCGGCAAGTCGCGCATCAGCGGCGAGCCTTTCAATGTGCCTCAACTCGATGCGCTTATCGAAGCGAGCCGCGAGTGCTGGGACATGGCTCTGCTTCAGGGCGAGCGTTACGGCTATCGCAACTCGCAAACCACGGTGCTGGCTCCTACCGGCACTATCGGTTTCATGATGGACTGCGATACGACCGGCGTCGAGCCCGATCTGGCTCTTGTCAAGTACAAGAAGCTGGTGGGTGGCGGCATGATCAAGATCGTCAATAACACCGTGCCTGCCGCTCTGTTCAAGCTTGGCTACGACAGTGACGACGTCAACGCGATCGTCAGCTATATCGACGCCACGGGGACCATCGAAGGCGCACCCGGCATCAAGCCCGAACACCTGAGTGTCTTCGATTGCAGCTTTAAGCCGGCCAAGGGCACGCGCTCCATTCAGTACATGGGCCACATCAAGATGATGGCTGCTGCCCAGCCGTTCCTCTCAGGTGCGATTTCAAAGACGGTGAATTTGCCTCACGAGGCTACTGTCGAAGACGTCGCCGAGGCCTATGCCGAAAGCTGGCGTCAGGGCATCAAGGCCGTGGCCATTTACCGCGATGGTTCCAAAGGCACACAGCCGCTGAACACTAGCATGGATGCGAAGAAGGAGCCGTCGGCTCTGGATATCGTTGGCAGCCGCGTGCTGACCCAACTGGCCGCCGGCCAAACTGCTGCGGAAGCCGATATGAAGGCTCTCGAAGCGAAGATCGGCGAGAAGCTCGAAGTCGGCGCCAGGCAGGTAATCGCGGCAGCCGCCTCGTTCCAGAAAGCCATTGCTGAAATTGCCAAAGCCGCGCCGGCTCTCAAAGCCGCCACGTCGGCTGCTGCGCACGAACCCGAGCAAGACCACAACGGGCCGCCGCGTGCCGTACGCCATCGCCTTCCGGAAGAGCGGGCCTCTGTCACGCACAAGTTCTCCATTGCCGGCCATGAGGGGTATATCACTGTCGGCCTTTATCCCACGGGGCAGCCGGGCGAAATCTTTATCAAGATGGCCAAGGAGGGCTCGACCGTCTCCGGCCTGATGGACTCTTTCGCTACTTCGGTTTCTCTCGCTCTGCAGCATGGCGTGCCGTTGAAGGTGCTGTGCGAAAAGTTTGCTCACACCCGCTTCGAGCCTTCCGGCTGGACCGGCAGCGAGCAGATCGGCTATGCCAAGAGCCTGATGGACTATATCTTCCGCTGGCTCCATTTGCGCTTTCTTTCGGGAGAGCAGTTGGCCCTGTTTGCCGGCTTTGCGCAGCATCAGGCCCAACTGCCCGCTTCGCCCACTCTTATTCCGGACTCCGAGTCGGAAGAGGAAGGCAGCATTTCGCAGAGCCAACTGTCCAGACTGGCTGAAGAAGTGGCGCGCAAGCTGAGCCACGTGAGCGGCCAAAACAGCGCAGGGGCTTCGGGCATCGGCACGGCGTCTCCTGCCAGCGGCATTGCGCCGGAGGCTTATGTTGCGAGTTCGACGGCTGAGAATCCAACACATGGCCCAAGCCTGACTGACCGCGGCATCTACCATGCGGCCGACGCTATGCGCGATATGTATGAGATGGGGGACGCACCTAGTTGCTCGACCTGCGGCGCCATCATGGTCCGCAATGGCAGTTGCTATCGCTGCATGAGCTGCGGCTCCACGAGCGGATGCAGCTAGGAACTTATTGTTACTTTTACTAAGGAGCTGTGCGGGGACACTTAATTTGCAAGTCGTGATCACAAAATGCAAGCCCGACTTAATTTGCAAGTTTCGCCGCACACCGGTCCACTTTCTTAAGTGAACTGAAATTTTCGATTGAAACCTGACGCGGTAGTGGCCGGAGATTGACCGGTTCCCACCGCTTTTGTGTGGAGTAAGTGGATGCTGCAATTGGCGCTGCGAACAATGGTCGCCATCGGAGATCTAACTGATTAATCTCGTTGGATTTATTAGGGCACCAATCCCGTCAACTGAAATTGCGTTTCTTCGATGGAACTCTCTTCACCTCGACGCGGTCATTTGTTTATTCAGGAGGGTATGAGTCGAGATTAAACAAACGACAACATCTTTTCCCCCACGCGGTGTGGGTCAACCTCGCGCCTTCGGGTAAACATATGGGCTGAACCCTGAGTCAGTCTCCCCTTCGTTAAACCACTAGTCGAACTCACCATATAGAATGGCCGCGTGTGCCACACCCGTGCCTCTTTCGCATTTTAGGAGGCAATCTGGCTGGATCGTCCGTCGTGGACCGCGGATTTGGATACTCCACATCTACATTTGCAGCGATACCGTAACCAGAAACTGTAAATACATCAGCAAGACGATCTATGCGAGACACCTCCTTGGCTCGGACGGGGCCAGGCTTGGACGGAAATACAACTGGCTGCAGGTAAGCCGTTCGACGACCAGCATGATGCCGGAGCAGGATGGACAGCGGAGGCTGGGTGTCTCAGGGGGATCGGCGCATTTCGCCACACCGAGCAGAGCGCGGCAGCGGTCGAGCGTAGCGCTCCGTCTGCGGTTGGCAAAGAGCCCGAAGTGTCGGATGCGAACCAAGCCGCCGGGTAGGACGTGCAGCAGGAATCGGCGCAGGAACTCATCTACGGAAACGGTCATGACCTTCTTCTTGCCGCCGTGGGCATAATCGCGCCAGCGGAAGGAGACGCGATCGTTTTCAAAAGCTACGAGCCGATGGTTGGAGATGGCCACGCGATGGGTGTAGCGGGCCAGGTAGTTGAGAACATGTTCGGCGCCACCGAAGGGTGGCTTGGCGTAGACCACCCAGTCCTTCTGGCGAGTTACCTGAGGTAGTGGCTGAATGCGCCAGGTGAGACAAGTTGTTTGAGTGCGCCGTGGAACTGCAGTCTTTTCTGCTGGAGCAGTTGATTTAGTTGTTCGCAGAACTTGCCGCGGAAGACACGGCTCGGCAGCCGCAGTTGACGCTTGGGGAATGGAATGTGATCGGGAAGGTACGGCCGCCCGAGCGTCTTGACGAAGAGAAAACGCAAAGCGCAAGTTCGGAGCCCGATCGTCCCGGGTGATAACTTGCAATCGCGAAACAGATGAACCTAGTACTGTCGGATGTGATCCGGTCCCAAACGATACGGTGAGCGACGGAAGCACTTCGAAAAATCCTCCACCGCGTGGATGTAGCAGCGGGTCGTACTTGGTTTTACACAGCCAACAATGTGCGGGGAAAGCCCACGCCGCAGCGTCCGTCGCGCCAGCGACTTAGTTGTGCGCCGGGCATGTTCAATAGCTCGGAGGTGAAAGTCCTCTACCCGACCTGATGGAGGTAAGGGTTAGCAAGAACGCAAGGGATACCGTCGCGAGGCGGGGTCTGAAGGAAGTGTGGAGCAAATGCGCGAGTCGATGGACAAAAACCGGATACAAGGCGTGAGCGTAGGGCGAGCGGGCAACTTACCGCGAAGCCCATATCCATCAAGTACGCGGAGCGTAGATCCGGCGACTGTGCGCAGAAGGCGATTGAACTTACCCCGGGAGATCTGCTTCGTGTCGCTTCGGCGACTGAGAATGCCGCGAGGCATCCTGACCGCGGAGCAGAAGTCAGCAGAGGGCATAGTAGGCCATGACGTCGAAAAGGCTAATGAGGCACTCCAAAGCCGAAAGGCGGAGTCAACAGATAGGCCGAGTCGGGAACGGTGGTCGAAGGCCCAAACGAGAGGAAAGGCAAGTAGGTCACGAGTCTCAACAACGACATGCGGCAGAATATCCAGAGCAATCTGGACTTCTCTCCTTCGCCAACGGGTGAAGCCCGGAGGGCGGGAGGGGAAGGGTCCGAATCGTTGGGGACGACGAGTGTGCCCGAAAGCCCAGCTGGAACAGATCGAACGATGGAGGAGATCGTTGAACGAGAGAACCTGAAGAATGCATTACGACGGGTCAAGGCGAACAAAGGTGCGCCGGGCGTTGACGGGATGACTGTCGACCAACTCGGTGACCATCTGAAACAGCACTGGCCAGCCATCCGGGAACAACTACTGAGCGGGACATACAGACCAAAGCCGGTGAAGCGGGTAGAAATACCGAAACCGGACGGAGGAGTGCGCAAGCTGGGCATTCCGACGGTGCTGGATCGATTCCTCCAGCAAGCGGTCATGCAGGTTTTGCAGCGGCGGTGGGACCCGGAGTTTTCCGATCACAGCTACGGTTTTCGACCGGGGAGGTCGGCTCATCAGGCAGTGGCACAGGCGCAGCAGTACATCGCCGAAGGCTGCGACTGGTGCGTTGATCTCGACTTGGAGAAATTCTTCGATCGAGTCAATCACGACAGACTGATGGCTCGTATCGCCAAGCGGGTCGATGACAAGCGGCTGTTGAAACTTATCCGGGCGTTCCTGAACGCCGGGGGGATGGAGAATGGGCTGCTCAGCCCAAGCGTGGAAGGGACTCCACAAGGAGGACCTATCACTCCCCTTACACAAAAGGTAATTTCGACCGTCAGTCCCGCAAGGCGGTAGTTTGCCGCCTTGCGGGGGGGCCTGCTGCGGGACTGAAATGCTATGGCGAATCGTGATGGAGTCGTCTCCTATCAAGACCTCTTTTACAACCAACCTGACGATTCGCTGCCGCTCAGTGATACTCAGCGTATCAGCAGCGCCACGCAGGCGGGCAAGGAACGCTGTAAGATTCTCCGCCAGGCGCAGAAAAGCCGCGCGGTCATTGGCCTGGTCGGCGATTGACTGCAACTCCGCACGAAGCGCCTGTTCACGCTGGCGTAGCCCAGGCATGCGCTCCCGCAACTGCTCGATCGAGATGAGTGCTTCCTGATAGGCGCTGATAAGGCGTTCGATACCTTTGCCAACATGCACCAATTCTCTTTGCAGACTCTGCTCGCGCTTTTTGGTCGGATCGGACGAGCGCGCTGCCGCCAGCCGACGATCCAGCTCCTGCTGTATGAGCGTGGGGTCTTCCAGCAGCCGGATCACCTCGGCCCAGACGATCTGATGGAGCAGATCCTGCCTGACCATGCGGCCGTTGTCGCAAACAGGGCCGCCCAGCTTGCGCCAGCTATCCGAGCCAATG
>JAATGG010000120.1 GCA_015654835.1 Terriglobales bacterium
CAGAGCACATGGTTCCCGCTCTACGACCGCAATCCGCAAACCTTTGTGCCCAACATCATGACGGCGCGGCCGGTGGACTACAAGCCGGCCACCATTACTGTCTATTCCGACCCCGAGCACGACTCCAGCCTGCAGATGCCGTTGATGAATGCTTGTGAGCACATCGAGTGCTTCTGAAGCTGAGGATTCAATCAATATCTCGTGCATCTGATGCGAAGAGGATTATACTGACGTACCGCTCAAAAAATCGTGACGATAGCGATCATCTGGATGACGTCGCAATAGAGAAAAGCTCTATTGCGACGTCATGTTTTTCGCCAAGGTGGTTTACAGCAAATAGCAGAAAGGCAAAAGATGGGTGGTCGGGTATTCCGAAGGTCTTTCCAGTTGCTATGGCTATGTTGCATTCTCTTTCCCGGCTTCTCAACCGCACAGCCGGTTTCAGTAACTCCGGGAAATCCGGTGTATCAAGTCCGGAGCAACGAAGTGATTCTGGATGTGGTTGTGACTGGGGAAGATGGACCAGTGAAGGGATTAAAGCCCCGGGACTTCTCCGTCAGCGAAGACAGAAAACCTCAGACCATCAATTTTTTTGAACCCCATACCGGACAGGCTTCCGTTGAAGCAAAGCTTTCCATGCCTCAATTACCCGCCGGTGTGTATACGAACGTGCCTCCCGTTCTCCAAGCCGACTCAGTAAACGTATTGCTGATTGATGCTCTCAATACGCCTCCCGAGGCTTTGGCGTATGCGCGCGATCAGCTCATCCTATTCCTAAAGAACATGCACCCTGGCACGCGCACGGCAATTTTTACGCTGAGCAACGAACTGAGCTTCGCACAGGGCTTTACCAGCGATACGCATGACTTATTGAAGGCGCTTATGGACGACACGAACTTCACTAATCTCACTTCCAATGGAGATTCTTCCAGTCAGCGGGAAACGGCTGCTTCCCCTCGGCATATTTCCGAGAGTAACCGTGCAGCAGCGACTGTCATGGCAGCTTTCCAGAACCTTGGGCAATATGAAGAGCGTATGCGAATTGCCATGACCCTCGATGCGCTCAGCTACATCGCACAGTATCTCGGTCAGGTACCGGGCCGAAAAAACCTAATCTGGTTTGCGAGTTCCTTCCCTGTAGAACTCGGCCCGGAAGAAGGCGCATTCAGCGGTGAGGATGCCGCACTCTTTGAGGGAAACAGGCGTCGTGTTATCCAAATGATGACCCGGTCCAGGATTGCGGTCTACCCTATTTCAGCACAAGGGCTCGCCATGGGCGCTTACAACAGTTCCAGAGCAAATTCTAGCCTTATGTCCTCAAATTCCGCTCTCACTGGGCACATCAGTACGGGTATTTCTTTTCCGCATGGCTCCTATGACATTCCTGCGATGAATCGATTAGCGGAAGAGACAGGGGGCAAGGCTTTCTATAACAACAATGATCTGGCCACTGCAGTCCAAAGCGCGATTGACCACGGTTCTAACTATTACACGCTGGCCTACAAACCCACTGACGAAAAAATGAATGGCAAATATCGGCACGTCGAAGTAAAGGTACCTGGCAGGAATTCCTCCGTCTATTATCGGCACGGGTATATAGCGTCTGAACCTGAACCAGCAGAGCCACCACCAGAGAATCCTTTACTTCCCTTGGCTTCACTATGGACTGCCGAATACGACCCAGATCCTCTATGCGCTTCGAGTGCACGCGGCTGACGTACAACCTGGATCAGGTTCACAAATGACAGGTAAAAATTCCAAGCTCAACGGCCCAGTCGTTCGGCTTGGCCTGGACTTTTTTATTCAATGCGGCGACATTAGGTTTCAGGATTCTGCACAGAATAAGCTTAAAGGCAAAATCGAGATCGAACTCATTGCCTATAGTGCGAATGGAGAAGCTTTGAACTGGAATGGAGAAACCGAAACTATGGATATAGACGCGGCGACTTACGCGTCAATTCAAAAATCCGGGATTCCTGCGCACCTTGAGATAGACGTGCCCAAAGGTAAGAAAATAGAACTCTCCACAGGCGTATACGACTGGGAAACAGCCCAGGCTGGAACCCTCCAAGTGCATTTGCAGTCCGATAAGGGTGCTAAAAACTGACCAGATACAAGTTGGGTGCTGTTCAAGTTTCTAGCTATTAACTGTGCACGCTATTACCCATGGCGACTACCTAGCATCGTTTCCCATTCACTTATGCGCGCAACGGGAGTAGTTGTTCACCAGAAGAAAATGTCGCTAACCGTGAAGATGCCTTTCTGTATCTGAGGATTGACACAGGATACGTGCGCACGTATCCTGTGTTCATGAATATCACGCTCTCCATCGACGAGCAGATCGCTCAGCGCGCCCGTGAAAAGGCCAGCGCCATGGGGAAGAGCCTGAATCAAGTGGTGCGGGACTACCTGCAGCATTTGGCCGGTGACGACGAACTCGAGCGCGACTTGGCCTATCTGGACCGCTTCTCCGGATTAGGCGATGCGAGCGGATGGAAGTTCAACCGGGACGAGCTTCATGAGCGCCGATAGGATGTCGCGCACCTTTCTGGATACGAATATTCTGGTCTACGCCGACGATGGCTCGAATCTCGCCAAGCAGCGTAAAGCGCTGAATCTGCTCAAGGAGCATCGAACGCAGCGAACCGGTGTGGTCTCCCTGCAAGTGCTTCAGGAATATTTCGTTGCAGTGACCCGGAAGCTGCACCTCGATGCGGAGATCGCCCGCAACAAAGTGGAGATCTATGCGCGGTTTGACGTGGCCGAACCTTCGGTCAACGACATTCTTGCCGCTATCGATCTGCACCGGCTTCACGGTCTCTCGTTCTGGGATGCCCTGATGCTGCGCATGGCCAAGCAGACCGGGTGCCGTGTACTGCTTTCAGAGGACTTGCAGCATGGAGGCATGGTGGACGGAGTCGGAATCGTCAACCCTTTCCTCTAGAAGAATCTCAAGCCCCTTTGCCTCATTTCGCGCTAAAATAGGGATGGTCATGATGCTTCGTCAGCCCATCCCGGTCCTGCTCTAGCGGCGCACGCCGCCTATTGTCGTTTCCACACCCTTTTAAGAATCCCAAGAACAAGAAAATGGAGCAGCGCCCTCGCAGGCGCGAGTGAGGTTTTGCCGTGATCGATCGTTTGGAACAGATGGAGCAGCGCTACGAAGAACTGTCTACCCAGCTCTCGCAGCCCGAAATTATTACCGACCATGAGAAGTATCAAAAGGCCGGCAAAGCCCTGCGCGACATTGAACTGCCGGTGCAGAAGTACCGTGAACTGATGCAGGTGCGCCAGGGGCTGACCGACGCCCGGGCCATGCTCGCCGAGACCGACCCCGAGATCCGCGCCATGGCCGAGGAAGAGATTGCGACGCTGGAGCCCCGCGCTGCAGCGATTGAAGCCGAGTTGAAGGTTCTGCTGCTGCCCAAGGATCCCAACGACGAGAAGAACGTCATTCTCGAAATTCGCGCAGGCACGGGCGGCGACGAGGCTTCGCTATTTGCCGCCGAGGTTTTCCGCATGTATACGCGCTTTGCCGAGCAGCACCGCTGGAAGGTCGAAGTGCTGTCGATGTCGGAGTCGGGCGTGGGCGGGTACAAGGAAGTGATTGCCATCATCGAGGGCGAGCGCGTCTATTCGCAGCTCAAGTGGGAGAGCGGCGTGCACCGCGTGCAGCGCGTTCCGGCAACCGAAACACAGGGCCGCGTGCACACCTCGGCTATCACCGTTGCGGTCTTGCCTGAAGCCGAAGAAGTCGATGTGAAGATCGAAGCCAAGGACCTGCGCATCGATACCTTCTGCTCCTCTGGCCCTGGCGGACAATCGGTCAACACCACTTACTCCGCGGTGCGCATCACGCACCTGCCGACGAACACCGTGGTCAGTTGCCAGGACGAAAAATCGCAGATCAAGAATCGCGAAAAAGGGATGCGTGTTCTGCGCTCGCGTCTTTATGAGCAGGAGATGGATCGGCAAAATGCCGAGTTGGCCAAAGAGCGCAAGCAGCAGGTAGGCACAGGCGACCGCAGCGAAAAGATTCGCACGTACAACTTTCCGCAGAACCGCCTCACCGACCATCGCATCGGCCTGACCCTGCACCAGCTTGACTTAGTCATGGAAGGCCGTCTGCAACCCATTGTGGATGCGCTGATTACTCACTACCAGGCCGAGCAGCTCAAAGCAGAAACAAGCCAGGCGGCGTAAGCCGGCATGACTCTGCATGAATGGCTTCAAAAGGGCGAAGCGCAACTGCGCAGGAGCCCGCATCCCGACCGTGCCCGCGAAGATGCCGAGTTGCTGCTGTGCCATGCGACGCAGCACAACAAGGCAGGTCTGCTGGCGCGCTGGAACGACGGGATGGAAGCAGCACAGGCCGACCGCTTTGGTGGATGGATCGAACGCCGCATGACCGGTGAGCCGATTCAATACATTCTGGGCGAAACGGAGTTCTATGGACTGCCGTTTCGCGTTACGCGCGATGTGCTGATTCCCCGGCCCGAAACCGAGCATGTGGTCGAGACCGTTGCGGCACTGGCCGCACCCTTCTCTGCACCGCGCATCGTGGATGTGGGCGCGGGCGCGGGCGCAATCGCCGTCGCCCTGGCGCATGTGCTTCCGCAGTCGCAGGTCACGGCCATCGATCTGTCGGCGCCTGCGCTTGCCATCGCGCAGCAAAACGCAGAGCGTAACGGCGTCGCGAGCCGCATCCGCTTTTTGCACGGCGATCTGCTCAGTCCCGTTGCCGGCGAGCGCTTCGACTTTGTGGTGTCGAATCCGCCGTATGTCCCCGCTGCCGACCGCGCCTCTTTATCGGTGGAAGTGCGCGACTATGAACCGCAGCTTGCATTGTTTGCCGGTGAAGACGGCCTGGACATTTATCGACGCCTCATTCCCGCAGCCTTTGCTTCGCTCACATCTGGCGGCTGTGCCGCTCTTGAAATCGGTTATGGACAAGAGACGTCGATCCGCACTTTGCTGATGGACTCTGGCTTCGAGCAGATCGAGTTCGTGCACGACCTGCAGAACATCGCGCGTGTCGCGTGTGGCAGGCGCCTGTGAGCCTCTCAAAACATATCGCCGAATGGGCATCTGTGCGCACAGTTTCTATCGTGTCTGCACGGGGCAACTGCCTTGACATCCAACAAGCAGCGCCTTTATGTTTGCGCCAGTTGCCACAGCACACACCAGGACGCTGATGCCATCTTTAGTGCAAACCGACGCCCCGCAGACCGAGCCTCAAAAGACCGGAACCCAGAAGGCCCGGGCCATCCTTACCGATAGCCACTTTCTCATTCCGTTGATCGTCTTCGGCATCGGGCTCGCACTTCTTGTCACGCTGCATTGATACGCTAATCGCCTTCACTTCAGCAGCAGCGCGGTGAGGCAGTAGCGTGCCTGTGCCGAAGCAATACCGAAGCCCACGACAAACCGGAAAGCGGATTTTACGCGGATGAGCGAAACAGCAAAAGCAGATGCAAGTGCCGACCCCGGGCTTGGCCCGGTCCATGGCTCGGTTCATGGCATCGGCGTGCTGTGCGGACTCGCGGCCGGCGTCTGGCTGGGCGCGGCCGAAGCGCCTACCAAACTCGTCAACTCCGGCCTTTCGCCGTTCGCCATTTCGCTCTGCATGGTTGCCGGCGTCTTCACCGCACGTTGGACTGTTCCTACCCTGCTGAAGGGCACGCGCTATGTATTCGCCGATCTGGCGCGTAACAAGCACCTCATTCCCACCGCGATTTTGGCGGGCATGTTGTGGGCGGTCGCGAACACGCTCACCGTCTTTGCCATTCGCGATGTCGGCCTAGCCATTGCCTTTCCGCTGTGGAACACCAACTCGCTGATCGGCATTCTGTGGGGCCGGGTGTTGTTCGGCGAACTGAAGCACGCCAGCGGCAGAAACATCGCCAAAGTCATCCTCGGCTCTCTGGCCATTGTCGCTGCCGCCATCCTGCTCGGCTTCAGCACCATCCATGCGGGTGGCCCTCACGCGAACCGCGCGGTCGGCGGCATTCTCGCGGCCATCGGCGCCAGCCTGCTGTGGGGAACCATGTATATTCCCTACCGCAAGGCCTACATCAGCGGCATGAATCCGCTCTCATTCGTGACCGTGTTCACCGTCGGCGAACTGGGCACCGTCTTCGCCCTCGTGCTGGCGCTCGATGGAGGAACCAAGGCCGCGGTCTTCCACTCCCCCGAGATCGGGCACATGCTCTTCTGGCTCTTTCTCGGCGGATTCGTCTGGGTCATCGGCGATCTGTTTCAGCAGTTCGCGACCAAGTATCTCGGCATTGGCCGCGGCATTCCCTTGTCGAATACCAACCAGATGTGGGGCCTCGCCTGGGGCGGGCTGGTGTTCGGCGAGTTGACAAACGCCGACACGCCTCACCGCGCGCTGGTGATCGCCGGTTCACTGGTCATGATCGCAGGGGCACTTACCGTCAGTACCGCCGTCGCCACCGAGCGCGAACTGGCTTCGACCGACGATGCTCTACAGCGTGAATGTGCCCGCTATCATCTGGACTATGCCCGCGTGTTGCAGGCTTACAACGGCACAGCGGGCGACAATCGCCAAGGCCGCCGCGAATGGTGGGACTATGTCATTCTCGCCTGTGCCGCCGGCGTTTTCATCTGGCTTGGCCTGCGCGCGCGCGTCCCGGACCTGGGCATGAATCTGGCCTGGGCGAGCGTCCTCGTCGCCGTGCTCATCGTCACCGCTTGCCTGGGGGCTTGGGGACTTTGGAAGGCTACCCGCTTCTCCTAAAGACGCCAGCCGGAAGCCAGCTTCCATCCAAAGACCATTACAATTGAATCTATGACCGAGCCACAAAGGGTCGACCTGGTAGGCGTTGGGCTCAATGCCACCGACACGCTGATTCCGCTGGTAACTTATCCCGCGCGCGGCTCCAAAATCGAATACAACACGGCGACCATCATGCCCGGCGGCCAGACTGCCACGGCTGTGGTTGCCTGCCAGACCTGGGGTCTGCGAACACGCTATGTGGGCAAGCTGGGCGACGACGAGGCGGCACGGCTTCATAGCCGCGAATTTGCCCGCACCGGTGTGGATGCGCGGCTCGTCACGGTGTCTGGAGCGCCCAGTCCGCAGTCGTTGATTCTTGTGGATAGCGGCGGCGAGCGAACCGTTCTGTGCAGGCGCGACGAGCGGCTGCTGCTGCAACCCGCAGAGATCGACCGCGCATGGATCGTGAATGCGCGCGCCCTGCATGTGGATGGCTATGACACCGCAGCGGCAACCGTCGCAGCCCAGTGGGCACACGCCGCGGGCATCCCCGTCATTGCCGATCTGGACGAGCTTTATCCCGGCGTCGACGCTCTCATCGAAAACGTCGACTATGTCATCGTGAGCCGCGACTTTCCATCGCGACTTACCGGTGAGCGCAATCTCGAACGGGCGCTCCGCCTCATGCAGAGCCGCTATGGATGTTCGGTCACTGCGGCGACCCTGGGACAAGAGGGCGTGCTGGCCTGGGACGGCAGCCAGTTCCACCTGCACGCTGCCTATCGCGTCCCGGTGGTCGATACCACCGGAGCAGGCGACATCTTCCACGCCGGTTTTATCTATGGATTGCTGCAGGGCTGGCCGCTAGCGCGGCAGCTTGATTTTGCCTGTGCGGCGGCCGCACTCAATTGCACGGCCGCCGGCGCCAGGGGTGGCATTCAGACCGTCGAAGCTATCGAAAACCTGATGGTCAACACGCCGCGTTACGACCTGGCCTCTCTGGCTCCCGCATCTGACTAACGGTCCGCTGGACCGCCTGTCCTGCGAACCGGCTAGAAGCCTGCCGGGCGCTCCCCAGCTACACCGAATGCGCGTTCGAGCGCGATGCCCGCTTGCGCGAGCGTGCCTTCTTCGAACAAACGGCCAATCAGGGTAACACCATGGGGAACGCGCCGCGCCGGCGTGAACTTGGGCAAGGGATTTTTCGGGTCCGGCGCCCAATCGCTGCGCGCTTCCGACACCTCGACAAAGCCCGCCCGCAGCGTTAACGAGGGATGCCCGGTGAAGTTGGTAATCACCAGCATTTCATCGCGCAACGACGGCACCAGCAGCAGATCCACCTGCGAAAACACGCGCACCATCTCCTGCGCGACCTTGCGGCGGAAGCGGTCTGCCTGCACAAAATCGACTGCCGACAGAAAGCGCGACTGGCGGAATACGTTCGGCCACGCGTCGGGCACCTGCGCCTTCAACTGATCTACCTGATGGCTGAGCGTCAGTTCTTCGAAGGCGGCAGCACCCTCGGCAAACAGGATGAGATTCAGCGAGTCATAAGGCCAGTCGGGAATTGAAACTTCGACGGGCGTCATGCCCAGTTTCTTCACTGTTTCAAGAGCAGCACGATCCACGTCGGTCGCGGGAGCTTCCTTCATCCATGCGGGGAAATAGCCGACGCGCAGCCCCTCGACACCGGCGCGTGCGTTGAACGACAGCGGACTCGCCACGCTGGCCACGTCGCCCGCATCCGGCCCGGCAATCGCGTTCAAGATCAGCATTGTATCTTCGACACCGCGCGTCATCGGGCCCAGCTTATCGAGCGACCAGCAGAGGGTCATCGCGCCGGTGCGCGGCACGCGGCCATAGGTGGGCCGCAGGCCCGTCACACCGCAGCGCATGGAGGGGCTCACGATGCTGCCGCCGGTTTCACTGCCGATGGAAAAGCCCACGAGCCCCGCCGCCGTCGCTGCGCCCGGCCCCGCGCTCGAACCGGAGGAGCCTTCTTCAAGCAGCCAGGGGTTCATCGTCTGGCCGCCGAACCACACATCGTTCAGCGCCAGCGCGCCGAGGCTCAATTTGGCCACCAGCACGGCTCCGGCAGCATTCAGCCGCTTGACTACCGCGCTGTCGACCGTGGGAACGCGATGGCGAAACGGCTCTGCGCCATACGTGGTGGGAATATTCGCAGTGTCGAGCAGATCCTTCGCGCCCCACGGAATCCCGTGCAGCGGCCCGCGATAATGGTCCGCCGATAACTCCGCATCCGCCCGGTGCGCCTGCTCCAGCGCATGTTCGCGGGTCAGAGTGATCACGCAGCGAAGCTTGGGATTGAAGCGCTCCAGACGGCGCAGATAAATCTCAGTCAATCGTTGCGACGTCAGTGCGCGGCTCTCGATCCAGCGGGAAAGCTGCGACAGAGGCGCGAACGCAATATCCTCATCGCTCTCGGGCAGAGGCAGTGTGGGATTGATTCCGCGTACAAACTGGCTGCCCATCTCTTTCTGTTTGCTGCCAACGATCGCGGGCTGCGCGGGATTCCACTGCGTCGCCGGGGCCAATGCCGGCTCCAGCGCCAGCTTGCGCGGCCCCACGCGGCGCTCATACACCGGCGCCATCTGCATGCGCCAGTTACTCGCGGCCTGCGCGCGGTCCGTGGCCGTCATCTCCACCTGCACCAGCTTCTCGGCCTCGGCAAAGGTCGCTGCGGTGACGTCGGGACCGACCGGGGTCGAAGTTCCAAAGGCGGGCGGGGCACCCGGCGGCAAACCGGGCTGCGCGTTGGGCTGCTGCTCCGCAGGAGCCTGTGCGGCATGGGCCTCTAGAGCGGCGCCCAGCAGTCCCAACGAACCGTAAGTAAGGAACTCTCTCCGTGATCCTGGCATTTTTCCCCTTCAACAAACTTCACTGCGTTGAGATAGACGAGACAATGGAGCAAGTGGGTCAATCAACTTAGCGCGCAACTCCACCTGGCGGAACATGCTCCTCAAGATAGCGTGTAATCAAACTGAAAATGTGGAACGAGGTTCCCTTCCCCTCTGAGATGGCGTGGGTCCGATTGGGATAATCCATAAAGTCAAAGGGCTTGCCCAATTCCACGAATTTGTTGATCAGCAGTTCGGTTCCCTGGAAGTGCACATTGTCGTCGCCCGAGCCGTGCACCACCAGCAGATGGCCGGCGAGCCCCTGGGCAAAGTTGATCGGCGAGCCGTCATGATAGCCCTGCTTGTTTTCCGCAGGCAGGCCCATGTAGCGCTCTTGATAGATGGTGTCGTAGTGGCTTTCGTCCGCCACCGGCGCCACCGCAATGCCTGTCGAATACACGCCCGGATAGCGGAACATGACGTTGAGGGTATTCGATCCGCCGCCGCTCCATCCCCAAATTGCCATGCGCGATGTGTCGATGTAATTGCGCTCGCGAGCCAGTTGCTGAATCGCCTGCACCTGCTGCGCCGACGACAACACACCGACCGCGCCATAAATGCACTTACGCCATTCGCGGCCCTTGGGCGCAGGAGATCCCTCGTTGTCGAAACTGATCACGAGGTAACCCTGCTGCGCAATCAGGCTGTGAAACAGGCCGCGCGTGCCGCCCCACATATCGCGCACCACCGCCGAGGCCGGCTCGCCATAGACATAGACCAGCACTGGATATTTCCTGGCAGGATCGAAGTCCGGCGGCTTGATCATGGAGCCGTCCAGAGTGACTCCGTTGGCCACCTGCACCTTGAAAAACTCGGGCGCCTCCCCAAGGATCGGCTTCGCTTTTTTCGCCAGTTCCGCGTTGTCCTCCAGCGTGCGGATCGCCTGATGCGTGGGCAGGCTCACGATCTCGATGCGGTTGGGCTGCATCGAGGTGCTGTAGGTGTGCAAGGCCCAGCGATTATCCGGCGCGATGTTATAGGCATGGGTGCCGGACTCGTCCGCCGGAGTCACACGCTCGGGAGTGCCTTCGCCATCGAGACGCGACTTATATAAGTAGCGCCGCACCGCATCCTGCGGCGAGGCGATAAAGTAAAACCATCCGTTTTCCTGGTCGATCTTGACGGTCTCGATCACGTCCGCTTGAAAGTTGGTAATCAAGCGCGGCTGGCCCGTGGCGCGGTCGACGCGATAGGCATGACGCCAGCCATCGCGTTCGCTCAACCAAAGCAGATCGGGCTTGTTGCTCCCGCTCTTTCCGACCCACTCCAGCGGGCCGGCATTCACCCAGGCCTTGTCGGTATCTTCAAAAAAGACCTTGGCGTCCCCTGTGCGCGCATCGGCCAGCATGAGCCTGTTTCTTTGCTGCGAGCGATCAAGATACTCCAACATCAAATCGTCGGAGTTCCCTGCCCACTGCATCTGGGCGATATAGTGATTGCGCGGGTCGCCCGGCAGACTAACCCAGCGGGTCAGGCCGCCCGTCACCGGCACAATCCCGGCGCGCACAGCGGAGTTCGTCGTTCCCGGCTGCGGATACTTATACCTAGTCGTCACTGGATACTCTTCTGCGGTGTCGTTGATGAGCGTAAACTCGCCTACGCCGGACTGATCGAATTGCCAGTAGGCAATCGATTGGCTGTCGGGGCTCCAACGAAAACAGTTACGCAGATCCAGTTCTTCTTCCGACACCCAGTCGGAGGTTCCGTTGATGATGTCCGCCGAGCCATCGGTGGTGAGTTGCGTGATCTTTTCCGTCGCCAGATCTTCGACATAGAGATTGTTGGCCCGCACATAGGCGACCCGCGTGCCATCGGGAGAAAACGTAGCAAACATCAGCGAAGACTCGGGAGCATCGCCGCCCAGCTTGAACAGCCGTCCGCCCGATGCATTGGCTCCGGTATCGAAGATCCAGTAGTCGCCGCGCGTCTCCTCACGCCACACCTTCCTGGTGTTGGCGAAGATCAGCAGCTTCTTCTTATCCGCCGACCAGGAATAGCCATGAATGTCGAGTGGCGTGGCCTTGTCTGCCGGCTTCAACTTCGCCGCGGATACCAATACGCTGCGCTTGCCCGAAGCTGTGTCATAGGCGACGATGTCGGTGCCCTTGCCGCCTGCTGCCGGTTCGAGGATGGTATACGTATCGCCATCGTTCTGCCACGCCAACTGCACCGACTTCGGCCCGTAGGCGTGCTGATTGAAGATCGCGTCCAACGGCTGCGATAACGGCGCGGTCGCAGAAGGGTCAGCGCCCAAGGCAAACAGGTGTGAACAAACCACAATCGAGAGAAGGCACCCGCAACCGAGGGCGCGCCTAGACTTTTGCACGAATGGAACCTCCAAGATTTGCCGCGGCGCTTCGCCGCAAGGACGCATTGCTTATTCCGTGCCCAAATTATACCCAGCCAGCCACGGAGGGCTTTGAGTCTTGCGGGGGCGGCGAACTCGTGGCACACCAGTCGGCTACCCCGGCATTGCCGGAATGGATGGGGAGCGATAGTATTCCTCTGAAATCGTTTTCAGGAGAAAACTCGCTATGCGCGTTTCTATGTCGCCATCTCTCGCCGTATTGGCTCTGGCCTCTGTTGCCGCTTTATCCCTTGCACCTGCCGTGTCGCAGGCGCAGGTGGCCCCAACCCCGCCGATGGGCTGGAACAGTTGGAACTATTTCGCCGACAAGGTCGATGACAAGGGTGTACGCGAAGCAGCCGACCAGCTTGTGGCCACCGGCATGAAAGATGCCGGCTACGTCTACGTGAATATCGACGATACCTGGGAGGGCGAGCGCGACGCCAGCGGCGTGCTGCACACGAACGCCAAATTTCCCGATATGAAGGCCCTGGCCGACTATGTCCACTCCAAGGGGCTGAAGATCGGCATTTATTCCTCGCCTGGACCGAAGACCTGCGCCGGTTACGAAGGCTCGTTCGGCCACGAAGAGCAGGACGCGAAGCTCTACGCGTCGTGGGGCATCGATTACCTGAAATATGACCTGTGCAGCTTTATTCCCGATGTGATGGAAAAGCAGGCCCCTCAGGACCGCGCCGCGCAGATGAAGCTGATGCACACGGCTTATGTGAAGATGGCGGACGCGCTCAAGTCGACCGGGCATCCCATTGTCTTTTCACTCTGCCAATATGGCTGGGATGCTCCCTGGGAATGGGCGCCCGCGCTCGGCGGCAACCTGTGGCGCACCACCGGCGATATCGAGCCCAAGTGGGACCGCATCTATGCCATTCTCAGCCAGCAGGAAGGTCTTGAGAGCTATGCCGGCCCCGGCCACTGGAACGACCCCGACATGCTCGAAGTGGGCAACGGCAAGCTTTCGCTGGCCGAAAATCGCGCGCACTTTTCGCTATGGGCTCTTCTCGCCTCGCCGCTGCTGGCGGGCAACGATCTGCCGAACATGAAGCCGGAGATCAAGGCCATCCTCACCAACCGCGATGTCATCGCTATCGATCAGGACCGGCTCGGCAAACAGGGCTCACGCGTTTATAGCGACGGCGAGGTCGAAGTGTGGACGCGGCACCTGGCGGGAGGTGCTGTGGCCGTGGCCGTTCTGAATGCCGGCAGCGACCGCTATTCGACGCATCCGTTCCATCTGAATCTTGCCAAGCTGGGTTTACACGGCGCCCAGAAGGGCAAAGACCTCTGGACCGGGAAGGAGATCACTTTAAGCGAAGGCCAGGCGCTGGAGCTAGCGAGCCATGACGTGCTGCTGGTCCGCATCGATGCGCCGAAGTAAGACGGCACGGGTATTGTGCCTGGCCGCGATGAGGGATCGCTTGGATGAAAAAAACCGAAAAGACTAAAGAACTGTAAAAGACTGAGACTATAAAAGCTCTAAAAATCTACCCCACCTTCGCCGATTCGCAAAGACCGCGAATCGGCGAAGGTGGGGTACCCTCTTTTCCGAACTATCCTCTTCGTCGAACTACTCTCTTTGCTGAGTTGCCGCTTCTCAGTGACAGACAGAGGCTGACCTACTCCACGCGTCCGAGGGAGACTGCAAAGCGCTTCTGCTCGTCTGTCCAGCAGGCAATGGGACTGAAGCCGGCCGCGCCGATCATGGCTTGCGGTCGTCCCGGCAGATATTTGTAGCTGTTCTCGGTGTGAATGGTCTCGCCCATCGCAAAATCGACATCCAGATCGAGCACAGCCAGGCGCACTGTCTGATCGATACGGCTTTCCAGGTGCATCTCGATGCGGGAGTGCACCGTATTCCAAACGGCGCGGTGAGCAAAAGCATCCAAGTCGAAATCCGCGTCGAGCTCCCGATTGAGGCGCGTCAGCATGTTCTTGTTGAACGCGGCAGTCACTCCGGCAGCATCGTTGTAGGCTGCCAGCAGCGTGGCCTCGTCCTTCACCAGATCCGTGCCCAGCAGCAGGGTGTCGCCGGGCGCCAACCCCGCATACACACCCTCCAGCAACCGCGCTGCCTCAACCGGCTCGAAGTTGCCAATGCTCGATCCGATGTAGAGCACCAGCCGGCGCTCGCCGGGGACCGCCGGGTCCAACTCAAACCCTTGCGTATAGTCGAGCACTCGTGGAGCCACCTGCACGCCGGGAATCTCGCTCTCGATGCGTTCTTTCGCTTCTGCCAAGGCGCTGGCCGAGACGTCGACCGGCTCGTAGAGCACGGTGCCCTGGCGCGCCGTGGCCGCAGCCAGCAGCAGCCGGGTCTTGTCGGCCGAGCCTGCGCCCAGTTCCACCACCCGCAGCAGTTCACCTTGTGCCGCTTCGCCGACGATGGTTCCGGCGCGGGCTGCCAAAATGCTCCGCTCCGTCCGGGTGAGGTAATACTCGGGCAACTCGGTGATCCGGTCGAAGAGACGCGAACCTTCGTCGTCATAAAACAACCACGCCGGCAACCATTTACGACGGGAAACAAGTCCTTCTGAAACAGCCGAAGCGATGGAATCGGCAACCTGTGTATTGGAGATGGGAAGATCCGCTGTAATCGTCATGCGGTCAGTAGGATGCTGGTGAGGCACGGTTGGTTCCCCGATTCCGTCCATTGGCTCCAATCTTTTCTCATTTTTCTTCTGCCTTTTACGAGGCCAGCCGGATTCCCGAAAACTGCCACCGCGTCTCCGGCGAAAAGAAGTTCCGGTAGGAGCCGCGAATATGGGCCGGAGGCGTGACGCACGAGCCGCCCCGCAGCACCATTTGCCCGCTCATGAACTTGCCGTTGTACTCGCCCAGCGACCCCGACAGGGGGTGGAAACCGGGGTAACCCAGATAGGCGCTGCCGGTCCACTCCCAGCAGTCCCCGAACAACTGGGCAGGGCCTTGCGTCTGGGTCCATTCTGCCGCCGCCGGCATCAGCTTCTGCGAATCCAGCAGATTGCCGGTCAGAAGCCGGCCCTCTGCCGCCGCTTCCCACTCGAACTCCGTGGCCAAACGCCGTCCGGCCCACCGGGCATAGGCATCCGCCTCAAAATAACTCACATGGCTCACCGGAACATTTGCGACAGCGGCCAGAGACTGCTCCCCGCGCAGGGTGAAGACGCGCCAGCCAGTCTCGTCTTCGTCCCAATAGAGCGGAGCCCGCCAGCCGTGATTTTGCACCGCATCCCATCCGGCCGAAAGCCAAAACTCGGCGCGTTTATACCCGCCCTCGGCGATAAATTGGGCGAACTCGCCACAGGTCACCAGCCGGTTGGCCAGCGAATAGGGCTCAAGCCACACACGGTGGCGCGGCATCTCGTTGTCGAAGCAGAACCCTTCGCCGGTGTGCCCCACCTCGCGCAGTTCACCCTCAAAATCGATAAAACTCCGACCGACGGCCACGCCAGCGGCCTTGGCGGCGCCCGCACCAGCCAGATACGCCGGGCGCAGCGGATTGGTGAAAAGGGCATGGAGCATGTCGGTCAGCAGCAATTCCTGGTGCTGCTCCTCGTGGTTCACGCCCAACTCGATGCGCGTCAACGCTTCCGCGGGCGGATTGCCCTCCAGAAGCCTGTCGATTCCTTCATCCACATGGCGGCGGAAATGCAAAATTTCTTCCAGCGCCGGGCGCGAAAACGAAGACCGCAGCCGCTTCTCGGGAAAGGCGGCAAAACTCTGGTAATAGCTGTTGAACAGCCATGCAAAATCCGTATTGAATACCCGGTAACCGGGCAGAAACTCCCGCAGGACGAAAGACTCGAAGAACCACGCCGTATGCGCCAGGTGCCACTTGGCCGGAGAAGCCTCGGGGCACGACTGCACCATCATGTCCTCGGGGGTCAGAGGATCACAGAGGCTCAGCGTCAGGCGGCGCGCAGAGCGAAACCGCTCGGCAAGACTTAGTTGCGGACTACAGGCAGCGACCGTGCTCCTCATTTCGAACCATCCCCCATCATCCTGCGAAAGAGTGTACCTCACTGCCAGCCATGCGGCGGTTTTATGCGCAACGCGGTTCTAACCATAGCTGCCTGGCCTCGAACGGGCCGGTTTCTTGCCCAGTTTTTGCCCCGCTGGGTTCCCCATCCCCAATCTTGGGCCACCGGCTATGGAATACGCAGACTGTTTCCTTTTGGACTGTTCCTGTCCGTTTCCATTCAGTCCGGTCCGGCTTGCATTTTCATTTCTGCACTATTGGATGCACTTATACCCGCCAGGTTGACGAATCTGCCTGAATCGGTGCTTTAATTCCACCGGTGGCGATGTCGCATCGCCGTCCGTTTTCCTTCGCCAGGAGGGAATTATGTGCAAGCACCGCGAACACCGCTGGCTGTCGGCTTTGGCCGTCGCCGCGGCTCTCACAACCGAATCCGTTGCCGGATTGGCGCAGACGCCGATTCCGGCTGCCATCGGGCAGTCTTCCACGCCGCTGGCCGCACCGCAGTTTCAGCCGACAGCCGAACAGACTGGGGACGCGCTCATGGCTCACCAGCGTTATCAGGCAGCCATCGAGGCCTACCAAAAAGCCCCTCACAACTCGGCAGATCTCTGGAACAAGATGGGCATCGCCAACCAGCTCATGTTCAATGCCCAAGAGGCGGCCCGCTGCTATCAGATGGCACTCAAGCTGGATCGCAAGAACACCAGCGTGATGAATAATCTGGCCACTATCTACGACTCGGCGAAACAATACCGCCCGGCTGAGCGGCTCTACAGGCAGGCGCTTAAGATCGACCCTCAGTCGGCCTTGATTTCAAAAAATCTCGGCACCAACCTGCTGGCCCAGCACAAATACAAGAAAGGCTGGGAGGCATACCAGACCGCGCTGGCCATCGATCCCGCGATTTTTGAGCACGGCACCAGCATTCGGGTGGATAACCCTGCGGCGCTGCAGGAGCGCGGCGCCATGAACTACTACATGGCACGCGGCTGTGTGCGCGCCGGCATGAACGACCGCGCCATCGAGTACCTGCGCATGGCCCTCAACGAGGGGTTCATCAATCCGCAAAAGCTGGTTGCCGATACTGAATTTGCCGGTCTGCGCGGTCTGCCGGCCTTTGAGCAACTGCTGGCTTCGGAACGCCTGCCATAGCGGCCCGACCGCCGGTTGCGCCGGCTCAGTCTGCGCCCGCCCGGAGCGCCCGAGGGAAAGCTTGCCCCGTGGAGGCTACTCCTCCCTGGAGCCTCATTTGCACCGTCTATCGTTAGACAGGGGGATTGTTCGTTCTCCCCGTGGAGTCAGGATGTCTTGTGGAATCAAAGTGAAGGCCCGTCTGGTGTCGGCGATCGTGTTGAGCCTTTCGCTCGGCGCCTGGGCACATGGGCAGGGAGGCGATCCCGGCCAGAATCCGGGAGGTTCCGGCAATGGCCAGGGCAACGGCCGGCATGGGGGGCGCGGTGGCGGCGCCTGGGGCGGCATGATGGGTGGAGCCGGCCATGGCGTGGTGGGAACTGTCACGGAGGTGGCCGCCGATCACTACACCGTCAAGACCGAGAACGGCGAAATCTATACGGTTCACTACAGCGTGAACAGCCGCATCCTCAAGCAATCTGCGCCGCGGCATACCGAGGGAGGCCGCGGCCGGGACGCAGGCGAGCCCCCGCAGCCGATCAAATCGACCGACATCAAGGTGGGCGACGCGATCGCCGCCAGCGGCGAAGTGGACACCGCCGCCAAGTCGGTAGGCGCCATCTTTGTGGTGCAGATCGACCCCGAACGCGCCAAGCAGCTTCGTGAAATGCAGGCCAACTATGGCAAGACCTGGCTCATGGGCAAGGTCACAGCCATCGACGGCGTCAAGGTGACACTGCAGGGCAGCATCGACAACAAGAGCCACTCCTTTGTCGCCGACGAAAGCACCACCTTCCGCAAGCACCGCGAGCCCATTACTCTGGCCGACGTGCAAATGGGTGACATGGTGCGCATCGAAGGTTCCTTCAAGGAGGGCGCTTTTCTGGCCACATCCGTCACCATCATGACGATGCCGACCAAGGGAGCATTCCAATAAAGCGTTTCTCTTATTGACGTGCCCTGCAAGTTCATTACGAGATGCTTTTTCGTGATGCTGCGGGGTAAGGCGGCGGGCGCTCAGACGCCAGGGCTGGATGTCTCGCCCAGCGCGGCCTCGGCCCACAGAACGGCTTGGGTATAGTACTTGGCCATCTGCATCTGGTTCAGACAACCGGCCTCAGCCACCGCATCGCAAGCCACCCATTCGGCGCGCTCATAGTGCTCCAGCCAATCCAGCAGGATGCGTTCGCGATTGGAGTTCCCTTCCAGGGCCTCGCGAATGGCTCCGCGCAAGGGCAAGGTGGGCGTCAGCTCCCGCATGGAGAGACGCAGCATCGCGGGCAACAGGCTCAACATGCCCAACAGATATTGCTCGGTGGGGGCCAGCCCACAAAGACTTGCCGCCAACTCGCAGAAGCGTCCGCGCACAAATGCGACATGCAAAATCGCCGAGGGCCGGCCCGCATTCCACTCGCTCGCGATGGCCAGGGTCAACACCCGGCGCAGCATCTCGTCGCCCATGACGACCAGTGCCATTTGAATAGAGCGGACCTCTTGCCGAATCCCGAAAAAAGGCGAGTTAGCGAGCTTCAACATGCGCAAGGTAAGAGCAGGGTCCCGCTTGATGAGGTGGCTCAACTGCGGCACGTTGAGCGGTTCGCACTGCACCTGTTTCAACAGATCTAGATGGAGCAGCGAGTTGGCGGGCACTTTGCGGTTCTTGAGCAAAATGGGGCGGTAAAAGTAGTAGCCCTGGAAGAAGGTAAACCCCTCTTCGCACGCCTGCCGGTAGTCTTCCTGAGTCTCGATCTTCTCGGCGAGGAGAATCGCTTTGGTGCGGTGCAGGTGCCACAGCAACTCGCGCCGTTTTTCAGGTCCGGTTGCAAGGAAATCGACCTTGATGTAGTCGGCCAGTTCGAGCAGCGGATCGATGCCCGGCTTCCAGGTGAAGTCATCGAGGGCGATGCGGAATCCGAGGCCCTTGAGCCGTTTGCAGGCGGCGACCAGCTCTTCGGTGGGCTCGACGGATTCAAGCACTTCAAGAACGGTGCCGGCGGGGGGCAGAACCTCGACCATGCCGGAGATCAGCGATTCGCCCGTGCAATTCACGAACGCCGTCAGCCCGCATGACAATTGGTCCAGCCCGAAGATCACCATGTTATCGAGCATGGTGCGCGTGGCTAGATCGCCGTCGCCGCGAAAAGCCTCTTCGGGCCCGCTGCGAAACAGCAGTTCATATCCCCGCACCTGGCCACGCAAATCCAAGATGGGTTGGCGTGCTACGTACCGCAACCCATTGGGTAGTTCCGGAAAGGGGCCTGCGGGATTCTCCGCCTGTGTTACCTGGGTCGTGATACGCACCATCCATTAGCGCTTATCGGATAGCAGCAGACACAACTTGAGAGAATCCTGCTCCAATCAAACGCGCTCATCGCACTGTGAGTTCGGCATCAACCGCCCATGAACATTCCGCCGTTTACATCCAAAACGTGGCCGGTAATGTACGATGCCGCATCGGAGGCCAGGAACGCAACTGCCTGGGCTACGTCGTGATCGGTTCCCGCCCGTCCCAGCGGAACCTGCGTCACCATTTCCGCGCGGTGTTTCTCATCCAAGACAGCGGTCATCTGGGTTTCGATATAGCCTGGCGCGACCGCATTGACAGTGATGCCACGCGAAGCAACCTCCCGCGCCATGGCCCGTGTAAACCCGATCAGGCCGGCCTTCGAGGCGGCATAGTTTACCTGGCCCGCCTGCCCGGTTTGCCCGATGATGCTGGATACGTTGACGATGCGCCCCCAACGATTTTTAAGCATGGGGCTCAACAGCGCCTGGCTCAACAGAAACGCGCCGGTCAGGTTGGTGTTGAGCACGCTGTCCCAGTCCGCCCGCTTCATGCGCAGCATCAGTCCGTCGCGGGTAATGCCCGCGTTGTTCACCAGGATTTCGACCTTGCCGAACCGTTCGACAATCGCCTTGGCCCCGGCTTTGATGGAGTCCTCGCTGGCCACGTCCAGCGCAAAGACCGCCGCCTTGCCGCCCGCAGCCTCAATCTCAGCAGCCACTTCGGCGAGCTTCGACTCGTTCCGCGCCGCCAGCGCCACCGTAGCGCCGGATCTTGCCAGTTCCAACGCGCAAGCCCGACCGATTCCCTGCGACGCGCCCGTTACCAGCGCAATTCTTCCCTGCAAATCCGCCATATCTCTCTTGTGAACCCGCGCAGTCGATGCCGCGCCCTTTCGAAATTCATTTTATAGGGGCGGATAAAGAACCAGCGCCGGACGCGAAATTCACGCGGAAAAAGCTGCTAAGCGGACGGCGTCACGGTCACCGGTACCCGCCGGCGCGCCATGGCCGGCTTGACCAATTCCGCAGGCCAGATGTAGATCGCCAGGCGCCGCGAATAGTGAAGCACGGGCTCCTCGCCCGGGAGAGAGACACCGATGGCGGCCGCCAGATCGTTGCGTCCGATCTCCGCCTCCGCATCTTCGAGCGGCCAGGAAACGGAATGAATGTTGGCGCGAATCGCCTGCCCGTTGCTCTTGCGCGCATAGAGGCAATAGCGTTCGCTTATAAAATGTTCGAGGGTGCCGCCACGCATCTCCGCCAGCCGGCGCGTCGGCCCCAAACCCCGGTAGCGAGCCTTGAAAATGATTTGCTGGCGCACCATCCGCCGCCGGCTATAGAACTCAAACTCCCGCTCCGAACGCTGGTCGAGGCTGGTTTCGGCCCAGTAATACGGCAATTGGAAAAAGCCGCGGCCGATGGCCACGCGGAGCAGGCTGCCGGCATCGAGCGAGAAAAAATACAATCCCGGCATTCCCGTTTGCTGGTCGCGGACGTAGGTGCGCACATTAAGCTCGGGAAAGCGGCGGACTCCGGGAAGCGGCGGCACGCCCCGGACCTTGATCCGATCCATCCAGAAGGGCACAATCCCCAGCCACGCGGACCCCATAAACGTATCCACATGAAGCCCTTCCGGCAGCAGGGGCCCCAGCGAGGACGGCGGCACAGGCCAGTGCGCAAACAGCAGGTCGTTCCACCGCTGCGTCACGGCCCAGCGACCCGATGGAAGCGGTCTAGGCCTGTGCGATGTCCGTACCAGGTACTCCAACATGGCTCTATGCTCCTGCTCTGTCCATGCAATGCGCGGTGAGCCGTCGCTCGGGTGCGCGCATCCCGTTCCCCAGCCCTATGCCGTATTCTGTTCGCGAGCCTCAGCGATGTCCAGTGAATCTTTTACGCCAGCCGGCGCACGCAATCAAACCGATGTTTTTGCCGTTCACGGCGCCGATCCGGAGGTGCTGGCCTATGCGATGGCCAAATACTCCCGCTCGGCCCTTTCCATGCGCGAATCGCTGGCTGAAATCAGTGCCCAGCGTGCCGAGCAGTTTCTCAATACATTTTATTTCCAATACGGCCACCGCTCCATCGCCGATTTGGCGCACATCGCCTTCGCCGTCGAGCGTTTGAGCCTGCTGGCCGCGATTGTGCTGGTCGACGAGCAGCGCTGGGACGGGCAGGAACGCTCGACTCGCTATCAGAACTTTCTCAAATCGGGCTGGTATTTCCCCAATTTTGGACCCGAGGCAGAGACAGCCAAGCTCTACGCCGGCACCGTCGAGGGGTTGTTTGCCGCCTACCAGCGCACGACCGCGGCGGTTTTGGAAGCCTTGCGGCAACGCGTTCCCCGGCCCGATGCCATGAAGCCCGAAGCTTACGAGCGCACCCTCAAAGCCCGCGCCTTCGACGTGGCCCGCTACCTGCTGCCGCTGGCTACCAACACGTCCCTCGGCCAGATCGTGAATGCCCGCACCCTCGAAACCCAGGTTTCGCGCCTGCTCTCGCATCCGGTTGCCGAAATCCGCGACTTGGGGCTGAAACTGCGCGAAGCCGCGACCGGGCCCGCGTGGAATGTGAACGCAGCCGCCACCGCTGCGCTGCTTGAAAAAGTTGCCGCGGCCGACCCGACGCTGGCCACCGAGGCTGCCGGCGTCCTCACTCGCGAGGTCCGCACCGCACCGACTCTCGTCAAATACGCTGAACCTGATCAATACACCCTGCAGACCCAGGCCGAGCTCGCCCAGGCGGCCCACGAGTTGCTGGGCGGTATGCCAATTGCCAATGCCCCGGCCGTCGATCTGGTGGAACGCACCGAATCGCTGGAGGTCGAGTTGGCGGCCACGCTGCTCTACTCCGTGAGCCACCACCCCTACCGCCAGATTCGCGACCTGACCGCCGCGCTGCCCGAAGCCCGCGTCACCGAAATCATCGATCTCGGCCTGTGCCATCGCGGCAAGCACGATGAAGCCCTGCGCGCTTTCCACGCCGGAGCGGCTCTCCGCTTCGATATCCTCATGGATATAGGGGGGTTCCGCGACATGCACCGCCACCGCCGCGCGACCCAGATCATCCAGCCGTTTACGTCGCTCCACGGCTACGAGACGCCGGAATCGGGAGACTTGCCGGGTGACGCCGCGATCCTGGCCGAAGCCGGCATTCTGGCCGAGTACCAAGCTGTCGTTGAAACGGCCCATCAGGCCAGCGCCCGCGTGGCTGCCAGCCAAGCCCCGGAAGCAGCGCAATCCGCCCTTTACCTGCTGCCGCTGGCCACCCGCATCCGCGCCCTGTTCAAGATGGACTTCGCGGAGGCCCAATACATCTCCGAACTGCGTTCGGGCCCCGCGGGCCACTTCAGCTATCGCCGCATCGCCTGGGAAATGTACAAGGCCCTCGAACGCCAGCACCCTACCCTGGCGAAGCACGTCCGGATCACCGACTTTACCCAGCCCATCGACCTGCTGCAACGCTAGCTGGCGCCCAGCCCGCAGACTCCCACCCTTCTGCATTCTTTGCGGAAGGGTGGGGAGGGGCAACCACGCTCCCTCTCCGTCCCTCCTGCGCTACCATGAAAGCAAGATCGGGGCCGCGCATGTTCGTCGTTGTCTGGCAGTTTGAGATTTCCGAAGAGAAGGTTGCCGGGTTCGAAGCCGCTTATGGACCGGAGGGCGCCTGGGCGCAACTTTTCCGCAACTCGCCTGAATACGAGGGCACAGAACTGCTTCGCGACGCGTACATCCCGGGCAGCTACCTGACCATCGACCGCTGGGCCAGCGAAGAAGCATTCCGGGCCTTTCGCAAGGATCACGACGCGGAATACGAAACCTTGGACCGGGCGTGCGACGACCTGACCAGCCGCGAAACCCGCATCGGCGCCTACTCCGCTTAATTGGTTGGCGAGGTAACTACAGCAGAATCGGGCAGTCGCGGGCCGGGCCTCTCTCTTCTCCAAATCTTCGCCATTTTTCTCTGTCTTTGTTTGTTGCGCCCTGCTACAATCCGAACGAAATGCCTTCCAGGCTTTTAGCTTCTTGAGCCTTCCTGCAAAGGGAGGCGGCCTGGAATGCTTCATAGGAGACCCTCTCAATGGCTATTGCCGACGACCGCGCCAAAGCTGTAGAACTTGCCCTTTCACAGATCGAAAAACAATTTGGGAAGGGCTCCATTGTGCGGCTCGGCTCCAAAGAGGCCCTTCTCCCCATCGCGGTGATTTCCACCGGATCGATCAGCTTTGACGCTGCTCTCGGAGTAGGCGGCATTCCCCGAGGCCGCGTTACCGAGGTCTATGGGCCGGAGTCATCGGGCAAGACAACAATCACTTTGCAGATCATCGCCGAAGCCCAGCGCATGGGCGGCCTGGCGGCATTTGTGGACGCGGAGCACGCGCTCGATCCGAAATATGCTAAGAAGCTGGGGGTCGATGTCGATAACCTTCTTGTTTCTCAACCGGATAGCGGCGAACAGGCGCTCGAAATCACCGAGGCGCTGGTGCGCTCCGGGGCCATCGACGTGTTGGTGGTCGACTCCGTGGCCGCACTGGTTCCCAAGGCCGAACTCGACGGCGAAATGGGCGACTCCCACGTCGGCCTGCAGGCTCGCCTGATGTCGCAGGCGCTGCGCAAGCTCACCGGCACGGTTTCGAAATCCCGCACCGCGCTCATCTTCATCAACCAGATTCGCGAAAAGATCGGCGTGATGTTCGGTAACCCCGAAACTACTACGGGTGGCCGCGCGCTCAAGTTCTACTCCTCGGTGCGCGTCGATATCCGCCGCATCGCCGCCATCAAGGAAGGCGACGTTGTGACCGGCAACCGCACCAAGGTCAAGATCGTCAAGAACAAGGTCGCCGCGCCCTTCCGCGAAGCCGAGTTCGACATTCTTTACGGCGAAGGCATCAGCCGCGAGGGCGACGTGCTTGACCTGGCCGTAGCCAATAACATCGTCGAGAAGTCCGGTGCCTGGTACAGCTATGCCGGCGAGCGCATCGGGCAGGGCCGCGAAAACACCCGCACCTTCCTCAAGGAAAACAAGGAGATGTTCGCGAGGATGGACGCCGAAGTCCGCGCCAAATTGAGCATCGGCATCAGCGCCGCAGCCGTTGAAGTTCCCGAAGTGCCCGCTGCCGGCCCGGCTGAAGCCAAAGAGGTTGTTCGCGGTCGCCGCGGTCAGGCATCCGCTTAACTCGATCTGCCGCAGCGATTCACCAAAACGGGTGTGCCGGGCGTGTTTGGCCTAGCCACCCGTTTTTTCGCAATCGCGCAAGCCTCGTACCGCGAACTGGCCAACCTCTCCCCATTCCGCTGCTAGAATCCCAATGGAGCAGCCCAAAATGATCGTAAAAGCGTTATTCCCCGGCACGTTCGATCCGCCCACGAACGGGCATGTCGACCTGATTCAGCGCGGGGCTCGGCTTTTTGGGCATTTAACCGTTGCCATTTTGAACAATCCCGGCAAAAATCCGTTATTTTCAGTAGCCGAACGCGTGGAGATGCTCGAAGAGGTCACACACTCCATCGAAAACGTATCGGTGGCCACCTTCGACGGCCTCATGGTGGATTTTGCCCGCCGCGAAGGGGCTTCTGCGGTGCTGCGCGGCATCCGCGCCATCTCAGACTACGAATATGAGTTTCAGATGGCGTTGATGAACCGCAGATTGGCGCCGGAAATCGAAACTGTTTTTCTACAGCCGGCGGGGCGCTACTCGTACATCAGTTCGCGCATGTTGAAGGAAGTAGCGAGCTTCGGCGGGGACGTGACCGGGCTGGTGCCGCCGAACGTGCTCAAACGCCTGCGCGGTCGCGTCAGCAAACCGTGATTTTGAACAGATTCCGCGCATTCCGGGTTTCATCATTCACTCAAAATCTGTAAAGATAAGAAGTATTATGACCGTTGCCGCTCCCTCGCAAGTCTTCGCTGCCCGAATTGGCCGGATTGAAGTTTCAGCAACCATGGCTGTCGCCGCCGAGGCCGCCAAGCTGCGCGCCCAGGGCGCCAACCTCGTGGATTTTGGTGCCGGCGAGCCTCACTTCTCGACGCCCCAGCACATTAAAGACGCCGCCATTGCCGCCATTGACGCGAACTTCACGCGCTACACGGTGGTTCCGGGCATCCCCGACGTGCGCAGGGCTATCGTGGAGCGCCACGCGAAGGACTTCGGTTCGGACTATGGCCTTGACGAAGCGATCTTCACCACCGGGGGCAAGCTGGCCCTGTTCAACACGATCCAGGTGCTGGTCGATCACGGCGACGAGGTCATCCTGCCGGTTCCCTACTGGGTGAGCTTCAAAGACATCATTCAGTACGCGGGCGGCAAGGTCGTGTTTCTCCAGACCAACGAGGCGGAGAATTTCCGCATCACGGCGGACGCCATTGAAAAGGCCATCACTCCGCGCACCAAGGCCATCATTCTCAATTCGCCGTCGAACCCGGCCGGCTCCGTCGTCTCCGCGCAAGATCTGGAGCGGATCGTCCACCTGGCCCATGAGCGCGGCGTCTTCCTGTTGCTGGACGAGTGCTACGTCTACCTCAACTATGCGGGGAAGCCGGTTTCGGGCGGCTCGTTTACCTGGGCAAAAGATCACATGGTTGTCCTCGGCTCGCTCTCAAAGACCTATGCGATGACCGGCTGGCGCGCCGGCTTCGCGCTCGCTTCCAAAAAGGTTGTAGCCAACCTGAGCAAGCTGCAGTCGCAGTCCACGTCGAATGCCTCAAGCATGGTGCAGAAGGCTGCCATTGCCGCGTTGGCGGGCCCGCAGGAGTGCGTCGTGAATTTCCGCGCGGAGTTCATCGACCTGCGGGACTACATGCTCGCTAAGCTGGCCGAGATTCCCGGCGTTACCTGCACCAAGCCGGAAGGCGCATTCTACGTCTACCCGAATATCTC
>JAATGG010000276.1 GCA_015654835.1 Terriglobales bacterium
GTCCCGAACAGCCGGGCAATTTAGACTTGATCTGTCGCAACAAAGAGAATCAGGACGAAACGGAGAGCAATTGAAGAAGAATCAATTGATTCTGGGTTTGGGAGTGCTGGCAGCTTTGGCTGCCCTTATTGTTTGGGGTCATGACAGAATCCACTTCGATTTTGGCGTATTTCGTTCGCAGTTGGCGCTGGCAAACTGGGGACGGATCGGCATTGCCGCGGGCTGCATTTATCTGGGATACATCTTCCGTTCCGTACGCTGGGCACGGCTGCTTCGGCATAACAAGCAAGTGCCTCTGCTGGGACTTTTAGGCACCCAGGTGATCGGCTTCACCGCCGTGGCTCTGATTGGCCGGGTCGCCGACCTGGTGCGTCCCTACCTCGTGTCAAAAAAGACAGGCCTTGCGCTCAGTTCGCAGATCGCCGTCTACATCGTCGAGCGACTCTTCGACGCAGGCTCGATGGGACTGATTTTTTCATGCGCCATCGTGTTCGCTCCGCAAGGAGCCCTGCCTCATCCTGAACTCGTCAAAAAAGCCGGCTATTGGTTTCTCGCCGCTACCGTCTTCGGCGCGCTCTTTCTGGTGGCCATCCGCTTGGCCGGCGAAGCCGTGGCTTCCTTCTTCCAGGCAGCTTTCGGCATGATCTCGAAGAACCTCGGCCATGCCGCGGGAAACAAAATCCGCACCTTCCGCACCGGTCTGGATACCATCCGCTCTCTCTCGGACTTCGCCTTTACCTCGACGCTCTCGGTGGCCATGTGGCTGCTGATTGCCGCGGCCTATCTTGAGACGATGCGCGCCTTCACCGCCAGCCCGCAACTGGCCTCGATGACGCCCGCCAAATGCATGTTGCTGTTGGCCGTCAGTGGAGGAGCCAGCGCCCTGCAGCTTCCGGTACTGGGTTGGTTTACGCAGATCGGCATCGTGGCCGCCGCGATTTCCAGCTTCTATGGCGTAGCTCCCGAGGCCGCCACCGCCTGCGCCGCGACGCTGCTGCTGGTGACCTTCCTCAGCGTGGTGCCCGTCGGGCTGATCTGGGCGCAGTTCGAACACGTCAGCCTGCGCAAGATCGCGGTAGAAAGCGAACACGCAGGCGAAGACCTGAGCGCCGCCGAGTCCACCGGGCTAGGCGGCTAAATTCTCTCTTGCCTGGGATCCAGATCGGTCGATGCAATGGGCCCGGCAAGATCCGGGTCCAACGGAATCACGGGCGCGCTGTAACGGATGACATCCGGCCCCACGGCACCGCCCGTAAGCAATAGGCTCATCGCCTGCTCCATCGTCAGATCGGTCTCCGTCAGGCTGCGAAATGGAACAATCTGCAAGAACCCTGCCGTGGGATTGATGGCGGTGGGCACATAGACCGCCGCCAAAATCTCGCCGCTGCCGGCGTCGGTCATCATCCGGGTCAGGAACCCGATAGTCTTCTGGCCGGGCATCGGAAAGTCGATCAGCACCACCCGCTGACTCGATTCCTTCTTGGCCATCATGGTGTCGATCAGTTGCCGAACCGACGTGTAGATCTTGGCGACAAAAGGCAGTCGAGCCAGCAGCGCTTCAAAAAGATTGAAAAGCTGCCGTCCCAGCACCTGCGAAGTAATCCGGCCCACAAGGTAGAGCACAACCAGCGTCAGCACAACAGCCAGCACGTATTGCAGCCACGGCTGGCTCAATCCCTCATCTGGAAAAATGACGGCGAGCAGCTTCGCCAGGGGCAACCCGGCACTGGCGAGAAGTCCCAGCAGAAAACTGAAGATCAGGTAGGTGACAAACAGCGGGCCGATGGTAATAATGCCTGCGAGGATGTTGCGTTGCAGACTGCGCAGAGTACGGGCGAAGACTGGATTCACGTGCTACTCCTGTGCACGAGGATATCAACGCGCACTCCCTCGGGCGCCGAAACGGCATCGCTGCTACCGGCAAAGACCGTTTGGCCCGACGCAAAATCCTGTCCACTCTACGGGAATTGACTCAAAGCGCATCCAAGCCCCACGATAGGATGTTGTCATTTATATAGTTAAGAGAAAGGAAGCCGATGAGCGAGCTACACGGTGTTGAGCCAATCGATTTGGGGCAGAGGCCAAGGAACCAGGGCGAATCGCATCCACGCGCGTTCGGATCTCCCCTGCCGGTCGGCTCCAGCGGCCAGGCTCCGGCCTCTCAGGACGCAGTGCCCCCCATAGGCCGTGCGCTGGCAAACGCGGCTGTCCCGTCTTCCGACGACGAAGACTATCCCTCCAACGCGCAGCGCGCCATGAGCATGCTGCGGATGGCGTTGCCGCTTGTGCAGCGGGTCTTGCCCCTGATCGAGGGCAATGTTGCTTCGGCAGTCGCCAATCTCCTCGTGCCTCGCCCACACACACCTCCCCCCGCCGCCCCCGTCAACCTTGAGCCCATTGAAAATGGCTTGGCCGACCTGC
Organism: Terriglobales bacterium; assembly: GCA_015654835.1. Taxonomy (GTDB): domain Bacteria; phylum Acidobacteriota; class Terriglobia; order Terriglobales; family Acidobacteriaceae; genus Telmatobacter. The sequence continues at coordinate 2,422 of JAATGG010000276.1, forward strand.
GCACGGAGCATCGTGAGCTGCGCACCCAAGTTGGAGAGCAGAATTCCGCCCTCAAGCACGTCGCAGATCAGTTGGAGATGGTTCGCGAAGCCACCGACCGCAATACCCTGGAACAGCAGGAACTGCTTGAAGACCTGAAATCGGTCGGTAGCAAAGTCAATATGTTCGCGTTTCTCGCTCTTCTGCTGCTTGCGGTTTCCCTGCTCGTGAATGTGGTCCTGTTTCTCCATATCCAGCGGGTTCTGCCTTAACGAAAGGCTAGTCTCGGAACGAGAGGCCAGTTCAGCAGCACCGGCTCCCCTTCAGCCTCTCCCATCCCCTTGGAAATACTTTTTCAAGATCCAGAAGATTGCTGTTTCGCTCTCCAGCAGAAACGAGAGGCCATTCCCCTTGCTCGGCAGTTAAAAACAGGCCAGATTAGATAATCTTTAGATCTCCAAGCGGATAAAAAACTCATTCGTCTCCAAAATATCCACATTATGAATATAATTGTTACTTTTATCAAACCGAATATGTAAAACTTCGCTACCTTTTTGCAACTTAGCCAATTGAGGTGTTGCCAGTCGTATTTTCGAGGGGCTAGTATTCCGGGTAGTTCGATGCCGCTTTAAATTTCGATCATCCGGCACCAACCACTGTGCAGTTGCTGCAAGGTTTTCAGCGCTTCACCAACGAACGGCCCTTACCGGCTCCCACGCACGGAGTGACTCGTCATGGCATGGTATGCCTACTGCATCGGTGAAAAACAAGCTTTTCCTGAACTGGCCCGTCATCGCAAACCTGTTCCGATGGAATCTGTCCTCGGAGTGAGCGGTAACCAAGTATTTCTCTACCCCGCCAGCGACCTCGCAGTGATCGTGAGCGAACACAATCCTTCAGAGTCTCTGAGTCAAAAGTCCGGCGTAGACCATGCTCGCGTCATCGCCGCCTGTTTTCAACACTCCACGGTTCTGCCGTTTCGCTTCGGAACCGTGTTCAACGACGACGAAAGCCTGCGAAAATCCATCCGTTCCAACCAGCGTCAGTTCCTCAATAACATCGACAAACTACGCGGCAAGACCGAGATGCACCTGAAGATCTTTGTCGATGATTGCTGTGCACGTGAACTGGAACGCCAGTTGCCCGTCGAAAAGGTCGGCCGCGAATACCTCTCCAACCTGCGGGAAAGCGCTACCCGCCAGCGCGAACGCCAAACCCGGGCACGTGCAGTCAGCTTCCAGATGCACCGGCTGTTCATGCCGCTGGATGAAGAGGTAAGCTGCCGGCTCACCGAGAGCGGCAAGATGGTGCTGGATATCGCCCACCTGATCGACCGCAAATACGTCGAACGCTACCAGAACAAGTTCGCTACAACCAGCGCTACGATCCGCGAGTGCCAGATGCAGATTTCCGGCCCCTGGCCGCCCTACCACTTCGTCCACCGGCTCACGCGTCCTGCCCACCAGCAGCCCGCAGTCGCGGCAGGTATAGGTGCAGGTGCGGCAGCTGGCCCGCTCATAGTGCCCATCCCCGCAGCCGTACCGCCGGCGCAGGTGCAGGAAATCGCCTCCGCGCTCGTATAGGCATCTTGGCTGCAGACCGACAGAAAGCCCCGGCCGTGGCCGGGGCTTTCATCGCTAAGAGCTTAATTCGCGCCGGGCGTGTCGACGCTCTTGCGCCGGGTCAGGACGAAGGACTTACGGCGATCTTTGGACGCGTGGTCGATCTGCTTCCAGAAGCCCACAAAATAGTCGATGGCCGAGATCGTAGAAACCAGCACGGTAAAGTAGATGGCTGCCACGGCGATCCATTGCACAGGCACGATCAGCACCCCAAAGTGCCACTGGTACCAGTGGTGAGCCAGAATGGCGGAGACCACCGAGACGATCTGAATCACAGTTTTGAGCTTGCCCAGATCGCTGGCTTGAATGGTAAAACCTTCAGACGAAGCAATGGAGCGCAGACCCGAAATAAGAAACTCGCGGCCAATGATGACCACGGCGATCCAGACCTTCACTACGTCGGGGTTATAGGCAACCAGCGCGATCAACGCCGCGGTCACCATCACCTTGTCTGCCAGCGGATCGAGCAACATCCCCATGGTGGTAATCTGGCCGCGTTTCCGGGCCAGATACCCGTCGACCCCATCCGTAATCGACGCCAATATAAACAAAACCGACGCCAGAATCTCTTGTTCGCCGTTCGGTCCTTGCCACGGAAAATGCTGCGACAAGATCCACAACAGCAGCGGGATCATAACGATCCGGCTCATCGTGATGGAGTTTGGCAGGTTCACATCTTTTACGTTACACCGGAAAGAAGCTCACCGGCGTGGCTCCATTATTGCACTCCAAGATCCCTTGGCGCTTTTTGAAGCATCTCGACCGGCGCGGAAACAGCGCGGGACAAATTTAAGCCTCATCCCGCTCTCGCACGCGAGGTGCCGCAAAAGAGAACGGCAGCTCTAAATCACCAACGGGGACAGGCTTTTCAGCCCATCCCCGTTGGTGCTTTTTATGAGGATTGCCGGCTCCGGCCGCGCAATTTACGCGTAAATGCCCCTCTGCTTGATCGTGAAGGCAACGCGGTCGATCGCTAGCATGTATGCGGCAATCCGGTTGTTGACGTTGTGCGCCTCGGCATAGCGGACCACATCGTCAAAGCTGTCGCGCAGAATGGTTTCCAACTGCTCGTTGACGATGGCCTCTTTCCAGAAGTAGCCTTGGCGATCCTGCACCCATTCAAAGTAGCTGGCCGTCACTCCGCCGGCGTTGGCAAGAATGTCGGGCACTACAAAAATCCGCTTGTCGGCCAGGATCTCGTCGGCTACGGCGGTGGTCGGTCCATTGGCGCCCTCCACCACAATGCGCGCCTTGATCTTGTCCGCGTTGCGGCTGGTAATGACGTTCTCGGTCGCTGCAGGAATAAGAATTTCGCAGTCGGAAACCATCAGTTCCTCGCTCGGCATGGCCTCTGCACCGCGGAATCCCAGGATCGTCCCGTTGCGATACTTGTACTCGACAAGCTGGTGAATGTCGATGCCGTTGGGATTCGACAATCCGCCGTCGAACTCCGCAATGCCGACAATCTTGTAGCCATGCTCCATCATGAGCCGGGCCGCATTCGAACCCACGTTGCCAAAACCCTGAATGATGACCCGGCAACCGTCCAGGGGTAGGTTCAGATAGCGTAGGCTCTCGTCGCACACCACCATCACGCCACGCCCTGTGGCCTCAAGCCTTCCCCGCGAGCCGCCGATGGTCAGCGGCTTGCCGGTCACCACGCTGGTGACAGTCTGCCGCATGTGCATCGAATAGGTGTCCATGATCCAGGCCATGGTCTGCTCGTTGGTGTTCACGTCCGGCGCGGGCACGTCTTTCTCCGGCCCGATGAAGTCGATGATCTCCGAGGTGTAGCGGCGGGTCATTCGTTCCAACTCGCCCTGGCTCATTTTTTTGGGATCGCAGATCACGCCGCCCTTGGCGCCGCCAAAGGGAATATTCACCACAGCGCATTTCCAAGTCATCCAGCCCGCTAGCGCCCGCACCTCGTTGAGGGTTACCTCAGGGGAGTAGCGGATGCCGCCTTTGGCGGGACCCCGGGCCATCGAGTGTTGCACCCGGAAACCGGTGAACATCTCGATACGTCCGTCATCCATGCTTACCGGGAAATGAACGATGATCTCGCGCGAAGGAGAACTCAGAACCTTCCAGAGACCTTCGTCCAGGTTCAGCTTGCGTGCAGCAAATTCGAACCGTGCACTTTGTGCCTCCCAGGGATTGATCTCCTGGTCCAAAGTGACGGCAGGGGTGAGCGTTGCCATGCATTTCTCCAATTCTGATTGCCTGCCGGCGTGCGGTGGATGGGGAATAGATCCAACGCAACGTACAGATGCGGCAGGGTTTTCTCCGATTTCGCGGAGAAGTATCCCATCCGGCCCACGATGTTTGTGCTCCCGGCCGGCCGTTCAGGCAGCGAATCATGCTCTACAAGCCCAAACCCCAGTGAGTCTAGGCTTGCCGGGCACCCCCGTCAAGCTCATTGCGGCCAATCCTCCGGATCGGTCCCAGCTCGGCATGTCGCCCTTCCAAGTATCGGCCATGGAATGCGAATCTGCTTTCAAAATCATCTTCGACCTAATAACTATGGTGCCGGTGCTGCCCAACACCTTGCAGCAGCCCGCAGAGACGCCCCAGCAATTACACTGGTCCCTGTGAAAGCTACTGCCCATTCGATCCAGCCCAGCCGTAAAGAGTTCCTTGCGCTTGCCAAAGAGCATACCCTCGTCCCCGTCTGCCGTACCCTCACGGCGGACCTCGAAACGCCGGTGTCCGCCTTCCTGCGAGCGGCTTGGCAGGAGCGGGAGTGTTTCTTGCTGGAGTCGGTGGAAGGCGGCGAGCAGGTGGGCCGCTATACCTTCATCGGACTCTCCCCTTATAAGAGAATCGTGGCGCGCAACCGGAATATTGCCATCACCGAGGGCAAGCGGACGACCCATATCGAAGGCGACGTTTTTGAGGTGCTGCACCAGGCTCTCAGCGGGCACAAACCGGCCCGTCTGGCCGGACTGCCCCCCTTCACCGCTGGCGCGGTGGGCTTCTTTGCCTATGACGCGGTCCGCCAGATCGAGCGACTGCCCGAACTAGCCAAAGACGAGTTGGGCATTCCCGACGCCTGCCTGCTGTTTTTCGACGAGGTGCTGGCCTTCGACCACGTGCGCAAAGAGATTTGGCTGATCGTTACGGCCGACGTAACCCTCGATCCGCCTGACAAGGTGTACGCCAACGCGGTCAAGCGTCTGGCCAAGCTGGAAAAGCGTCTGACGCAGCCACTTCCCGACCTTCCCGCCCATAAAACGCAGGGCAAGCTGAAGGTCGCATTCCGCACGCGCAAACGCGATTTTCTCGCCTCCGTGGACCGCATCAAGAATTACATTGCCGCCGGCGACATCTTTCAGGCCGTGCCCTCGCAACGCTTCGACGTGGAGCCGGGCGTGGACACCTTCCAGGTCTATCGCGCTCTGCGTACCGTGAACCCCAGCCCCTATATGTACTTCCTGCGCTTTGCGCCGGACGGACCGCTCGGCGGCCCCGCAGCCAAGCCGCAAAAATCCAAGAAGAATAAAGCGGCAGGCGAAACCATCGAGTTGGCCGGCTCTTCACCGGAGTTGCTGGTGCGCGTGCACCAGGGCCGGGTCCAGTACCGTCCCATTGCCGGAACGCGGCCGCGCGGCGCCAACGAAAAAGAAGATGAGGCGATGGCTGAGGAAATGCTCCACGACGAAAAGGAGCGGGCCGAGCACGTCATGCTGGTGGACCTGGGACGCAACGATGTCGGCCGGGTAAGCGAGTTTGGCAGCGTGAAGGTAGACCGGCTCATGTTTGTGGAGCGCTACAGCCACGTCATGCACTTGGTCAGCAGCATCGAGGGCAAACTGAAGCCTGAATTGACCGCCGTGGATGCCTTGCGGGCCTGCTTCCCCGCCGGAACCCTCACGGGCGCGCCCAAAGTGCGGGCCATGGAGATTATCGAAGAAGTGGAACCCGCCCGCCGGGGCACCTATGGCGGCACAGTGCTCTATGCCGATTTCTCCGGCAACCTGGACTCCTGCATTGCCATCCGTTCCCTCTTGACGAAAGACGGCAAGGGCTACGTTCAGGCCGGCGCCGGCATCGTGGCCGACTCGGTGCCCGAGCTCGAACATCAGGAGTCGTTGAACAAAGCCCAGGCGGTCATCCGGGCCATTGAGCGGGCACGCGAGCTTTGAAGCCGCTGTAACCGTGAAACCACCGCCAAGAGGTCATCTTTTTTCTTTGGCCGGTCCCTATTCGGGATTAGTTTTTCCTAGGGACTTAGTAGTTTCTAATGGCCCTCCGCGTGCAGTCCTTCCCTAGTGCTGGGAGTTCCCAGGGTTCCCCTTGGGCGTTCCTGGCAATCTTCGTAGAAAGGACTGTCAATCATGCAGATTTCCAATTTGCAGGGCAGCAGTTCCCTCTTCGCAGGGCTCTCGGCATCTTCGGCCTCCCCGACGCCTTCGGCATTGTCCGCCTCCAATACTTCCAGCAGCATTCAAGAGCAGTACGACAGCGCACTTGCCGCCCTGATGTCTTCCATCCGCTCGGGAAATACCGCTGACACAGGAAAGTATCTGGCCGAACTGCAGCAATTGTCTCCCCCAGGCAACAGCATCAGCAGCCCCCTGACCGAGTTTCTTTCGACCACTTCCACGGCCCTGTCCAACAACAATATCGCCGCGGCCCAAAGTGCGCTGACCACGTTTGAAACCGAGACGGCCTCCAGTTCCGCACAAACCGGCGACTCCACAAATTCCACGATCAGCACTCTCGGCCAGGATGTGCTCAGCCTGTTCAGCGCCATCAGTTCAGGCGACGTGACGGATGCGCAATACGCCTACCAGTCCCTGACCGGCCTTCTCAATGCAGGCAATGGCTCTTCGGCGTCTACCGATGCGAACACCGCGTCAACCGGCTCCAGTAGAGCCAACCCCTTCAATAACTTGTTATCTGAGGTCGGAACCTCGCTCAGTTCCGGCAATATTGGCATTGCGCAAAGTGCGCTCGACGGCTTTCTACAGAGCCTTTCCTCTGGATCGCTGGTCAACGCAACAGCATAGCACTGAAGCAGGGCCGCATTTCCCTCGGAGGTGGGCCTTCCCCCTCGAGGAATCCATACCGGCGGGGTACAGCGGTTCTCTAGCTGTTGTACCCAACGCTATTATTATCTCGCTCGCCTCAATCCAAACAATCCCCCTCCTTCGTTTCGAAGTTCCAAACCTGCATCCATCGATACGTGAACAATCGAATCCTCCGCGTTCGCGGCCATCTATAGCATTTTCGGAATGGACGTAGACCGAAAGCACACATCTGATCTGCATGTATTCCGAAAATGCTCTAAAAACGGTTTTCAGGAAACTCATTGAATCGAGTCGGAAAACGATAGTACCGCCAAGCGGGGGCGGCCCGGAGCATCCGGAACTTACTGAGGCCTGCTCAATGAGGCCAGCTCACTCCGCGCCAAAAATGTGGCGGAAGAAACGTCCCATCCGGCCAAAGAAGCTAGCCGGTTTCTGGGGCAGCGCCTGGGGGGTCGCCCCGGCAGCAACTGCCGGCTGGGCGTCTACGATAGGCTGCGGCGCGTGCTCTGCGGCGTTGTAGACGAGCGGGGGAATCGGAGGCGCTCCACTGGACTGAGGCGCCACCGCGGGCGTGGGAGCAGACGCAGAGAGCGGCGCCATCCCCGCGCTCTGCGCCAGAGGAAAGTCATTGCTGCCCGGATTCGGCGGCGCGGGCGGGCAACCGCAGGGCTCTTTTTCCTGGTCCACCACCTCATGCAGGCTGCCGTGCTGGAACATGACACGCTGCCCTGCCTGCACGCGGTAGGCACCGCCATCGAACACGCTTGAGACCAGCACATAGGGTGCGTTGATGCCCGGATTGTCGACGCAGGTATCGCCGTGCTGGCCCAGGCGCACCTTTACGTCCGCTGCGCCGGGGCCACCGATAAGAATGCGGAAGTCGGGCGTAAGCAAAATGTCGGAATCGCGGCCCGTGGCGAAACTGGCCTCGACCGCCCCATGATCCATCGCCATCATCAGCCCGGGAATCTCCCCCGGCGGAACGCTGGAGTCGGCGCCAAGCTTCACCGTGGTCGAGGCGCAGACACGCAATACCCCGCGATGAGGCAGCACCACCTCCGTCGTGCTGGAGCCGGAGGTAACCGTACCGCTAGCCGCAATGATCGCCTTGCCCTGCGAAACTTCGAGCGCACCGGTCACCGTAGCTGCCTGATCGGGATTCTTGGCGTCCAGGCGAACAATCGCGAGCGGTCCGGACTGCATGGGCGGGGTTGCAGACTGCTGCGCACACAGGGCGTGAGCAGCCGCGAGTGCCGCAGTCAAGGCAAGAACGTCGAGCCAATCTTTGTGCCGCATAGCAGCTACATTTCCAAAAAGTTGCGAATCATCTGGCGGCCACCCTCGGTCAACACACTCTCGGGGTGGAATTGCACGCCCTCAATGGGCAGTTTGCGATGGCGCAACCCCATGATCACCGAACCGTCCGGCTGGCCGGCGTCATTTTTCTCCGGCGTGCGGGCGGTAATCATCAGCTCCGCGGGAAGCGATTCCTCGGCTACAATCAAGGAGTGATAGCGGGTGCAGGTCAGCGGATTGGGCAATCCAGCAAACACACCCTTACCGTCATGCTCGACCGGGCTGGTCTTGCCATGCATCAGGTGCCGCGCGCGCACCACCTGCCCGCCAAAAGCCTCGCCGATGGCCTGGTGCCCCAGGCAAACCCCGAGAATGGGCGCCTTACCGGCCATATACCGGATCAGCGGAACCAGAATGCCTGCCTCATGCGGCGTGCAGGGGCCGGGCGAGAGCAGGATGCGGTCCGGATGCAGCGCCTCGACCTGCTCCACCGTCAGCTCGTCGTTTCGACGGACCTCAACCTCCGCACCAAGTTCGCCGAGGTACTGGACAAGGTTGTAAGTGAACGAATCGTAATTATCGAGGACAAAAACCATGGTGAATTCCAGTGTAGCGCGCGGAGCGGGCCCGTGGATTCTCGCGCCGCAGGAGCCGCTTGCTGCTCCTCCACCGGGTTGCGCACGAGCGGCGTATCTGCAAAACTGACCATGGTTCCTCATGATGGTTCTTCATTTTCTCGTTCAAGGGCGCGTACAGGGCGTGGGTTTCCGGTGGTTCGTGCACCGCGAAGCCAGTGAGCTCGATCTGCGTGGCTGGGTGCGCAATACCGAAGAGGGCGAAGTGGAAGTGGTAGCGGCTGGCGAGCCGGTCGATCTGGCCGAACTGCGCACAACCTTGCACCGCGGCCCCCGCGGCTGCCGTGTAGATCGGGTGGTCGAGCACCTGCTGGAAGAAAATGAAGCGGTCGGACTGAGTTCGTTCAAGATCGAAGGAGCCTGGTAAGAGCCGATCCGCGGCAAGTGTATCCGGCCGTGCGCCACCGATCACCATCTATAATTTCTAAGGAAGTCGAACCGCATGTGCTTGTTCTCTTCCCGTAACCTTTTTCAGCATTCACTTTTGAACAAACTCGAGGAGCGGACGAACGCATGCCTGAAGCAGTCAAGCCCATCAATGTAGAAGCCCTGAAGTCGCTCGTGCGCACTGTGCCGGATTTTCCCAAGCCAGGAATTCTGTTCTACGACATCACGACCCTGCTGAAAGATAAGACCGGCTTCGCCCAACTGATCGACGCGTTGGCGTCTCACTACATCGCCAACAAAATTGACTTGGTATTGGGCATCGAGGCACGCGGATTCATCTTTGGACCTGCACTCGCCTATCGGCTGAATGCCGGGTTTGTCCCAGTTCGCAAGCCACGCAAATTGCCCGCCCCAGTGGCCCGCGTGACCTATGACCTGGAATATGGCTCGGACTCGCTTGAGATTCATTTGGACGCCATCGCACCGGGCCAGCGTGTCGTGCTGGTCGACGATCTGCTTGCCACAGGCGGCACCATGGAAGCCACAGTCAAGCTCGTAAAGCAACTGGGCGGCGAAATCGCCGGCTTGGCCTTCGCCGTCGAGTTGGACTTTTTGAAGGGCCGCAACCGCTTCAAAGACTACGACGTGTTCAGCCTGTTGCACTACGACGAATAGCAAACTCGGCACATGCCAATCCCTCTCCCCTGGCCATGCCTTGAGACTTACCCAACGCAGGCAAAGACCGTGCGCAATAAATGGCATAGCCGACAGGTGTGCATAGGACGGCGTCTTGCTTGGAGTGATTTTGGCACTCCAGGCAAGATGCCGGCAAGATTATCGCGGATGAAAATACTAAAGCAATGTATTCTGAAAACGCCCTAAGTCTGCCGCTCTATATTCAAGATGAAGCCAGTTAGACCGCCAAGCTCTCTAAGCCTCTATCGCATAAGTAGGCAATAAGCAAAGATACACCGACTTAATCGTCCAATTTACTCCTACACCCACCCTGAAAACTCACTAAGCGCCTACTCGGATCTGGAATTATGGCCGTGCACGGCATAGTCGGGGATAATCGGCTCTATCGTACGTTCGCCCCTCTTCCCCGTCGATCCTAAGCTGCTCTCCGAGAGAAAATCCTCGGGAAAATCCTGTTTCCAGTCGCGGAGTGCGCTGGCCAAAGAGAATTTCCATGCATACCCCAGCTCGCGAAGGCGTTTCGGGTAGACAAACGTAGACCGGAACAATTTGCGCACGCGTACGGGGCTAATTGGCTGTTTAATCCTCAGAAACCGCGCAACCGCCTCAACCGGGTAAGAGATTCCGAGAAGCAAGAACCGGGGCACATTCCAAGGAGAGCGTTCAATCCCCGTAACCTCATTGACTGCAGATACATAAGTCGCAAGTGCCGGCGGCGGATCCATGGAAAAATTCAGAAGCGTAACCGCTTCGTCATCGCGGTCCTGATGCTCCAGTGCAAAATCCAGCACGGAGCACAGCTCTTTCACATATCCTCCGGCCTTCCGGACCGTCTTGTTGCCCATATAGAGGAAATATCCTCGTACCAGGCTCTGGATCAAGCGGGTAACATTCCCCCCCTCGCCCGGCCCAAAAACGACTCCTGGCCGCAAAATCAAGAGCTTTCGTCCTGGCCCTTCCACTTGCCACGCGAGATGAATCTTCTCCGCCGCCAGCTTCGAACTGCCATATGGTGTTTCGGGGACCGGAAGGGAATCCTCGTCCTTCGGCTCTTCCGATATGCCATAGGGAGAGATGCTGCTGGTAAACACCATCCTTGGGCATCCCACAGCCGATGCGTATGCACAAACATTTTCAGCGCCGTGAAGGTTAGTTTCGAAATATTCGCTTGGCTTGTGGCCTGGCTCCCTGTGGATGGCAGCTAAATTGATAATAAGATCGGGTGTCATCGATCGTAGCTCAGCCGGAATGGGTTTACGCACATCCCAACGCATGAACTCGACCCGACCGGATCGTAATCCCTCTTGGAGCAGCCCGGCATAGGAATCGTTGCGCGGCTCTGCTAAATCCACCAAGAGGATATGGCGGGCCTGGTTCTCACGCAAAAAGTGCTGCGCAAGATGGGTTCCAATAAAACCCGTTCCGCCAAAGATAATGAACGACCCTGCCGTATTCATCGTACATCTCCATTCATATAAAAGGCCCCGATCAGACACGGAATTGTAACATTCTACAGGAGATCAATAGCCGGCTTCCCTGCGGCAGAACAAGCAACGGCTTATCCTTTGCTTCAGCAACTATCTTCTCTTCCCGAATCGAAGACCTGTCTCCTGAAAACGTCGCACATGGGCATCTATGTCCAGATCCGGATAAATCCAATTCCTCGCCGATGAGGCACAACAACGTATGATCGTCCCTCACTCGCCTTGGTCCCAGGGCGGAAGATCGCTACGCTTTCGCATCGACTATTGGCTCTCTCTCTGCAACTGCTTCAAGTATAAGGGAAAGTGCCTGCTCCCAGTGAGGCATCCTCACCCCAAAAGTCTCTTCGATACGTCGGCAGGACAGGCGAGAATTGGCTGGCCGCCGAGCCAACTGCGGATATTCGTCCGTTTTAATCGGGATGAGGCGGGGAACAGGAACCCCCAGCCGGTCATGGGCACCTGTCAGAAGGGCCTTGGCAAACCCGTGCCAGGACGTCTCGCCCTCGCAAGCCAGATTGTAGATGCCGCTGCGGCCGCCGATCCCCCCCCCGGGCGCGAGCACCTGCGCCAACACGTGAGCCGTCGCCTGCGCGATGCACTCGCTCGTCGTGGGAGATCCAATCTGGTCGTCTACGATGCGCAATTCGTTACGTTCCCGCGCAAGACGCAGCATTGTCAAGAAGAAATTGTGGCCACGGGCGCCGTATACCCAACTCGTCCGAAAAATCAGGTGGTCGCATCCAGAAGCCTGAATTGCCTCGTCTCCAGCCAGTTTCGATCTTCCGTAAACATTGAGAGGGCCCGGCGCATCGGTTTCGACCCACCCCCCCCCCCTGCTTGCCGCCGTCGAACACATAATCCGTCGAATAATGCACAAGGAGACTGCCCATTCGCTGAGCTTCTTCCGCGAGCACACGCGGTGCATCCGCATTGATGGACATTGCCCGATCTGACTCCGTCTCGGCCTTATCGACTGCAGTATAGGCAACTGCATTGACGATCACATCCGGCCTTGTTGCCTGCAGCACAGACCGAATCGAACCAGATTTAGCGAAGTCCGCATCGGAAGATCCCACTGCAGACAACTGCCCCAGGCAGGACAGCTTGTGACACAGCTCCCATCCCACTTGTCCTCTGCGGCCAAAGATCAGAATTTTGGGGCTATGCATGGTCTCCCTGAGACAACAACCCCATTGATTCGTAGACATCCGCTCGGCCAAACGGCGTACCGGCCGCGTCTTTCGAAGAAATAATTGGCTGCCCTTCAAGCGGCCAATCAATAGCCAAATCCGAATCGTTCCACAGAATTGAGCGCTCTGATTTGGGAGAGTAGTAGTCGCTTGCTTTATAGAGAAAATCCACAGTGTCTGAAAGCACGACAAAGCCATGGGCAAATCCGGGGGGAATCCAAAACATCCGCATGTTTTCTGCCGATAATTCGACGCCTTCCCACTTACCAAAGGTTGGGGAGTGCCGCCGTAGATCTACAGCCACATCAAATGCCTTGCCGCTCACCACGCGAACGAGTTTTCCCTGCGGCTGGTCGATTTGATAATGCAACCCACGGAGAACATTACGCACGGACCGGGAGTGATTGTCCTGTACAAAATGTGCTTCGATGCCGGCTTTTCGCATTTCCTTCTCGTTATAGCTCTCAAGAAAAAAACCCCGCGCGTCGCCAAAGACAGCGGGCTCGAGAATCAGAACGCCTGGAATTCCTGTTGCCGTCACTTTCATGAAAATTGAACCTCTGAGTTTCCAAGGATCTCTCTTAAATACTCGCCATAACCATTTTTGATGCCTGCGGCCAGCACCTCCAACTGTGCAGCATCGATAAATCCAGCCCGATAGGCGATTTCTTCGGGACATGCCACTTTGAGGCCCTGGCGTTTCTCTATAGTCTGAACAAAGGAACTGGCTTCGAGCAGCGAATCATGCGTGCCTGTATCAAACCAGGCGATGCCTCTGCTCATCGCTTCTACGGACAAGTCGCCCTTCTCCATATAGGCGCGGTTAACGTCGGTGATCTCCAATTCCCCACGCGGTGAAGGCTTCAGGTCAGCTGCGATATCGAGCACTTGATTATCGTAAAAGTAGAGTCCGGTCACAGCGTAGCGCGACTTGGGTTGCTTGGGTTTCTCAACCAAATCGATGGCACGGCCCGAAGCATCCATCTGCACCACCCCATAGCGCTCTGGGTCTTTCACCGGATAGGCAAACACCGTCGCACCAGACGCCCGAGCTGCCGCTGATCTCAGCATTGTCACTAATTGGTGGCCGAAGAAAATATTGTCACCCAAGACAAGGGAGCAATCTTCCTTACCGACGAATTCGCGCCCCAAAATAAAGGCCTGAGCTAGCCCCTCCGGCTTAGGCTGAACGGCATACTGAAAATTCATTCCCCAGGCGGACCCGTCTCCCAGCAACTGCTGAAACTGCGGCGTGTCCCGCGGCGTGGAGATTACCAGCACTTCGCGGATATTTGCCAGCATCAATACGCTCAGCGGATAGTAGATCATCGGCTTGTCGTAGACCGGGAGCAGTTGCTTAGAAACAGCACTGGTGATCGGGTACAAACGCGTCCCCGACCCACCTGCCAGAATAATGCCTTTGCGTGAACTCATAGCTGCACAGTCCCTGCCGGGTTGGTAGACGTGTACTGAAGGTGAATCCAGTCGCGATAAGCTCCGCTCGTCACATGCTCTACCCATTCAAGATTGTTAAGGTACCACTCTATCGTCTTGCGCAAACCGCCGACAAATGTTTCGCGGGGCTTCCATCCGAGTTCGCGCTCAATCTTCGAGATATCCATCGCATAGCGCCGGTCATGTCCTGGACGATCTTTCACGAAAGTAATGAGATCGGCATAAGATTTCTGTGTCGGCTTCAACTCGTCCAGAATGGCGCAAACCTGCCGCACTAACTCCAGATTGGTCATTTCCTGTCGCCCGCCGATATTGTATGTTTGCCCCGGTATCCCTCTGTCCAGCACAGTTTGAATGCCATCGCAGTGATCGTCTACATAAAGCCAATCGCGCACATTCAAACCATCGCCATACACCGGCAGAGAAAGACCTTTCAGGGCATTCAACATCATCAACGGAATCAGCTTCTCTGGAAATTGGCGGGGACCATAGTTGTTCGAACAGTTTGTAGTGAGCACGGGAAGACCATAAGTATGGTGATAGGCGCGTACCAAATGATCCGAAGAGGCCTTGGAAGCTGAATATGGGCTATTGGGGGCATAAGGCGTCTCTTCAGTGAAGGCTGGATCCGTAGGACTTAGCGATCCGTAAACCTCATCGGTAGATACATGAAGAAATCGAAACGCAGCCTGCTCCTGGGCAGTTAACTTCAACCAATAACCGCGAACAGCCTCCAACAAGTGAAAAGTGCCTTCGATATTGGTACGGATGAATTCTTCCGGACCCAATATCGAGCGATCTACGTGACTTTCTGCCGCGAAATGCAGGACAGCCTGCGGGCGATGCTCATCGAGGAGCCGACGAACCAACGCCCCATCCATGATGTCTCCGCGGACAAATCTGCACCGTTCGTCTTGTGCCACGGACGACAGATTCTCCAGGTTTCCTGCATAGGTCAATTTATCTAGAACGATCACAGATGTCTGTCTCTCCGACATCCGCCTGAGCACAAAGTTGGAGCCGATAAAGCCGGCTCCGCCGGTCACGAGGACAGCCGATCGCGATGAGTCCAATTCTTCACCTTCAATGGCAGGAGAAAGCCGCCCCTGCATTCCGTTACGCACTCGCCTCTCGCGGCTCTTTCCTTGCTAGAAAAGAGTCAGTACGGCTGCGCCGATGGCCAACTGCGAGAACATCTGAGTCCAATCCATAAATTTGCGTACTCCCGATGGCTGCAGTGTCTTATCCGGCACAACGATCGTGTCGCCTGGATTCAGTCGTAAGCTGTTGAACTCATTTCCCCAGACTCCCTTCACGGCATCGCGGCTGACTACCGAGCCGTCCGCATGGATAATAAACGACCGACGCCAATCCGCATTGCGTGTCGGTCCTCCCGCTAGTTGCAGATAGCGTCCGGCGGATTGACTAGGTTCGTAGACAAATGAATTCTGATCGTAGACCGCACCGACAACATTGATTGTCGCCGGCATCGAAGGAAGAACAAATTTATCGCCATTTTCCAAACTGATTGCCGGGATGTCGTCCAGGCTCGAACTGGTGGGGCTAAAATGCAGAACGATTCGCCCCGTCGCCCGGATCTGCCTGAGCCGGGCCATCAGACCTTGCTCGGCCAGACGCGCGGAAGAAGCGCTTGCAGCGTCAACCGCGGATGAGGTTCCCGACATAGCCAGAGCCTGGGTACCATGCTCTGCATCCAGTTCTACGCTCTTCACATACTCGTCGATCCGCTGTTGCTGCAGCACGCGCGTCGATTGCCTCGTAAATTCCGAACCATACAGATATCCGTTCTGGGTAAAGCCACCGGCACGACGCACCAAATCGCGCAGCGTCTCACCTGGCTGCACACTGTAAATGCCGCCATGAACAATTTCGCCTTCCAGATCGACATACTTTGTCTGATGTTCAATCGGCACACGGATATCCGCTTGCGAAAAGATCGTAACAGTATCGCCGGCCTGCAGCGCGAGATCCTGGCTGGAGTCATGGTTGAGCACAAGCTTCCCGAGATCGAAGGGAATCAGTGAAGTGCGCAAGGTTTCAGGATCGAGACGCTCAATGACTGCATAATCCCAATCGATTTCAGGGGCCGCCAACCGCACTTCATTCCGCACTGGCTTGCTACTTATGCCGCTAGATTGAGACGGAGGTCTGTTGGAACTCTCCGACATAGACGAATCAGTATTAATCCCCCTGGGGAGGGAGGAATCTGCGTTGGTGTCCCTGGGCATGGCGGGCACAGACGAATCTTCGTTGAGGTCACCGGAGTCAGACGAGTACGCCATTTGGGAGGCAAGCGACGAACTCCCCGATTGCTGGTCGGCCCTCGAGGTACCTACAGTGGAGGACTGCTGATCGCCCCGCCGCAAGTCAAAGGCCGAGCGCTCTTGCTGCGAATCTCCTCCGGCGTACGGTTGTCCGTTAAATCCAGGGATTGGCTGCTCTCCGCTGAGCCTGGTAATAGCCGGCTCAAATTCTGCCACGGGTAACCCAAGATGGCTCCGTTTCCACCAATAATCCCGGCTCACCAGAGACTCGCGGTCAGGGATGATGTCGCTCAGATGCATCCCTGGCTTCAAGCTATAACGTCCGGGATTTGCTACGTCTCCGCGCAACGTCACCGTATTTTGATAGGCAGGAACAATGGCATAGATTCGCACGATATCGCCGTCTTCAAGAGGCGCAGCTTGCCCGGCGGCGTCGAACGAAAATTCCATGGCTTGGCGCAGCTTTTCCTGCCCTACACGCTCCAGAGAGATACGAGTTTTGGCCGACATGGCCGTTGTCTTACCGGCCGCTTCTACGAGATCGCCGATCGTCTCTCGGTCCCGGAGTTCATAAATCCCAGGATTCCGAATGCTGCCGGTAATTGCCACCTGAGGACCCGCCGCTGGAATATACAGGACATCCTCAGGCAAGAGCTTCACGTCTTTCGACTTGTCACCATGCAAGAGCAGCGCATAGAGATCGAAGTCGGTGATGATCTTTCCATCTCGCTTCAACTCGATGTGGCGCAGCGAACCCTGCGGAGAGGGTCCGCCACTGGCAAATAGCGCGTCGACCAGGGAACTGAGAGAACTAACCGTATAAGCACCTGGACGCCGCGCCTGTCCGGCAACATAAACCTGCATTGAGCGAATCTGGCCGATATCGACAGAAAGATCGAAATTGCGATACATCCTGCTTACGGCCGCACGCAGGTGCTGCTCCAATTCCGAAAATTGCAATCCTGCGACGTGAACCGTGCCGGCTTGCGGAAGATATACATCGCCCGACCGGTCTACACGCAGATTTCCGCTATAAGTAATTTGCCCCCAAATGCGGACTCGCAACTCATCTTCCGGACCGACAATATAATTCGAGGTGACTGGGGACAATTCGTTTGGGGAAAATGTCGAGGGAACATTGCGAAACAGATTCGCGCCATAGATGGGTAGTCGCTGGCCGGTTATCTCTGCGATATACTTCTGAAACTCGGTGGGAGGATCTGGGCGCGACGGTCGATCTGACACAAAAGGCGTGTTTCTGTTTCTCCCGCGAAGAGTCGCGTCTTCTGCCTGAGAAGAGGTTGTTCGGTCGCCGAGTGCTCCACTGCTGTTCGTTCTTGTGTTTCCGTATGATCCTGGGGAGTTTATGCCCCCGTTCCCGCGAGGAGTCGAGAACTCGCTCTGTGCGCATCCGTCATCCCAGCTAGATGCCGTGTCCGCGCAATTGCCGGACTGCCCATCGACTGGATTCTGAAAGCTTCCGCCTAAATCCTGAGAACTCCCCACTGAACTTTGCGCATAAAGTGCGGAAGAGGCCGCAACCAGAAGCAACACAAAAGAAGCAGCTAAATATCGTTTCATAGATGGACTCAATTTCCTAGAATTCAACCCTCGGTGTCAAGCACCGGGCAAACCAGCGACGGAACAAAGTAAAGCAGAGTGCCACTCTGAGGCTACCAGGGGGGGGAGGGGGGGGCACCTGCCACCCTTTCTCAAGAAGCCATAGTAACTTCCTAACAACGCGATAAACTGGAATGCGCTATGCCCCACCCAGCCACGAACAAAGGGCATAAATCAAAACAGAAGACGCAGCCTCAATCTCCCCTTACCGCCAAACCAAACTTAAACCATCTGGAATCAATAGATTGAGATCGAAATTGATCTATACTTAGTTTCTATCCCTTAAGACCTCTTTGTTAGTATATTCGTTGCCCCTTGGCCTAAAGAACGCTCCCCCCGCCAAA